>JBFJVD010000001.1:0-57619 GCA_041624375.1 Anaerolineales bacterium
CGCGCGCCAGCCGATCGGCGACCCGGAGCCCGGCCCGGCGCACCGCGTCGTCATAGTCCTCATTGTCAAGCCCCGGCTGCGGCTTGAGCACCAGCACGAGGTTCACCACCCGCGACATCGGGCTGTAGACCGCCGTGGGGCCCGACATGTCCACAATCGCTTCGCGCGCCGCCAGCAAGCCTTCGAACGGCTGCGGATAGCGGCTCGAACTCAACACGCTCATGCCTTCCAGCCGCGCCGTCACACCGCGGCCCACGGTCTCCGGACCGCCGAGAAACCCTGGGAAGACCGACCCGGGGCCCTCGATCTTGACGCGCGGCTCGATGGCATCAAGGCAGTGGACGATGCGCACGCTCTCACCGGGCCTGGCGATCTCGAGGCGCGCAGATTCGAACCTCGAGTCCTCCAGGATCAGTGCGCGAAGCTCATCCCGGTCGATGTCCAACGTCCGGCCGTCGAGCCCGGTCGAGCTGCCAAAGCGGACGTTGTCGAGCTTGATGGTTTGGAGCTCCAGGCGCTGACCCAGCCTCACGCGGACCTACTCCTCGCCATTGAGCGTCACGATGACCCGGTAGGTCTCCGGCAGGATCGCCAGCTCAAAGGCTTCTTTGAGGCGGGTCATAGGAATCCGCTGCTCGATCAATGGCTCCACGTTGATGAGCCGCTTGGAGAGGAGCGTGGCCGCAGTTTCGAATCCTTCCGTCGAAGGGTGGCGGGCTCCGGTCAGCGTCACTTGCTTGCGGTGGATGAAATTTGGATCGACGCCCATCTCTGTGGTCGGATGGGCCGAGGCGAAGAGCATCACGGTGCCGAGCTCGGCCACCATGCTCATGGCGTCCAGGTTCGCCTTGTGATTTCCGATGGCGACCACGACCACGTCTGCGCCCTTGCCATCCGTGATCTCGCGCACACGCTCGGCTGCATCCTCTTTTTCCGGGTTCACGGTGAAGTCTGCACCCAGTTCGAGCGCATAGTCGTTCCGCTTTTCATTCATCTCGCTGACGATGACCCGCGCCCCCTGCCGTTTGGCGACCATCATGTTGAGCATACCCATCGGCCCTGCGCCGATGACGACGACATCCTGCCCGAGCTTGTAGTCCACCTTGTTCGACGCGTGGATGACGCAGGCGAGAGGCTCCGTGAAGCAGCCGTATTCAAACGGCAGGTCGTCCGCCAGCTTGTAGGCGCTCCCCACCGGAATGGCCTTATACTCGGCCAGCCCCAGCGGTCCCCACAGGTCCAGGTACTCGATCCGGTAGCGGTCCATATCGTGGCGGCCAGCGGGCTTCGGGCCGGCGGCGATGCGGTCGCCGACCTTCAGGTCCGTCTTCGTCCCCTCCCCGATCTGGGCGACGACGCCGGCGAATTCATGCCCCCCGGCGATCGGCCGGCGCGTCTCTTTGTCCACCCCAGAGTAGGTTCGCTGCTCCCAGGTACACAAGCCACAGGCCTTGGTCTGAATCAGAACCTCGCCTGGCCCCGGCTCGGGCTTGGGGAGCTCGCGAATGGAGACCTCACGGATATCTTCGATCACGCCAACTTTCATCGACTGCTTGGTCATTTCAGGTTTTCTTTCCCTCATACGCTTCGGGCCCAGCCGCAGGCTGCACCCCGATGGATAAGCCTTCGTCGAACACCGTTTCCTTGGTGAGCTGCACGTACACCACCCCAATGACGGTGAGCAACGTGCCCAAGATCATCAGCAGATTGAGCCGCTCGCCGAGCAGGACCGCGGCCAGGACGGCAGCGATCACCGGATTCATACCATTGATCGTCGAGGCGCTGGCGACTGTGGTGAGCGAGAGCGCCTGTGCCAGCGTGATCTGCGCTGCGCCGGTGAGCAGACCGGCCAGAAGCAGCGTTCCCAGGCTGGCGGCGTCGACGGCGGTGATCAAGCCGCCGCGCCCGCTGACCAGCAGAAAGACGAACAGGAGCGAGATCGCCCATGTGTGGCCGATCGAGAGGATGGTGTACTTGTCCACGCCCTGCGTCAGCGCGTAGCGGGTGCAGTTCGATCCGCCCGCCCAGGCAACGGCCGGGATCAAAGCGAGCGGGATGGCGACCAGAACGCTGGCCTCCACTTCCCCACCCGCCGCCCGGCCATAACCCAGCAGCCCGACGCCGGCGACTGCGATCAACAGCCCCAACAGCATGCCGCGGTTCAGCGGTTCACGCAGGAACGCCGCCGCCATCAGCGCGCTCCACAGGATGCTGGTCGCCAGCACCGGCTGCGTGAGCACCACTCCGCCGGCACGCAGGGCATAGAAGTAGCCCACTGTTCCGACAACCGTGGTCAATGTGCCGCCTAGCAGCATCACCAGGATCACCCGCCAGCCGAAGAAATCGGCGGCCGAGGGACGCAGGCGCGGCAGTTCGCGGCCGGATCGCACCACCCGGATCCACGCCCAGGAAGCGACGGGAATCAGGCGCAGGGCGGGGGCCACAAACGGATGGACCGATAGCGACGCCACCCGGCTGAAGATCGCCGCCACGGCATAGCTGAGGCTGCTGACGAGCGCCCAGAACTCGCCCGGACCAAACGAGACCCGGCGAGACGGCTCGATGCGGCCGGGCATCTCGACCTGCATCAGGCCGTGACTTTCCCCATCTCCTGGACAGCTTCCTCGACCGTGGCGTCCTCATGAATCACTGCAGAGAGGGCGGCAACCAGGGCGCCCGGTCGCGGATGGCTGAAGACGTTGCGCCCGATCGCGACGCCCGACGCACCGTGGTCGATCGCCGTCCGCACCGATTCCAGCAGCTCTTCATCGCTGTCGGCTTTGGCGCCGCCAAGAATCACGACCGGTACCGGGCAGTTTTCGGCAACGATGTCGAAATCAGTCGGATCCTCGGTGGAGAAGGTCTTGACGAAGTCCGCCCCGGCCTCGGCCCCTACGCGCGCACCAGCGGAAATGGCCTCCGGCGTTCGCATCTCAGGACCGGCTGCCCAGCCACCGGGGATTGTCTCGGAGAGGAGGGGCATCCCCCAGGCGTCACACTGCTGGGAGAGGTAGATCTGGTTCAGCACCGTGGATTCGGGATTGTTCTGAAAGGGGTACACCAGGATCTTCAGCGCGTCGGCGCCCATGCGCAGCGCGTGCTCGACCGCGTGATCTATCGCCGGCCGCTCCGCACTCGGCACCGTCATGATGAAGGCCGCATCGACGAAATCGTCGAGGCAGGCACGCGCCGTCCCGGGGGTTGTCATGATCGCATCGGCACCGTGGAGCGCGCACTCACGCACCGTAGCGTTGGGTTGGATCAAGCCCGGAAGCGGCTTATTCATGAACCCAACATGATCCATCGCCACGATGAGCGTGCGCCCATCCGGACGGAAAACGCGGTTCAGTCGTCTCTTTTTGGACATGATGTCTCCTTAGGTATGTCACCAGGCTGGATGGACCAGAGTTCTCAACAATTTGCGCAATCAGACCGAATAAGACCCGGGCGGCGGCCCGGCGGCACGGTGCCCGCGCAGGCCGCCGCCATCATTACAGGAACGCTCTGTCGTTCGTTCTCCTCCGGGTAGGCACCTCCTAGAAGTGCGACAGCGGCTGCAGCGTGATCTGCGGCCAGAATACGCCGACGAAGGCAGCGATGACGGTGATAACCAGGAAGCCGACGACGAAGCGCACCGCGGCGGAGGTGTTTCCACGCCGGCTGCCGAAGAACAGCGCGCCGACGATCAACACCAGGATCCCGATCAGGGTGGGCAGTCCGTCGCCACTGAAGACGCCGAACGCGTTGCTCGTCCGGGTCGCGAAGCTCCAGACGGATTCCAGCAGCGCCGAGGCGAGCGTGACCCCGAAGACGTACAGGATCACGTCGATGATCGAGATGCCGCGCCGCAGCAGCCAGATGATCGTCAGCAGGACGATGAGCGGGACAAGCTGCGGATACAGCGCATCGAGCACGTTGGATTGGAGCGAGAACACCTGCTCCACCGTTTCGTCACCCGTCCCGGTGAGCACCGTCCAGCTGATGCCCGTGCTCACCGTGATGAATTGGGCGCCGAGCGCGCCCAGCACTGAAGCGCCAAGTACGGCGGCGCCGGTGCGCACATCGTCGAGCAGCCCGGTCTGCAGCAGGCTGGTCACCAGTCCCTGCCCTTGCAGGTAGCCTTGGTAGTAGACCCACCAGCCGAACGCCCAGGTGTACGCGGCGGCTGCGATGAAGTAGATGATCGGGCCAAGAATGCCCGAGGCCGCGCCATCCGCCGCCAGGGCGACGCCGATGCCGATCGACTGCCAGACAGGGAACCAGGTCCCCTGCTTGAGCGTGTCGCCCAGGCCGGCGAACGGGCCCATCAGGCCGGACTTCACGCTGTTGATCGTGTCGTCGTCGATGGCGACATTGCCCAGGGCGCGCTGCTCCTCGAGTGCGATGGTCATACCGTGGATCACGCCGCCGGTGTCCGGCTCGGTATTGAAGAAGACCAGGTGGCGCTTAAGGGCCGCCTTGACTTCATCGGGTGTGGTGTAGAGCTTCTCGATGATCGGAGCCATGGCATGGGCGAAGCCGGTGCCCTGATAGCGCTCCCAGTTGTAGTTGGCGTGGGAGAAGAACAGCCAGCGCCAGAACGAGGCGAAGACGTCCCCACGCGTGAGGATTCGTTTCGGTTCAGCCGGTGCATCAGCTGGCTGCTGCGACATCTTGATCCCTCCTCCGGGCGAACGTCACGTGCAGGATCGCCAGACCGACGGCGACGACGGCGATGGCGATGATGTTGATGTTCGTGAGCGCCGCAACCGTGAAGAACGCGAGCAGATACGGCAGCGTCGAGCGGGTCATGATCAGGCTCAGGTTGAGCGCGATCCCCACCGCCGGCAGGACAGTCCCGGCGATGATGAACCAGTCACGCAGCCAGCGCCAGTTCGCCGAGCCGCCACGGAACGGGTCGATGGCATTGAACAGCGAGTCCAAGGCCGGAGCACCCAGCAGCGCCAGGATCAACACCGGGACGAAGGTGGTGAGGAACACGTAGGCCTGGCCGGGAAGCCAGTTCATCCTCGCCACGCCCCAGATGTCGCCTTCTTCGGCGCGCTCATCCGCCCAACGGACAAAGGCGACGTCCACGCTCATGCGGCTGAAGAAGCCAAGCAGGCCAAGTGCGCCGAGCGGCGCGGCGATGGCGATCGCTTCTTGCGTCCCCAGCCCAGCGGACAACGCCAGCGCTGTCCCGAGCCAGCCGGCCAGCGAGGGGTCGGCCGGCGCGGAGCCGCCGGCGGAGATCACGCCGAGGAACACCAGGTTGATGCTCGCGCCAAGCAGAATGCCCTGGCCGAGATCGCCCATGATGAGCCCAACGAATGTGCCGCCGATGATTGGCCAGCGCATGAAGTTGAAGCCCAGGTTCGGCGTGAAAGCGCTGTTGGTGATCCAGTATCCCGCAGCGACAAGAACGGCCTGGAGAAATCCGAGCGTGGGCGCGGCTTGCAGCGCGGCGCTCTCTGGCGGTGCCGCCAGTGCCCGCACATGTACCAGCAGCGCCAACGCCCACACCAGGCCAACGACGGCAATGAGTCGTTTGAGTGGGACTTTCATGGATAGGGCCTCCATACAGTCCTAAGTGTGTGGTCGATCGAGACAAGCGGAGCGTTCCTGAGAAACAGGTGCAAAGCTAGCCTTCACCTCCCTTCTGCACGCGGTAGTTCAACTGCAGGATCGCTCGGTACCATCTTCAATTCAATTCGGACGCCCATGCTCTGAATCTTGTGCAGGACGGCCAGTTCGTCTGCGCTCAGGGAAATGTTCTTCAGATAGAGCTTGCGATCCGGTCCGGCCCCCATGCCGCCCAGGTTCAGGTAGGTGAAGCTGACTCCGTTCTCCAACAGGGTCAGCATCGCAGACGGGCCGCGGGTCAGTAGCAATACACGGCGAGAATCGTCTGCCTTGTCTTTGAAGTCCTGGATCGTTTCCTCCACAGAAAGCACACGCAGCTTCATCTCCGGCGGCTTGGTCATTTCGAGCACCTGCTGCAAAAAGGCATCCTGACGCGTCTTATCGTCGCAAATCAGAATCTCGTCGCAGCGGCCGATGGCCCGGATCCAGGCCGTAACTACCTGGCCGTGGATCAGTCGGTCGTCGATTCGTGCGTGCGCGATCTCCATCAGGTCCTCACTCCCTGCCTCGCAGATGGATCGGAAGACATGGCTTCCACCGGCGTCAAACGCAATCTCCTTCCGGGCTACGGGTTGATGATCACGCGGTAGGTGTCCACCGAAAGCGCCGCTTCGAAAGCCTTGTCCAGCTCGTCGAGCGGGAAGGTTGCGCTGATCAGCGGCGCAAGGTCGATGGCGCGGTTGGAAATCAGCTGCGCTGCCTCGTGGAAATCCTCGCGTGTCTGGCTCATGGTTCCTGTCAGTGTGACTTCCTTCTTATGAAAGATGTTGGGATCGACTTCGATCTTCTGTTCTTTCGGGTAGAAGCTCGAATAGCACAACACCCGCCCTCCATTGGTGGTCGCGACCACCGCCGGCTCTACCGTGCTGTGCCTTGCGACGCAAATAAAGGTCACGTTGGCACCAAGGCCGCCAGTATGGGCCTTGACCGTCTCGACGTAATCCTCCGTGAGCGGATCGAAGGCCGCATCGGCCCCCAGCTCGAGGGCTTTCGCCCGCCGGTGCTCATCCGGCTCGCTGACGATCACGACGGCGCCGCGCATCTTCGCGAGCAGGAGGTGAAGCATGCCCATCAGCCCGGCGCCGATGATGACCACCCGCTCACCCGGCTTGATCCCGGCATGCTTGACGCTGCGCAGCACACAGGCCAGCGGTTCGCTCAGCGAGGCGTGCTCCATCGGGATGTCCTTTGCGATCTTGAAACAATCAACGCCCAGGCGCAGCACATACTCGCCAAATCCAGCGGGGCCTGGCGTCGGGTCGGCATCACGGATCTTCCACATGTTCTCGCAGATGTTGTCGTGCCCGCGCAGGCAGGACTCACACTGGCCGCAGCGTTTGAGGCCGGCGACGGTGACGTGGTCGCCGGGTTCCAGCCCGAAGACGTTCTGACCCACGTCGACGACGACGCCACTCACCTCATGCCCCCCCGACATGGGGTAGGTCGGCTCCTCGCCGGTGTACATCCGCTGTTCCCAGGTACAGAGCGCCGCCGCCCGCACCTTCACCAGCACCTGATCGGGCCGCGGCGAGGGGATCGGAATCTTCTGAAATTCGATTTGACGGGGCCCAACGAACACCGATCTGCGCATGTGATCATTTGCGCCAGCGTTTGCCTTCTCTTCTGCCATGGGTCAAGACTCCTTTGGACGAGCTTCCGAATTGTTCTTCATTGCAGCAAACTTGGCGGCCACATCGACGATGCCGGCGCGGCCGGCGTCGATGGCGACCCGCGACAGCTCCTCGAGCGAGCCGGCACCATCGGCTGCCAGCAGCGTTTCCAGAACCATCGGCAGGTTGACGCCGGTGACAATAGCGCAGTCATGCGACCGAAGACAGAGTGCGGCGGCATTGCTCGGCGTCCCACCGAACAGATCGATCATCACCATCACGCCTGCGCCCTGGTCCACCCGCTCGATGGCTTCGCGAAGTTCGGCTTCGAGCGCTTCAAGGTTCATGGAGGGCATGAGCTTGATCGTGACCACGCCATTCTGCTGCCCTAGGATCATTTCCGCGCTCTCAAGAAGAGCAGGGGCCAATTCGCCGTGTGCGGCGAGGACGAACCCGTAGCGACTCACCGCATCAACCCGCCCGCTTGGGTATTGCCCTGGATGAGGAGCTGGTACTTGTAGCGGTCGCCGCGATAGACCGCCGTGCTGGCTTCAAGAACAATGTCTTCCGGGCTGAACGTCAGACGCATGCCGCGCAGCACCGGCTGATCCTCATCGATGCCCAGCATGGCGGCTTCACCAGGATCTGGTGTCGAAGCCTCGATTTGTTGCTCGGCCCGAGCCAGGGTGAGGCCGTACTCAGTCCGCATGACCGTGTATAGGGACTGGACGGAGAAGTCATAACGCTCAAGGCCCGGGCAGACGCGCTCTGCAACGTACGGGCGCTCAATGCCGATCGGATCCCCATTGACGATCCGCAAGCGCTCCAAGTGATAGATCGTTTCGCCGCGACGGACCCGCATCTGCTCGGCAAGCCAGTCCGACGCGGGCTCTCGCGCAAAGAAAATCACCCTCGACTCCACGTTCAGGTCGAGGGCGCGCATATCAGCGCTGAAGCCGGTGAGCTGGGTAAGCGTCTGCTCGATCTTGTTCGAGCTGACAAACCACCCCTTGCCGACCCGGCTCACAAGCCTCCCGAGCGCCTCCAGGTCGGTCAGGGAGCGGCGAACCGTCATCCGGGAGATCCCCAGCTGTCGCGAAAGCTCACGCTCCGACGGCAGCGGATCCCCCGGGTTGAGGCGGCCGTCCAGGATCGCCTTGAGCAGCTGATCGGCGAGCTGCTGGTAATGGGGAACGATGCTGGATCGCTCCAGCCGCAGGAATTCCAGAGCTTTCCAACGATCGGAAGCAGCTTCCATGGCGCTCCCCTCACTCCTTCTCATCGCCGAAGTTGGTTTCGATCAAGGCCTGCAGGGCGGCGATCGCCGCACCTGCCTGGTCTCCTTCTGCGACGAGCCGGACCGTCGTGCCCTGCGTGACCGCAAGGGCGAGAACGCTGAGAATGCTCTTGGCGTCCGCCGCCTGCCCGTCCTTCGACAGGGTGATCGAGCAGGGGTAGCGCTGGGCGGTCCGCACAAATAAGGCCGCCGGGCGCGCATGCAGGCCCATCGCATGCTGGATGGTGATCTCCAGTTCAGCGGATGAACTGCCGTCGTTCATCGGCGGTAGGTCATCCCTTTCGATGGGCGACTGCCGACTCACGGTGTGTTAGGATGCCGTGCGCGGCGGGGGGCGAGTTCGTGACACTACCGATTGAGGAGGATTGCTGTACGCTCACAGGGGATCGCTGATCGATTCGGAGCCCCTCGCCGCAGAGCACTCCGGACCCATGTAGACCAGTTCCTATACCACTTCTTACCGGTATAGGCAATACAAATACTAGCTTACCGGAATCTCAGTAGACTGTCAAAGGCTTTCTCTCCACGTTCCCCATGACAATTGGTGCCGTAGGGACAGCTATAATAGCGTCACCCCAGGCCGTGCGGCTGCCGTCCTGCCCAAATGGTATGACCCCGCGCTAGGCTTGGACCCAGCCCCTCTGAGGAAAGCCGCTGTGGAACGATCATCGCTCTATTTCACCGCACCGCAACGCCTCGAGGTGCGCCGCGAACCGCTGCCTGAACCCAAGCCTGGCCAGCTGCTGGTGCAATCGCTGCGCACGGCGATCAGTGCCGGCACAGAGCTGCTCTTCTACCGCAACCAGCTGCCCGCCGGGACGGAGGTGGACGCCACGATCGACGCGCTTGAGGGCACGGTACGCTATCCGCTGAAGTACGGGTACGCCGCCGTTGGGATCGTAGTTGAGCTGGCCCCGGGCGCGGAGGCAAGCTGGCGAGATCGGCTGGTCTTCGCCTTCCAGCCGCATGAGAGCCACTTCTGGAGCGACCCGCAGGCGCTCACCCCCCTGCCGGAGGGTCTCAATCCAGAAGAGGCCGTCTTCGTGCCCAACATGGAGTCGGCAGTGAACTTCGTGCACGACGGCCGCCCGCTGCTTGGGGAGCGCGTCCTCGTTCTTGGCCAGGGAATTGTGGGGCTGCTCACAACCAGCCTGCTGCACCCCTTCCCGCTGGCCGCCTTGGTGACGCTCGACCGCTTCCCCCTGCGCCGCCAGATGGCGCTCGAGGCCGGCGCCGATGCCAGCCTGGATCCGGACGACCCGGACACACCCGAGAGGCTGACTTCGGCGCTTCAGCCGCCCGCGGATCCGCCGGGCGCCGACCTGTGCTTCGAACTGACCGGCGCCCCAGAGGCCTTAAACCTTGCGCTGGCTCACACTGGATTTGGCGGCCGGATCGTCATCGGCTCATGGTATGGCAGCAAGCAGGCGCCGATCGACCTCGGGGGCAGCTTCCACCGCAGCCGGATCCAGCTGATCAGCAGCCAGGTAAGCAGCCTCAATCCGCTGCTCAGCGCCCGCCTTCCCAAGCCGCGGCGGATGGCGCTTGCCTGGCAGATGCTCGAGACCGTCCGTCCGTCGCGCTTCATCACCCATCGGTTCCCGATCGAGCAGGCAGACGAAGCCTACCGGTTGCTCGATCAGCAACCCCAGGATGCGGTTCAGGTGGTCTTCACCTACGACAGCTGAGCCGCCCGCATAGCGTTTCAGACCAGGAGGCACCATGTACACACTCGCCGTCCAGCGAGACTTTGTCGCCCAACATTACCTCATCGGCGGAGATTGGGGGCCCGAGAATGAGTGGCACTCCCACCATTATCAGGTGGAGGTCACGCTCGCCGGCGAAGAACTCGATCAGCACGGCTATCTGCTCGATATCGTCGATCTGGAGAAACATATCGAAGGGCTGGTTGCCTACTACCGTGACCACACCCTGAACGATCTGGCCGAGTTCGAGGGACTCAACCCAAGCATCGAACATTTCACCCGCATCTTCTGTCACCAATTAAAGGGGCGAATCAAGGAATCCAATCTGCAGACGCTGCGGGTGCGAATCTGGGAAAACGATATCGCCTGGGCGGCTTACGAGACCGATCTTTAAGACATTCCTTCCCTCGCAATGCACCGATCGTGGGGGATGAGCATCCCTGTTCGGCTTGAGGCCTAAGCCAACGGCTCGGCGCACAACCGCAACCCAACCAAAAAGGCAGCCGGCAGGCTGCCTTTCTCGTCTTCAACCATTGATTGTGGAATTATCCCTCGGGGAAAGCGACGAGGATGGCAGTGATATTGTCCGGACCGCCGGCTGATATCGCCGCGCGGATCAATTCATGGATCGCACTGTCAAGGTCGTCACGACCATTGATGCAGTCGATCATCTCTGCTTCGGAGACCTCCCCCCAGAGCCCATCCGAGCAAATGAGGAGTCGGCTGCCGAGCGGAACGGGCCGCGAGTAGATCTCGATCGTCAGGTCGGCCGGCTGGCCGATCGCGTTCCAGAGCAAGTTGCGCTTGGGGTGAAGCAGTGCCTCATCGGGCGTGATCTGACCGATCTCCACCAGCCGCCAGGGGTAGGAATGGTCGCGGGTGACGCGTTCCAGCTCGACCCCATTGGTCAGATAAGCCCGGCTGTCCCCGACATGGCCAATGGTGAGCCGTCCGGCCAGCACGAAGGCCAGCGTCAGTGTTGTGATCCCACCTTCAGCCCCATCTTGAACAGCGCGGTTGGCGCGTTGAAACGCCTGGCGTGTCATATCTTCGAGCAGTGAGACGTCGTACTCGAAGTCACCCGAGGCGTAGATCTGATTCAGGAAGCCGGTCTCGACCAGGCTGCGGGCGGCCGTCCGAGCGGCGATTGCGCTCGCCACTTCGCCATGGCCGTGGCCGCCGGCACCGTCGGCCACGCAGAAGATGCCGAAACCCTGCAGGCGCCCCTCACCGAACGAGTTCCCGTAGAGCAGCACCATGCTGTCTTCGTTGTTCTCTCGTGTGAGCCCGACGGATTGGCCTGCGACCGCCTCCAGCCGCGTGCGGGGGCCAAGCCTGAGGTTCCCATTGGGGCCGGCGTGAAGCGGCGCCGTATCCGCCAGCCGGGCCGGCGCAGCCGGTGATTCTTCTCGGCCGAACAGCCGTGTCCACCACCTTCGAAGCGCGCTCAAAACGGCAGTCCACCTTCCACCTTGGCCTGGGATCGACGCGCCCAACGAGCGACCTTCCGGCCGCTCCAGGCGGACTTCATCGTCAGGCGTTCAAACTCAGACCCCATCATTGGCACGACTGCAGGCTATTCTCGCACGTTTCTCGGCTCGATGCCAAGCTCGCCCGAGCGCAGGTTAGCGGTACCTTGTTCCTACGCCTGCATGGAGTTCAAGGTCTTTGGGCGCTCAACTTGAAGGGGGAAAGGCCGTGCAAGGTGACGAGGTGGGCCCGGCAGGATTCGAACCTGCGACCAACCGGTTATGAGCCGGCCGCTCTAACCCCTGAGCTACGGGCCCCAGAGCATAACTGCATCGTCACACCGCCCCATCGTTCCAGCCCTCTGGCCGGCCCAGGCCTCAGGCTGACTTGAGGCGCGGGCCAACCTGGCTTGGCAAGCGGTGTCACCGATCCGGCCGTGGGCAGGCGCTGCCGCCCAGCCAGCACGGCCTAGCACATCTATTCTAGCAGACACGGTTGGGCCGTGGAAGGCTCGGCTAACCCGCGCCTGCGCTGAGTCAACGTAGAACGTGCTTCTGTATACGCATTCAGAGCGATCGGCGCACATGAAAAAGCCGCCCAGGTGAGCGGCTCAGGAGCGGGCGGCGGGATTCGAACCCGCGTATGTCAGCTTGGAAGGCTGATGCCTTACCACTTGGCGACGCCCGCCTGCTGGGAGCCGGCGCGAGATCTTCTTCGGGACCGGCGAGTGATCATGGACTCCGAAAGCAGGTGGAGTTGAGCGCCATTATAACAACGGAGGAGCGCTTGTGGAAGTTCGCCCTCACCGACTACAAGCGCCGCGCCGGCGTCCCGCCATCGCTGAGATCGGCCGGGACGCCGGCCAGGTCTCGGCCAGGGAGTTCTCATGGATGGTCGGCGTGAGCTTCATCGGACTGCGTCGTCCTTCGGGGTGCGTACAAGGCGGCAGCGGGTCGTCGCTCAGTTCTCCGGGCCTAAGGAAGGCGGTGGAGGTGTCGTACTGATCCGATCGTAGATAATGTCGCCGCTCCAGACCTGGCCTCCCCCACCGAAGACCTGCAGTTCGACTGCGTAGCTGAGCGTCGTGTCTGTGCATGTATAAGGCGCCCCGCCTGGTGGTGTCGGCGCAAAGCCGCCCCCATCCTCCGTGCGAACTTCCGGATTGGAGCTGAATGTGCCCAGCGGACCCGTTACCTGAACAACCGTCTCTTGCCGGTAATTGCTCGTCCCCTCCCACATGTTCAGCATGGCAAGGCCAGCGGTTCCGTAGACCCCCCTCGCCGACCGTTGGGTCGTGGTGATCACCACGCTGACATTCCCCTCAAATTCCGACCCACGCCAGATCAAGACCCAATCCTCGGTGTGGCTCTCGTAGGCGGTGTCCTCGTAAAAAATCAGGCGCTGCGCACCCAGCACCGACTGCAGCTGGGTGTCCATATCAGCCGTCGCCTGACGAACGGCGTCCCAGTACTCACTGGCGCCGATGTCATGCTCCCACTCACCCACCAGGCACTTGTCGCACTCAGATTCCTCACTCTCCGCCAGGTCGAGGTCGAAGGTGGCCGCGGTCGAGGTGATCGCGCCGGGCGAGGTGGTTGTCAGGATTGGGACCAGGTCGGCAAGCCCCTCACAGGCGACGACGACCCCCGGCATCGGAGCCCAGCTGCCGTCCGGTGGATCCTTCGCTGATTCGTGGCCGCCATTCCCCTGCAGGTTCAGGTCGAGCTCGTAGTGCCTGTCCTCACGAAACAGGAGCAGCCCGCGTTCGATATGGAACGGCCTGGCCTCCATCCGGTGTTGACTGACATCCGGGAACCAGACGACATCCTCCGGTCGTACATAGGCCTCGCCTGGCAAAAGGCCCTTACCGGTATCCTCAATCTTTCCATCCATATACATCTGTCCGAATTCTTGAAAGACCTTGTCGAAATCCGGCAGGCCAGCCAGATAACCCATCATCGCCTCATGGCTCGTCAGCGGCATCCCTTTAACCAGCTCGATGAGCCATGGATCCCCAAAGCGGTTTCCCAGGAATTGGAAGAAGACGGTGTTCGCGTACGACATCTCGAAGATCGATTTGTCGGGCGAGAAGGTGTGGAATTCCTCGACGAACTTATGCTCCAGATTCACGTCTGGGTACACCACATTGCTGAAGTAATTGGCAAGCCCCTCGTTGTACCAGCTTGCATCTGCATAGCCACTGCCGCCCTTCAGCCAGAAGTTGATGCAGTGAAACACTTCATGCGCCATGATCTGCTGGAATTGAGGCAAGAGAACGTCGAGGGCACCCGTAAAGACGGTGATGGGGCAGGGCCGGCCAGCCAGGCTCTCTGGGTCCAGCCCCGGCACCATCGCCACACCCTGCTGCGGACCGCCGATCTGCGCCGCAGGGATCAAAGCGAAAACCAGATTAATCGAGCGCACTTCGACCAGTTTGCTGTACACCTCCTGGCTGCGCTTCAACGCCTGCAACGCGCTGGCGAAGTAAGGGGAGTAGGTGGGGTCATTGGCCAGCTCGGTCGGATAGTAGACACGGAACTCATGCCCGCCGGCGGTGAACGAGTCGTAGAGCAGACAGGTCGGCGCCGGCCCGGCTGACTCGGGGAACCCCTCGTGCCAGATCTCATCGCACGAGAGCTGGCGACCGACGCCCTTAAGAAGGCCGGCCGTCCAGCGCCAGCTGCGGGCCTCCTCGGCAGGTGCGGCATACAGATCGAGGGCTTCCTGGGGCGGCGCGAGCTTGCGAATTAAGCGCTCGATCTCCGCCCGGACCGCAGGATCGTCACTCGCTTGATAGACCTCGTACGCCATCGCGCTGAGGCCCCAGCCGCTCTTGAACTCCACTTCGCCCTCCCCATCTGCCGCGTATCCCGGGAGGGCTGACTCACCAGCCAGAGCTTGTAGCAGGCCGATGACGCCCTCCGCAAGCGCCAGGTCCCCAGCCTCAACCTGCTGAAGCATTAGCTCGACCGCCTCACGCGGCGGTGGGTCGACAAAGATCGGGTTGCCTTCCAGATCGTAGAAATCGGGTGGGATGGGCTCGGGGGTACGCGTGGCGGGGGTCGTCGCCGTCGACCTAGCAGCACCGCCGGGCGTGGTTTCGCCGCCGTCGGGCGACGTGACCGTTCCACTCAGGCCCCCGAGCGGACTGCAGGCCAACGGCAGGAGCATCAGAAGAGCAAGAATTCGTTGGAACGCTCGCGCGGGCACCGACCACCTCCGGAAATCACCACCGGGCCTAAGCCCGGAGAGGGGCGCCGCGGCTCATGATCGCCGCCTGAGCACCTTCAGACGAACGCTAAACGCTCTTTCTGCATTGACTTGTCGTCTGTGTGGATCACAACCATGAGCAGGCACCTTCGGGTTCTTGCGTCACGGTCGATGGAGAAGCGATGAAGCTGGCCTTGCTGTGAAGAGGACGATGAGGCTGTATGTGAATGAATGCTACCACGAAGATTCGACGCAGTTTCAATCGCCCGGGTTCATCATTCCGGTGGGACGCCTACGGCGGGCGAATCCGGAAGACTGGCGCAGCCTACCCCATCCTCTGCGTTCTGTCTTCTTTGGCTACCTGGTGACCAGCTCCCAACCGGAGGGAGAGATGCGGTACCCAGCGACAGGGTGCCACTCCAGTCCGGCCCCTAAAGAAAACCCCATCTCGAACGAGATGGGGTCCTTCATTCAGTGCCGATTTCAAGCCGTGAGCTGCCCTGGTTCAACCCACATCTGCAAGTGATCCAAGCTGGGTTGGGTCGACCGCGCTGTCAGACGAGCGGCACCCCCAGATCGTCCCCAGCTGCTTGCCCCTCGGTGTCGGAGACGATCCTGGCCTGCGCGCCTTCCCCTTCGAGCTTCAGGGCGTGCAGCAATATGAAATCCGTCGAGAGTTCGCCAGGACGGCCAGCGTGAACCCGCTTGCCGCCCTCGAAGGCCGCCATCAGCTTCGCCCGGTCATAGAGCTTAATATCGCTCCAAACCACCCCATGGCGCTCGTAGGCCTGGGCAAAGTCCAGCTTCCGCTCGGCGCCTTCCTCTCGATAACGGGCAGCCACAACGACCAGATCGACTTTTGTCTTGCGGGGTGCAAGCGCAACCCTCTGCCCGCTGGCCAAACTTTTCCTCCAGTTCGGTGTTATTAAACCCGAGGTCGGGGCGGGCGGATTCGAACCGCCGACCCCCGCGTCCCAAACGCGGTGCGCTGCCGGACTGCGCTACGCCCCGATGCCAACTGAGTATAATTGCCGCCTGTAGTCGGGTCAAGGAAAGGTTCCGCCATGACCAGCATCCTCTACCAAGAACGGTCAAACGGGGTCGGATCGCTGACGATGAACCGCCCCGACGTGCGCAACGCCCTGAACTGGGAGGCGATGGACCGCTTCGCAGAAGCCGTTGAGCGAGCACATGCCTCACCCACACTGCGGGCGCTTGTGCTGACCGGCGCGGGACGAAGCTTTTGCTCCGGCGGGGACCTCACCGAGCTCCATGAGTACCCCTCCCGGGAAGACGGGCTCCGCTTGGCCTCGGGGATGGGCGAAGCCCTTCGGCGGCTCGAAACCTTGCCGGTGCCGACCATTGCCGCGCTCGAAGGTCCCGCCCTTGGCGGCGGCGCGGAGATCGCGCTCGCCTGCGACCTTCGCCTGATGGCACAGGATGCGACGCTGGGTATGATGCATATCCGCCTCGGCATCTCACCCGCCTGGGGTAGCGGCCAGCGTTTGCTCCGGCTGGTCGGCTACGCACTGGCCCTGGAGTGGCTGGCCGCCGGCCGAGTCCTCGATGCACGCGAAGCATTGCAGCACGGCCTCGTCCACCAGCTTGTGCCCTCTGGCGGCGCCCTCGATCTGGCGCTCGAGCGGGCCGAGTCCTTTGCCCGCCAGGACCCCGGCGCCGTGCGCGCAGTTAAGAAGCTCCTGCTCGCCGGCCTGAACCTCCCGCCCGATGAGGCAGCAGAGGTGGAACGGGATGCGTTCCCCGATCTATGGGCGGCTCCTGCGCACCTGGAAGCCTCCGCGCGCTTCGTCGCCCGCAAGGCCCAGAAGAAGCGGCGCGTCGCTTGACGATGGCCGGTGACGATTTCGCCCGGCTATTCGACGCGCAGTATGCAGATTACGACTCCGACCTGCCATTCTGGCGGGCGCTGGCGGAGGAAGCAGGTGACCCGGTCCTCGAGTTAGGTTGCGGTACCGGGCGGATTCTGGCCGCGTTGGCGTCCGTCGGCCACGAAGTCACCGGAATAGAGCGCAGTCCGGCCATGATCGCTGCCGCCCGCATCCGGTTGGCGACATTCGGCGATCGCGTCGACCTGCATCAGGCCGACCTGCGGGCTTTCATGCTGGATCGGCATTTTGCCTGTGCACTGGTGGCCTGCAACACCTTCGCCGAGCTGACACTTGAAGAGGCCGCAGCCGTGCTGCGCAGGCTTCACAAACACCTTGCGCCACTCGGGCGGCTCGGGATCGAGCTGCCGAATCCCGATGAAGCCCTGCAGCCTGATGCCGACGACGATGACATCCTGGCCGCGTTCCTGGAGCCCCAGTCCGGTCATCCGGTCCAGCTCACGGCCGAGCAGACGGTCACCCCAGAGCAACTCCGGGTGGACGTTCACTGGCGCTATGACGAACTGCTTCCGGACGGGGGCGTCCAGCGCTTTGAGTTCCCGACCACCTATTACCTCCGTTCGGAAGAGACCATGCGGGAGATGCTTCACGCATGCGGCTTCACGGGTGTGGAAACCTTCGGCGACTTCGACCGGCGGCCGCTCAGCCCGTTGTCGGAACGAATGCTGCTACTGGCCACCGCCGGGAACAGCGAGGCAAGCTGATGAGGGTCTTTATTTTGCTGGCGGTAGGATTGCTGCTCTCAGCCTGCGGCGCGCCAGCCGCCGACGTGACACCCATGCCGGCCACCGCCACACCCACCCCGCTGCCAGCCGAGACCCCGACCAACTCACCAACTGCAACTGAGACGGCCACCGATGAGCCCGATGCTGGGCCGCCGGGCGCATCGGTCCAGACGGTGACCCTGTCCGGTGCAGGTGCGCTGCAGTTGGCAGCCACACTCTTCCTTCCTGCTGAGCGCCCCGCCCCAGGTGTGCTCCTGCTTCACATGTTCGGCCGTCAGCGCAGCGACTGGGATCCCCTGGCGGGCAGGCTCCAGGAGTCCGGCTACGCCGTTCTAACAATCGACTTGCGCGGACATGGAGAGACCGAGGGCGCGCTCGACTGGACTCTGGCCCAGGAGGACGTCCTCCATGCGTACCAGTGGCTGGCTGGGCATGAAGCCATCCAGGCCGAACGAACGGCGGTCATCGGCGCCAGCATCGGAGCCAACTTGGCGCTCGTGCTGGGGGCCGCCGCGCCGGAGATCGATGCCCTGATCGCCCTCTCGCCCGGACTGGACTACTTCGGTGTGCGCACGCAGCCCTCCGTTGAGACGGCCGCCGGCCGCCCCATGCTGCTCGTGGCTGCCGAAAACGACACCTTCGCGGCGGATAGCGTTCGAAACCTCACACCGCTCGCGGGTGAGTCGGCGGAACAGGTCCTCTTCAGTGGAGGCAGCCATGGCACCCAGCTGCTCGAAGCGGAGCCCGAACTCGTCGACCGACTCCTGCAATTCCTTCGAACCCACCTGGGCGAGTGAGCCGCTCCGCAGGGTGGCTATGGGGGAGAGTTGGGCACGCCTGATGATCCTTCATTTGCCACCGACCGGGGACGGTTAAAGAAAAGGAGCCCGTTGAACGGGCTCCTCAAACGCCGGTCACCAGGGACAGCGAACGTCAATTCAGCTGCCGCACCACCAGCATCACCTTGCCCTGGACTTCCAGGGTCTCGGGGTTCTCGATGATGATCGGCTTCATCCGTGGGTTCGCCGGCTGCAACCGGACCTTGCTGCCTTCCCGGTAGATATGCTTCAGCGTGGTCTCTTCCCGTTCCTTATTCCACACGGCCACCATGTCCCCGTTGCTCCATTCAGGGACACGACGCATCACCACGATATCGCCTTCGTTCACCATGGCATCGATCATCGAATCCCCCTTGACCTCCAGCGCGAACAGTCCCTCGGTTGAAGGGAGCAAATCACGGGTGATCTCAATCGCTTCATCCGTGCCGAAGATCTGTGAATCGGTTCCCGGCAGTGGAACGGGTTCGCTGGCGAAGATTCGCCCGACAAGAGGCACCCGCACCACATCGGCCAGCTGATGTGTGGCTCGCACAAGCTTCTCAGTCAGCCGGATCCCGCGAGACACATTCTGATCGCGATCCAGATACCCCTCATCCACCAACCGGTTCAGGTTGTAATTGACAACCGAGGTTGATGAAATGTTCGCAGCCTCCCCGATCTCCCGGATCGAAGGCGGGTACCCATTCTCCTCGTTAAACTCCATGATAAAGTCCAGAATCCGGCGCTGGCGGTCCGATAATTTGCCTTTGGCCATGATCGCCTCCTTGCAGTTCCGGCCTGAAGCAGGAAGAGCTCTGGCTCAGGTCCGCACGCTTGTTCTATAGTTTAGCGGAACATTCGTTCTATGTCAAGACGAAAATCACCCGCCTCCCCTCCGCGGGAGCGCTGCCAAAACAACCGCGTAGCCGATCGCTTCTACGAGCTGTTCCCCACCCCTCGCCAGCCGACTCGCAGCCAAAGGCCCAACCGTTGCAGCGTCGAGAAGAAGCTGTTTTGACCTGGCAGCCGGCCGGTCTACAATAAGATGGTGAACCCCACCTCCAATCAATGAGGATGAGATGCACAAACTCAAACTCCGGATCCAGACAGATGGAAAGAATCTTGGCGGCGGGATCCTCAAGGTCGACGGCTTCATCAATCACCAGGTCGATCCCCTGCTGATGGATGCCTGCGGACGCGAGCTAGCCAACCGCTTCGCGCGCGTCGGCGCCACGAAGATCCTCACAGCCGAGATCTCTGGCATCGCCCCGGCCCTGACCACGGCGGCGCACCTGGGGCTGCCGGTCGTGTACGCACGAAAATCGAAGCCGATCACCATGCCGGATCAGATTTTCCTGACGCTGACCCCTTCCCACACCCGAGGCCGGATCGTCGAACTGATCATTTCCCCGGAATTCCTGGGCCCGGAAGAGAAAGTGCTCATCATTGACGACTTCCTGGCGACAGGCCAGACCATCCTCGGCCTGGTTCGCCTGGCGCAGGCCGCCGGCGCAACCATCGTCGGCATCGGCGCTCTCATCGAAAAGACCTTTGAGGGCGGACGTGACCGGCTGGCTCCGGTCCAGGTGCCCATTGAGGCACTTGCAGTCATCACCAACATGGACGACGGCAAGATTGTGTTCGCGGACTGAGCTTCGGTGGCCTCAATCGCCATCCTCGATTTCGGATCCCAATACAGCCAGCTGATCGCCCGCCGGGTGCGCGAGGCCCAGGTGTATTGCGAGCTCTTCCGGCATGACACGCCGGCAGAACAGGTGCAGGCCCTGCAGCCGGCCGGCTACATCCTCTCGGGCGGACCGGCGTCTGTCTACGAGCCGGGCGCGCCGCAAATCCCACCGTACGTGCTCGAATCGGGCAAGCCGATCCTCGGCATCTGCTATGGGATGCAGGCTCTCACGCACACACTCGGAGGAAGGGTCGCCCCGGCGGGCCGGCGGGAATATGGTCAGGCGGTGGTCGAGACCATCACGCCGAACCGGCTCCTTCCGGCAGGGATCGAACCCGTGTGGATGTCACACGGCGATCGGATCGAAGCACCCCCGCCGGGATTTGCCGTGCTGGCGCGCAGCGACAACTCACCGATCGCCGCGATCGGCGAGGAGGCCACAGGGCGCTATGGCCTGCAATTCCACCCCGAAGTCCACCACACACCCATCGGGCCCGCCATCCTCTCGGCCTTCGTCCATGGCGTCTGCGGGGCGCCGGCCGATTGGACACCGGAGTCGATCGTCGAGCGCGCCGTTGCGCGCATCCAGCAGCAGGTGGGCGCCGCGCCGGTCGTCGCCGGGGTCAGCGGCGGCCTCGATTCGACGGTCGCCGCCGCCCTGGTACAACGCGCGGTCGGCGATCAGCTCACCTGCATCTTCGTTAACACCGGGTTGCTGCGCCATGCGGAGCCCGAGTCGGTCGTCGACACCTTCAACGAGGTGATCGGCGCGCGGCTCATCGCCGTCGACGCCACCGAAGCCTTCTTCGAGAGCCTTGAAGGCGTCTCCGACCCCGAACAGAAGCGCCGCCGGATTGGCGAGCGGTTCATTCGGGTTTTCGAGGAGCAGGCGCGGCGCCTCGATCCGGCCGCCCGCCTGCTGGTTCAGGGGACCATCTATCCCGACGTCGTGGAGTCGAGCGGTGCAGAGCGCACTGTGGCTGCGCGCATCAAGACGCACCATAATGTCGGCGGATTGCCGCCTGATCTCGAATTTGAACTGGTGGAACCGCTGCGCTTCCTGTTTAAGGACGAAGTGCGGCTCGTTGGCGCGGCGCTCGGGCTGCCGGAGACCGTACTGTGGCGTCAGCCGTTCCCCGGCCCAGGCCTGGCGGTCCGTTGTCTGGGCGAGGTCAGCCTGAAACGGGTGCAGCGATTGCGGAATGCGGATAGGATCATCACAGAGGAACTTGCGGCGGCCGAGATGTTGCGCGAAGAAACCGCCCAGGCCTTTGCAGTGTTGCTGCCGATCCGCTCGGTCGGCGTAATGGGTGACCAGCGGACCTATGCAGAGACGATCGCGCTGCGCGCCGTGACCACCGAAGACTTCATGACCGCCGACTGGGCGCGCTTGCCGCACGACCTGCTCGCCCGCCTCAGCCGCCGGATCGTGAATGAAGTGGAAGGCGTGAACCGCGTCGTCTACGACATCACAAGCAAGCCGCCCGCGACCATTGAGTGGGAGTAGGTCCGCACCGTCCAGCGGCCATTGAATCCCGCAACGCAGTTGGAGGAGGAAGATCATGGACTATGCAAATGTCCTGCGCAGAAGCTGGGAGATCACCTGGCGCTACAAAGGCTTGTGGGTCCTCGGCATCCTGGCAAGCTGCGCCAGCGGGGGCGGCGGCGGCAGCGGCGGGGGTGGGAACACCGGGTTTTCGACCGACAGCGGGAATGGACTCCCCCCGCAGGTTGAGCAATTCTTCCGCGGGGTTCCCGAAGAGTGGATCGTGGCTGCGGTGGTCCTCATCGTCCTGCTTGCGCTGCTCGTCGCCCTGATCGCCTTCGTCGTCGGTGTGCTCGGCCAGGGCGGCCTGATCGCCGGCTTTAAGCATGCGGATGATGGCAACCCCGTCACCCTGGCGGAAGCGTTCCGCATGGGCCTGCCGCACTTCTGGCGGCTGCTCGCCATTCAGCTCATCATCGGATTGGCGCTGCTGGTGGTCATCCTGGTCGTGGCAGGTGGTGCGATTCTGACCGCGCTCGCCACCTTCGGTATCGGGCTGATCTGCCTGATCCCGCTCATCTGCGTGCTCATCCCGCTAGCGATTGGTGTGAGTGTCTACACTGTGTTGGCGAAGGTGGCCGTCGTTGTCGATTCGCTGGACGTCTTCGCAGCGCTGCGAAAAGCCTGGGAGGTCTTGCGCGCCAACCTAGGACCGATGGCGCTGATGGCGGTCATCCTGCTCCTCGGGGGCGGACTGATCGGGGCACTCCTGGCGGCGCCGTTCCTGGTGGTCGTCCTGCCGGTTCTGGGCGGTCTGGCCTTCGGCACGGACGAGGCGCTCTTTACCGGGATCGGGCTGGCGGCCTTGTGCTTCGTGCTCTACCTGCCCGTCTTGATCGTGCTGGACGGCATCCTGCAGACGTTCATCCACGGAGCCTGGACGATCACGTACCGCCGACTGACGGGTGCAGCCGGCGCGGCGTCGCTCGCCGCCGCCGAGTGATCGCAGCGGTCATCTGCACGAACAAGCAGCCGCGGGCGAGGGACTCACAGGTTCCTCGCCCGCTTTACCTTTAAGAAGAGACCCTCCCGCAGGGGTATGACGGGAGGGTCAGCCGGAGGGAGGCTCAAGAGGCGCACTAGGAGATTCTTCGTGACACCTCGAGGCCACTAGGTTGGGACAGATACGCTTCGCTTGGTCCGGTTCCGCTCCTGGTTCAGGGCCAGACTTGCCAGATGCGCCACAGAAGCGTGAACTCGGTGATCAGGACAGCTGCGAAGCCGGTCAGCAGGATGGCCCGAATGAAACGTTCACCTTTCTGACCTTGGGGCTCCCGTTCGGCCGGAAGCTCGACCATTGTGGCTGTCAGCTTCTCGGGTGAACGGATCATTTCTAGCGCCCCTTTCCTTCATCTGTCGCAGCCATCATATGTCAGTTTGAGCAGGGAGTGGGGGGTTTGTAAGCCCATCGAAAGCCATGCCGGCACGGGTCCGGGAACTGCATACGGGCGTGCTACAATGTGCCCATGCCCTGGTCAGCCCGCGTGCGCTGGCTCCTGCTGGCCCTGCTGCTTCTCGCTCCACCGAGTGTCGATGCGCTGGCCCAGATTGATGCCACCGTCCGCATCGCACCGCCGATCATCGACCAGTTCCCCGACATCACGCTCTACCTTTCCATCTCTGACGGAACCGGGCGACGCATCCCCGGCTTGCCCACGCGCAGTTTCGAGATCGTCGAGGATGGCGCCCTGCTCGGCAATCCCGCCGTCCAGGAAGTGCGGGTCGGGACCCGACAGGTTTTCGTGATCAACACAGTCGAGGGCCTGGGAATCCGCGACAGCCGCGGGCGGACCCGCTTTGATTTCCTGCGCCAGGCGCTAATTAACTGGTGGAGCAGCCCCTCCGCCAGCAAGGTCGCCAACGACGACCTCACCCTGATCACCGCAGGGGGCGCACTCCTGGCGCATCGGGACGCGGCCGCCGAGCTGGCCTCCACGCTCGACCGGCTCCAGCCCGATTTTGTGCGCCAGACCGGCGATCTCAACCTTCTCATCGAAGGCCTCGATTTTCTCTCCGACCCGGCGCCTCGCCCCGGCATGCCGAGCTTCGTGATCTTCCTCACGCCCCCGCTCGAGGAGACGGCCGGCACCGCCGCGCTCGAGAATGCCATCGTTCGAGCACAGGACATTGGGGCTGCGATCTACGTCGTTGCGGCCGGCAACCTGGAGGCGGAGGATCCGGCCGCTGAACTGCTGCGCCGCCTGGCGAACGAAACGGGCGGGGAGTTCTTCCTATTCGACCCAGCAGAGGGACTCTCTGGCCTGGCCGACCAAATCCTGGCGCAGCGGCTTCAGTACCAGCTGACCTACCGCTCCCGAATCACCAGCGCCGGCGATCACACCGTCCAGGTACGCGTTGGCGCCGATGGTTTGGACGGTGACTCGGAGACGCGCGCATTCAGCGTCGATGTGCGCGCCCCCGAGATCGCATTCATCCAGCCGCCGAATCGGATTGTCCGACAATCGGACGACCCTGCGCTAGACACAGCCAACCTGCCGCCAACTCAGGCCGGCCTGGAGATCCTGGTCACCTTCCCCGACAACCATCCCCGCTCCTTGATGGCCAGCCGGCTGTTGGTGAACGGAGAAGTGGTTGCCGAGAACACCGAACCGCCCTTTGATCGGTTCACTTGGGACCTTTCCACCTATAGCGAAACGACCGAGGTGGTTTTGCAGGCGACTGTCGAGGACAGCCTGACGCTTGTGGGCCAATCGGTGCGCCTGCCGGTGACGGTGGAAGTGAACATCCCACGACGCGGCCTGTGGGTGCTGCAACCCGCCGTCGGCTCGATGCTCGCGGCCTTCCTGATCCTGGTCGCTGGAATCGCCCTCGCCACCTACCTGCTCAGCTCGGGACGGCGCCAGGCGGCGGCCGGCGCTCGACCTGCCGCGACCGAGCGGCTTCGACGGCGGATCCGACGCGCCGGCCTGCGCCAGCCCCCCACCCCTGACGCCATTGAGGCCTTCCTCGTCCCCCAGCGGGAGGGCGCCGAGTCGCCGATCCCGCTCACCGGCGTCGACTTGATCCTCGGTCGTGACGCTTCCTTGGCTGCCTACCCGATCGACGACCCTTCCGTTGACGGACTCCATGCGCGACTGATCCGTCTGGCCGACGGGACCTACCTTATTCGCGATCAGGGCTCGGTTGCCGGCACCTGGGTGAATTTCGAAGCCGTCCCCGAAGAAGGCACCCGGCTGCAGCACAACGATCGCATCCATCTTGGGCGCGCCGAGTTCCGCTTCCGTCTTCCTGATGCCCCGCCTCTGCCTGAAATCCGTGTCGTGCCAGACGCCGGCAACGGTTGGAAGGAGACGGGAGCTTGATCCCCACCGAGCGGCCGCATCTCGAAGTGGCGGCGCTGACGCACCCCGGCGAGCGCCGAAAGCACAACGAGGATCGCTATTCGGTGAGCAGCTACCGTACCGAAGCCGACGGCCAGCCGGTGCTGCTGGCCATCGTCGCGGACGGGATCGGCGGGCACCAGGCCGGTGAGGTCGCTTCCGAAATCACGGTCGAGCGGATCCGCGAGCGCCTGGCCGCCTCAGATGGTGAACAACCACTCGATGTGCTGCGAGGGGCTGCGATGGAAGCCAGTAAAGCGGTCTTCGAGGCCTCCCAGGAGACCCCTGAGCGCACCGGGATGGGCTCGACCGTAGCCATCGCCTGGATTCTCGGCGATCGGCTGTACACCGCTTCCGCCGGCGACAGCCGGCTCTACCTGCTGCGGGGAAGGCGGCTGCGCCAGATTTCCCAGGACCACACCTGGGTTCAGGAGGCACTCGATCGCGGGATCATCTCGCCGGCCCAGGCTGAAGACCATCCGAATCTGCACGTACTTCGCCGCTACGTAGGCGGCCCCAAAGACCTCGAGCCGGATCTGCGCCTCTGGCTGTCCGAACGGGAGGGAGATGAAGCCGCTCGCAACAATCAGGGGCTGCGGCTCGAAGCCGGTGATCGGATCCTGCTCTGCAGCGATGGCCTGACAGATTTGGTCGACGACAAAGAGCTCGAAGCCGCATTGCGCTCCCAATCGCCGCGTCAGGCAGTGCAGACATTCATCGATCAGGCGCGCGCCCGCGGTGGACACGACAACATCACTGCAGTCGTGATCTCCCTGCCGGCTGAAGCGCGCAGTGCCGGACGAGCGCGCGGCTGCGCCCGCTGGCTCATCGCGCTGCTGGCGCTCTTGATCGGCGCCGCCGTGATCAGCGCGCTGGCCGCCAGCTGGTGGTATGGCTGGTGGCCCTGGACCCTGCTCGATGGCCGCGGCCAACCCACCGCAACGCAGCCCGCCCCCGCCAGCCCGGACCCTACGGGCGAACTGCCGCCGGAGACCTCGCTTCCCGCAGCAACCGCTACGTTCGCCCCCGACATAGCGCCGACGCTCGCTCCGCCCCCGGGCCCGACCTCCACGCCGATCCCGCTCCCAACGGTACCCACCGACGACACCTGATATTCAAGGCCCGGAGTCCCGCCGGCGCTGAGCGAACGTTCGACGACGTCCTCGGATGATGACTGGCCAGGGGGAGCGATCAGGGCCCAGAACTTGCACCGGTAAATTGCCGTTGAAGAGTCGTTTCAGTACAATGGACGCCGTGTCCGTGAACCTCGAGGCCGACCTGGCTCTTATTCACATCGCTGCTGGGGCAGCTCGCGCAACCCCACCTCCCGGCACGCTGGCGCTCCGGCCACCCCGGCGTGCCGCGCGCGGGCGTAAAGACGACCTCCTCTTCCTGAACCTTGGGCTGCACGCCCCCCAGCCGGTCTCTCCCGGATTCGTGGATCAACTTGCCCACCTGGCGGCCGATGCCTTCTTCAAGACCGCCGGTTCTGTGACCGCAGCCCTGCGGGAAGCAGCGGTCGTGGTCAATGAACAACTGATGGACGCCAACCAGAGAGGCGAAGATCCCAGCCACGTCCAGGGCCGGCTGCTGGCCGGCGTGCTGCGCGGCGAGGATTTCTATCTCGCCCAGTGCGGCATGGGACAGATCGTCGTCCTCCGTCAGGGTCAGGTGGGCCGCATGACCTCAGATGAGGCGGCCAACCGTCCATTGGGGATCAGCGTCTCGCCTTTCGTTCGCTTCCATCACTTCCTGCTCGAACCACAGGACATCGTCTTGCTGACGACAACGCCGGCGCCATCCTGGTCGGATCCATTGCTCGCTGGCCTTTCCGGGCTTGAGCCCGCCAGCGCGGTGGAACGCCTGGCAGGCGCTGCCGAGCGCGATCTCACCGGGCTCCTTCTGCGCCTCGTTCCGGCCGGTCAGGCAGCGGCCGTGCCCGAAGCCATCCCTGTCGAACCCGATCTGGCTGCGGCGCCGAGCGACCGGCGACCGACGGTCCCCAGGCCGCGTCGGCGGACGGTTGCCTTAGACCGGGTGTGGACCTCGCTCGCAGTTGTCTTCAGCCCGATCGGACGTGCGCTCGCCAGCGCCTTCGCCTGGCTTGGCGACATGGTTACCCGGCTGGTCTTTCGGCTGGCGCCTGGCTTGGCGGAACCCCCCCGTGCTGGTGCCTTCTCTCCGGCGCTGCTGGCCGCGACGGCGGTCGCTGTGCCGCTGTTTGTTGTTGCCGTGGTGAGCGTGGTCTATCTGCAGCGCGGTCGCGGCGAACAGCTCGAAATCTACCTGGGTGACGCGCAGGCCGCGCTCGCCCGCTCACAGACGGAGGAGGACCCGATCACCGCCCGCGCCGCCCTGGAGGCCGGCCTGCTGTCGCTCGATGCCGCCGAGGACTATGGTCCAAGCCCGGAGATCGACGCATTGCGCGTGGAACTGCAGGGATCGCTTGACGGGATCGACCGGATCAACCGGGTGGAGTTCCAGCCCCTGGTGAGCGGAGGATTTGGCCGCGACGCACAGATCACGGCACTGGCCGCGACCGCCACCGACGTGTATGCGCTCGACTCCGCAAATGGCGTGCTTTGGCGTGCCTGGTCAACGGGGCGCGGCTTTGAAATCGACCGCACCTTCGAGTGCCTGGAGGGTGTGGGCGAAGGATCGCCCATCGACATGCCCGTCGACCTGGCCATCCAGCCTGAGCCCGGCGCCCTGGGCGCGGAAGGCGTCGTCGCCATCGACGGCTCGGGGTCCCTCCTTTACTGCGCGCCCGAGAAGCGACCGGCCAGCGGCCAGCTCACCGAGCCCGACATCGGTTGGGGCCGCCTGCAAGCCATCGACGTGTTTGGCGACCGCCTCTTCATCCTCGATCCGGTCGCCAACACTGTTTGGATGTACGACGCCAGCGGCGGCGTATTCAGCGGAACCCCGACCCTCTTCTTCGCCGAGGAAGTGCCGAATCTCGAGGATGCCGTCGACCTGGCAATGGCGCAGGATGAGCTGTTTATTCTGCACGCCGACGGCAAGGTCGACCGCTGCCGCCGGTTGATCGAAACCGGACCCGACGGCACGAGCCGGATCCGGACCGAGTGTGTCTTGAGCGTGATCTTTGAGGATGAGCGGCCAGGTTTCCCCTCCACAGACCACATCCCCGGCGCGCTGCCCACCAGGATCGCCTACTCTCCACCTCCCGAGCCTTCGCTCTTCTTCCTGGATGTGCTGGGCAACGGCGTCTATCACTACAGCATGCGCATGATCTACCAGGGCCAGTACAAACCGAAGGCCACCTTCCCGAGCGACATCACGGCGCTGGCCTTGGGCCCGCTTAATGAGATCTTCGTCGCCAGCGGCGACCAGGTGTATTTCGCTCAGGCGGGCCAATGAGGTCCCTGATCGCTTTGACAAGCCGATCGCAGATCACTAGAATGGCGCCACGCTTGCAGCTTGGAGAGAACGGTTTGTGAGCCGCTGGCCCGGGAAATACGTCGTCGGTCTGACTGGCAACATCGCGACAGGGAAGAGCGTCGTCCGCAAGATGCTCGAGCACCTGGGCGCCTACGGCATCGATGCCGATGCGCTCGCTCATCGCGCCATCGCCAGGGGCGCACCGGGATATGATCAGGTGCTGGATGCATTCGGGCGTTGGGTGTTAGATGAAGAAGGTCACATCGATCGGGCCCGATTGGCCAAAGTGGTATTTGCCGACCCGGCAGCGCTGGCCACGCTCGAAACGGTCGTCCATCCACTCGTCTCCCAGGCCGTCGACCTGCTCATCCGGCGCGCTGAACACAGCGTCGTGGTGATCGAAGCGATTAAACTCATCGAGTCGGACCTGGCCGCCGGCTGCGATTCGATCTGGGTGGTCACCGCCCCGTTCGACACGCAGATCTCCCGCCTGCGCCACAAGCGCAACATGTCGGAAAACGCGGCTCGTCAGCGCATTGCGGCTCAGTCGCCGCAGGAAGAGAAATTCCGCGCGGCGAATGTGGTCATCCACAATGACCGCACCTTTGAAGATACGTGGGATCAGGTTCAGGAGGCATGGGCGAAGCTGCCAAAGCCCAAGGAGCCGCTGCTCGAAGCGCCAGAAGCCATCGGCGCCGACCAGCTCACCGTACGGCGCGGCCGGCCGCAGGATGCGGATCGCATCGCCCGCTTCATCACCAAGACCACCCATGGCAAGCGCCGCATGGCGCGGCCGGATGTGATGGCCTCCTTCGGCGAAAAGGCCTACTTGCTGATCGAGCGGAAAGGCGACCTCGTCGGCATCGCCGGCTTGCAGGTGGAGAACCTCGTGACGCGCATCGACGAAATCTATTTCGCGCCCGAGCTGGCGCTCAATGACGCCGTTCCGGTGCTGATGGAAGCCGTGGAGAAGGCGTCCACCGACCTGCAGAGCGAAGCTTCGCTCCTCTTCTTGCCGCCGTATCTAGCCCAGTATGTCGGCCACTGGCGCGGGGTCGGGTACCGCCCGCAAACCGTGCAGGGCCTGGGCGTGCGTGCCTGGCAGGAAGCAGCCATCGAGTCCATGCCTCGCGGCGCATCGCTCTGGTTCAAGCGGCTGCGCGAGGATCGAGTCCTGCGCCCCCTCTAGCCCACCCCCAAGCCGCTTCGGACAGATAAAAGAAAAACCGGCTGCCCACTGCAGCCGGTCGGCCATCACCGGGACGATCCCGGCGCGCTACCACCAGATCCTGAACGAATCCCGGGCGACGCTGATCAGCTCGCCGAAGACGGCCGTGTATTCGATCAGAACGAAGGTCCCGGCGGGTTGTTCTGTGAACGCCAGCGGACGCTGAGCGATGCCGTTCTCATCGGTGGCCGGCATCACCACCGTGCGCAGTTCATCGGCGAGGAGAACGCGGGCCGTGACCACGACATCCTGGACCGGCCGGAAGTTCTGGTCGCGAACCACGACATAGAGCTGCTGCTCACCCGAGGAGCCCATGACTGGCTGCCAGACAGAGGTGGAGAGATGCAGTTCAAGCACACGATACTGAATACGTTCGTCGGGTGGATCGGGCCGCAGCAGGTCTGGATCAAATCCTGAGCGCTCGAAGTGGATCCTCCCCAACGGAGCGACCTGCACCGTTCTGCCGTCGAGCGCGTCCGGGTGCCAGTCGAGCCGGAACCCCTGGAAGTACTGAACAATCCGACCGTTCTCAATCCCGAACTCGGAGATCGGGTATCCAAACTGGGCCGGCCCGCCGTGAGCTTCGTAGAATGCCAGAAAGGCGTGGCAGACGTAATGTTGTGATTCGGGGTAGTAGCGGCAGCCCGAGTCTGGGCCGACGGGAAGCTGGCCAGCCTCAACCGGAGTCCCCCACCCACCAAGGAATTCCCCCAGCAGACTGGGTGTGACGAACGGCTCTCCCCCGGGCGGAGCCGGATGGTACTCGAAGCGCCCATTCAGCATGTATTGAACGATCCGCCCGCTGCTTGAGTCGATGAAAGATTTGCTGATCGGGTATCCCCAGATCTCAAGTCCGCCGTGTGAATCAAAGAACTCGACAAACCGACTGTCGAGTGTGTGGCCGGACTCATGGTAGAAGCGTCCCCCTTCCTGGGCCAATGCCGTCCCAATGAGAACGCCAAAGATGGTCCCGATGATCAGCAGCAATCGAACGATCTTGCGCATAGCGGTCCCATTATAGGAATTTTATTAAAGCGCGCAACCTCATCCCAGGGGTCTAGAACCCGGGTCCTATGACACCCCACATCTGGGTCAGGGCCGCCAGGGCACACCAGCTGTGCGGGTAGTCGAACGTTCGTTTTCAGCTAGAACGCAGGCGGACGTAGGAGTCGTAACGTTCGGAATGGATCTCACCGACTTCGAGGGCACGGAGTACCGCGCAGCCAGGCTCATGGATGTGGGTGCAATTGCTGAACGCGCAATCGGCGACCAGCGGGGCGATCTCCCGGAAGTAGGCGTCAAGCTCTTCGGGTTCGATATCCCATAAGGCAAACGCTTTAACTCCCGGTGTGTCCGCGACATAGCCGCCTGAATCCAGCTTCACCAGCTTCGGTGCCACCGTGGTGTGAGTCCCTTTTCCGGTCGCCTCGCTGACCTCACCGATCCGCAGCTCGATGTCCGGCTGCAGCGCCCGCAGCAGGCTCGATTTGCCTGTGCCGGACGGTCCTGCAAAGACCGAGACGTGGTCCGCCAGCGCAGAACGAAGGGTGTCGATCCCTTCTCCCGTGAGCGCCGAGGTGTAGAGCAGCTGGTAGCCGATCTCGGCATAGCGCCCAAAGATACGCCGCGCTTCTTGCGGATCGACCAGGTCCACCTTGTTGGCGCAGATCAGCACCGGGATGGATTCGCGCTCGGCGCCTACCAGCATCCGATCGAGCATGCGCAGCTGACCTGGGATCGGATCCGGCTCGGCGCAGGCAAAGACGAAGACTCCCAGGTCCAGGTTGGCGACGAGCACCTGCTCGGCCTCGCGCCCGGGCGCCTGCCGCGAGAGCACGCGGCTGCGCGGCGCGACCGTTTCGATCATGGCGCTCCCGTCGGGAAGGACACGGATTTCGACTTGATCGCCCACGGCGGCGACGTCGGTTTCAAGCTGTTCCTGCTTCAGGCGGCCGCGCAGCTGCGCCGTATGCTGCCCGAGCTCGGTTTCGACATCGAAGAAGCCGGATTGCGCACGAACAATGCGGCCGCGAATCAGCTTTGGATCACTCATGGCTGGTCAGGAGTCGGGCTGGGGAGCGGCGCAGCCGGGGTCTCCGTTGGAACCGGTGTCCGGGTGACCCCAATCTGTGATTCCCACGGATACGGCATGAAAGGCTGGCCGAAGAAATAGATTTCCACGACGCGCCGGAAGATGGGCGCAGCCCAAACGGATCCTTCCCCTTGATTCTCAACCAGCACAACAACGGCGACATCCGGGCGGTCGGCGCGTGCCTCGAAAGTATACCCGGCGAACCACGCATGGGGTGCGCCGCTCCCAGTCTCTGCCGTGCCGGTCTTGCCGGCGACGTTAAGGGTGAGCCCGAGGAAGCGGTGGCGCGCCGTCCCGCCTGGCGCCCGCACCACTTGTGTCATCGCTTGCTGGATGGCGGCGAGGTGCTCGTCGGATACCGGGACCCGTCCCTGCGGCTGGGGAAGGAAGCGCTCCAGGACCTCCCCTTCCGCATTCTGCACCCGATCGACCAGGCGCGGCTGGAACAGCGTGCCGCCGTTGCCGATGGCGGCTACATAGCGCGCCACTTGAAGCGGCGTCACGGTCAGCGCCGACTGCCCAATGGCAAGCTGAACGGCATCGGCCAAGGTCCACTCTTCACCCAGCGCCTGCAGTTTCCACTCGGGAGTGGGCACCTGGCCGCTGGCCTCCTCCACATCGATGCCCGTTGGCTGACCGAGGCCGAATGCGGTCGACATGTCGGAAAGCGCGTTCGGGAAACCCTGATTGAAGAGATCGAGCCCGATGTGCCAGAAATAGGGATTGCAGGAGCGCTCCAGCCCTTCCATCAGCGTAATCGTGCCGTGATCGGGGAGACCCGCAGCGACCGTCCAGTCGTAGAGCACGGCGCCACCGCCGAGCTCGCGGAATTCCCCGTTGCAGGTATAGAGCGAGTCCGGTGTGTACAGCTCTGAGGTCAGCGCAGCGGACATGCTCACCATCTTAAACACGGAGCCAAGTGGATACAGCCCGGAGGTCGCCCGATTCAGCAGCGGCTGCTGGCGGGTACCGTCAAAGAGGCGGGCAAGGCCCGGGGCGCTGTTCGGATTGCTCGTGTTGAAAAGATTGGGATCAAAGGCCGGGGATGAGACCAACGCGCGAACTGCGCCGGTGTCACGCTCAAGCACCACGATGGCGCCGCGAAAGCCGCGGATGGCTTCCTGCGCCTGCCGCTGGAGATCGCGGTCGATCGTGGTGTAGACCGCGGACGGCGGACCGGCATCGGAGGAGGCCAGTACGCTCAGGATACGCCCGCTCGGGTCGCGCAGGTAAAGCGTGCCGCCCGGCTGACCCCTCAACTCGGCCTCAAATGCGGATTCCAGGCCGATCTGCCCGACGAATTCATCTCCCTCATAACCGAGGCTCTGATAGACCTCCAGCGCTTCCTCCGTGATCTGTCCAACATAGCCGACGGCATGGGCGGCCAGTCCACCGGAAAGGTAGTAACGCCCGTTGTAGAAGGACCACTGCACGCCCGACAGCTCGGCCAACTGCGCCTCGACAGCCCGGAAACTAAGCAGCGAGACCTCTCCCACAGGCACCGGGGAATCGCTGCCCCGCATGGCTTCATAGCGATCCCGGATCGCATCCGGACGTTCACCGAGTAGTTCCGATAGCACGGTGAGCATGGTGGCTTCCTGCCCGGCGTCACCGATTTCGTCCGGAACGACCCAAAGCGCGACCACGTCAGATTGGGCGGCCAGAGCCAGACCCTGGAGGTCGTAGATGTTGGCGCGCGTCGGCGTGACAACATCGAGCAGCAGATCGTTGCCCTCCGCCAGTTCCGGCAAGATGGTTGCATCGGTCCAGGCGATCCGCCAGCCGCCATCCGCTCGTGTCAGTTCCATAAAGGTCTCGCGGACGATCTCTCCAACCACTGCACTCTGCAGAAAGATCCGGTAGCGAATCTGAGCCGAGCGGGGCTGCACCAGTGACGAGACGATCTCGAAATCCAGCCCGGTGAAGGCTCCTTGACGCCAGATGGCCCGGTAGCGATCGGCAAACGTCTCAAACGACAGGGCATCCTGAGTAAGCGGCGTGAGCAGATCGTACATGGCCGGGTAGTCCAATGCAGCCCAGGCGGTGAGAAAGCGACGAGCCGTGTCTTCGGCGGCGAGGGTGTCTTCGCCCTGGGGAGCGGCGGCGGTCGGGGAAGCGGCGGGGGTCGCGCTGGCGTTTGTGGGAGCGCCACTGCACGCCGCGATTGCCCATAGACCAAGGAGCAACCAGTACGGAAGTGACCTCATCCATCGATCCCAAGCAATTTCGGGATCACGCAGCTGCAGTTGCCCTCGGAATCCCAGCAACCGGCGGTGACATCTTCTGGGGGTTCGAGGCCGCAGGATCGAAGCGCTGCCAACGTGCGACAGAGCGGCAGGCCCATCACATTGGCAAAGCAGCCGTCGATTCCGTCCCGCGCCACCGGTCGAAACGCATCATCCTGGATCCCATAGGCGCCCGCTTTGTCGAGCGGGCTGCCGCTGGCCACATAGCCCAGCACCTCTTCACGACGATAGTCCCGCATACGGACACGCGTCTCACAGAGGTCGATGATCTCTTGACCTCGTCTGGAGTCCACCACGGCCAGGGCAGTCACCACGCAATGTATTCGCCCACGCAGTTGTAGCAGCATCTCGACCGCCTCCCCTGCGTCTACAGGTTTGCCGAGCACCGTCTCGTCGTGCATGACGATCGTATCGGCGGCGAGGAGGATCCCCTGGCTTCCGGCGTCAGCGACGGCCCGCGCCTTGGTGCGCGCCAGTCGGCGCGCCAGATCGTGTGGGGCTTCACCCACCTGCTGCGTTTCGTCGACTTCAGCGGGGATGATGGTAGGGGTGAGACCGGCCAGCGAGAGCAACTGCTGCCTGCGCGGCGAGGCCGAGGCCAGAATCAGCAACGGGGGGGTTGAGTCCGCTTTCATCACGGTCCAGAGGCCATCCCTCAAGGTCGGCTCCAAATTCAGCATTTTAACATACGTGCCCGCTCCGGACCTGCGATGAGATCCCAGGTGGTAGAATGGCGCCGATGGACCTCTTCGACTATGCCCTGGAAAAGCGGCTGGCGCGCGAAGCGCCGCTGGCGGCCCGGATGCGGCCGCGCAGCCTGGCCGAATTTATCGGCCAGCGCGAGATCGTCGGGGAAGGACGGCTGCTCCGGCGGGCCATCGAAGCCGACCGCCTGTTCTCCTCCATTCTGCTATGGGGACCCCCCGGAACGGGGAAAACCACCCTGGCGATGATTATCGCCAACACCACCCGGTCCTATTTCGAGACCATTTCTGCTGTCCTGGCCGGAAAGCCGCAGCTCCGGCAGGTGATTGACGCTGCCCGTGAGCGGCGCAAGCTCAGTGGCCAGCGGACGATCCTCTTCGTCGACGAGGTCCACCGCTGGAACAAGGCGCAGCAGGATGCGCTGCTGCCGCATGTCGAGGATGGGACGATCACCTTAATCGGCGCCACCACCGAGAACCCATACTTCGAAGTCATCGGCGCGCTCGTTTCCCGCTCGCGCATCTTTCAGCTTCGCCCGCTGGAGGATGATGATGTTCGCCAGATCCTGCAGGCGGCGCTCGAGGACCGTGAGCGAGGCTTTGGCGATCGCCAGATCCGCATCGATGCGCAAGCGCTCGACCATCTGGTTCAGGTGGCGGGCGGCGACGCCCGCAACGCACTCAATGCACTCGAGCTGGCTGTGGAGTCGACCGCACCCGGTCAAGCCGGCGCCATCGAGATCAGCCTTGAAGTCGCGCAGGAATCGATCCAGCGTCGCGCTGTGCTCTACGACAAAGACGGGGACGCCCACTACGACACGATCTCCGCGTTTATCAAGTCGGTGCGGGGTTCCGACCCCGACGCCGCCCTCTACTGGCTGGCCAAAATGCTTTATGCCGGAGAGTCGCCGCGCTTCATCCTGCGCCGGTTGCTCATCCTGGCCAGCGAAGATATCGGGCTGGCCGACCCGACGGGCCTGGTGGTCACATCCGCAGCTGCACAGGCCTTTGAGTTCGTCGGTTTGCCGGAAGGCATCTACCCCATTGTCGAGGCCACACTCTACCTGTCCACTGCGCCGAAATCCAACACGGCAGGCGCCTACTTCAAGGCTTACAAGCAGATTGAGGAAGAGGGTGTGGGCGAAGTGCCCGACCATTTGAAGGATGCCAATCGCGACGCCGCCGCGCTCGGCCACGGTGAGGGTTACCAGTATCCGCACACGGAGGAAGGCCACCACATCGGTCAGCAGTACCTCCCCAGCTCGGTGCTTGGAACACATTTCTACCGCCCCTCCGACCAGGGGTATGAGACTGCAGTGACGGAACGACTTGAGCGCTGGCGCCGGGCCCAGCGGGCCGCACTGGGAATCGAAACCTCGACCGAGTTGCCAGATCTACCGGAAGGGGAGATCCAGCGCATCCGCGGTCTGCATGGACGCCTCGGCGGCGACCGCGCCACCTGATCATCACCATCGGAACATGACGACCTTCTTTCTCATCCGTCACGGCCAGAACGACTTCGTTACCGGGAAGAGCCATCGGCTTGCGGGCTGGCTGCCAGGCGTCCATCTCAACGACGCCGGCCGCGCGCAGGCAGAAGCGCTCGCTGAACTCCTGAAACCGATCAAACTCAAGGCGGTGTATTCCAGCCCGCTTGACCGAACGATGGAGACCGCCGAGCCCCTCGCTCGGGCTCAGGGGCTCGAGGTTGTACCGATGGAAGAACTGGGGGAGATACGCTTCGGTACCTGGGAGGGCAAGACCTTGCGGGCGCTGCGCCGACGCAAGCTCTGGCCGGTCATTCAAAACAGTCCTTCACTGGCGCGATTTCCGGAGGGCGAATCGTTTCCGGAAGCCCAGGCACGCGTGGTGGCGGCCCTCGAATCGCTGCGCTCCCGCCATCGAAGCAAGTCCGCTGCCGTCGCCTGCGTTTCCCACGCCGATGTCATCAAATTGGCGGTGGCCCACTATCTCGGCCTACCGCTCGATCTCTTCCAAAGGCTGGTCATCCTGCCGGCTTCCATCAGCGTGCTGCATATCAGCGATGGCGCCGCCCGACTGATCCGGCTTAACGACGGCCGAGCGACCGAGGCCCACCCGCGGGGATGATATACTCTTTATCATCGGGCGCCGGCGCAATGCGCGGCGCACCGCGAGCCGGAATCGGGAGCTCTGGATGCCCGCCATGGAATATGACCTGCGGCCGGTCGATAGGATCACGACCGGCGCCATTGGTCCCCCAGGGAAACGCGTCTTCTATCTTCAGGCCCGCAAGGAAGATCAGCTTGTCACGCTGATCGTCGAGAAGGCTCAGGTGCAATCCTTGGCGATCGGCCTCGAGCAATTCCTTGCCGACCTGAACGAGCGGTTTCCCGAGCTCGATGATTCCGAGGCCGCCTACGAAGAACGCCAGATGGAACTCGAGCAGCCGATCGACCCGGCATTTCGCGTCGGGCAGCTCGGGCTCGGTTATGACGAGGACTCCGATCTCATGGTCCTCGTCGCCCGGGAAATCCAATTTGAAGGTGCCGATCCGGAAGAGGCTTCTGTCGCACGCTTCTGGTCGACCCGCGCCCAGATTCGTGCGATGACCCAGTGGGGTCTTGAAATTGCCAGTCGCGGCCGCGAGATCTGCGGCAACTGCGGCCAGCCGATCGACCCTGAAGGCCACTTCTGCCCCAAACGAAACGGCCACCAAAACTGAACCTTGCGGCCGGTTCCAGATTCCTATGACGCAAGACAACTTCTCCCATATCCTGGACCTGCTCGCGCACGGCGAGCTGGAAGTCACAGACCAATTCATATGGGGATCAAACTACACCTACCGGGCGACTGTCCAGCGCGGCGATGAAACGCTGGTTGCGGTCTACAAGCCTTCGCGCGGCGAGCGCCCGCTGTGGGACTTCCCCGACGGCACCCTCGCCAAGCGCGAGGTGGCGGCCTACCAGACCAGCGAGGCGCTTGGTTGGGCACTGGTCCCGCCGACGGTGCTGCGCGAGGATGGTCCGGCTGGATCCGGCTCGCTCCAACTCTACGTCGAAACCGATCCCGAGCTTCACTACTTCTCGATGACGGATGAAGATCGGACCCGGCTGCGACCCGCCGCCGTCTTCGATCTGCTCGTCAACAACGCCGACCGCAAAGGTGGACATGTCCTGCTCGATTCGCAGGATCACCTGTGGCTGATTGACCACGGCGTCTGCTTCCACCACCAGCCCAAGCTGCGGACGGTCATCTGGGATTTCGCCGGCGAGCCAGTTCCGGAGCCGCTGCTGGAGAGCGTTGAACGCTTCCACAGGAAGCTGAGAGCCGACTCGGACCTGATCCATTGCTTCGAGATGCTGCTTCTGCCGCAGGAACTGCGCGCCCTTCGGAGTCGGGCGCAGGCCATGCTCCAGAGCCGAAGCTTCCCGCATCCCGGACCGGGCCGGCCGTACCCGTGGCCACTGGTCTGATCTCCTCCCCCGATCTCCGATGAAGACTGTCCGAATCGTGCTCGTGGGCTTTGGCAGTGTAGGCCAGGCGCTCGGCAGGCTTCTTTTAAGCAAGCGTGACCAGCTCGAAATGGCAGAGGGCATCGCCTGGAGGGTTGTGGCAATCGCCACCGGCCGCCATGGCCGGGCCGTGGATCCCGAGGGGATCGACCTGAATCAAGCGCTCAGCCTGATCTCGTCCGCTGAGTCGCTGGAAGTGCTCTCGCGCCGGCCGGCCCCGTCGAACGTGGTGGCATTGATCCGATCGCTGAAAGCGGACGTTCTGTTCGATAACACCCCCGTCGACTATCAGACAGGCCAGCCCGCCATTCTCCATCTGCAAACCGCGCTGGAATCCGGCATGCACGCCATTACAGCCAACAAGGGTCCCGTCGTGCACGCGTATCGGGAGTTGACTGCGCTCGCCACGAACCAGGGCCGGCGCTTCTTGTTTGAATCCACGGTGATGGATGGCGCCCCGATCTTCTCTCTCTGGCGGGAGTCGCTTCCTGCGGCCTCGCTTCTTGCGCTGCGCGGCGTGCTGAACTCCACGACGAACTTGATCCTGACGGAGATGGAATCGGGCGCCAGTTTCGCCGAGGCCTTGGCGCGTGCACAGGCGATCGGGATCGCCGAAACCGATCCGCGCGGGGACATCGAAGGTTGGGACGCTGCGGTCAAAGTGGCCGCCCTGGTCACCGTGCTGATGGACACACCGCTCAAGCCGATGTCCGTTGTGCGCAGGGGCATTGAAAACCTCACCTCCGAAGATATCGCCGCCGCACGGCGAGCGGGACGGCGCTGGAAATTGATCTGCCGCGCCGAGCGACGGGGCGACAACGTATTCGCCTCGGTTGAACCCGAGCAGGTCGAGCCGGCGGACCCCCTGTACCATGTTTCAGGCACCTCCTCAGCGGTGACCTTCCACACCGACGTTCTCGGCCCATTGACCATCCATGAGGATGACCCGGGGCCGGAGACGACCGCCTACGGCCTGCTGGCGGACATGCTGTACGCGCTGCGGAGCTCCGGCTGAAGCCCTCGGGCTGACCGGCACGCGGGCCCGCCCCGACCTTAAAGAATTGTCCGGGACCTTGACCATCCCCGGCTTACGGTGTATTCTGGTTCGGCACGCTTGGAACCCTTGACAACGGAGCGAGGCGCATCCGCATGATGACCAATTCTTGCATCGCTCAGAAGGTGGCACGACGCCGCATCCCGCTGGGAAGTGGCTTCGGAGTGCCTTCTCGGAGTGCGCCTACCGGCAGCTAGTTCGAACGTTTGTTCTTCCTGCCGCGGGCGTCTCCAGCGCCCGCGGTTTTGTTTTCGGTGTGTGTTGTGACGCCGGCCGCGGGACCCGCGCCCGGCGCTTTTGTTATCGAAGAAGGTGAAGAAATGGATCCGTCAATTCATGTTCACGAGGCACAGAAGGTCTTCGGACGCTCGACGTCCCGCCTGCCCTGGCGCCGGTCGAGGAACGGTTCGGCTGACGGAGAGCCGGAACGTGTCGTTGCCGTGGATAGCGTCAGCTTCGACGTTCAGCCGGGCGAGATCTTCGGCGTGCTCGGTCCTAACGGATCGGGCAAGTCCACCTTGATTCGACTGATCGCCACCCTGCTCCTTCCCGACGGCGGCCGCATCTCTGTCCTCGGACACGATGTGGAGAAGGACCCGATGGCTGTGCAGCAGGTGATCAACCGGGTGTCGGTTGAGGCTTCCTTCTTTAAGAAGCTTTCGCCGATGGAGAACCTGCTTTACGGGGCCCGGTTGTATGGGCTGGACGGGCGTACGGCTCGGCAGGAGATTGTTCGCATCTTGACCCGGCTCGGCATCAAGGAGAAAGACATCCGCAAGCCGATCGAGGACATGTCGCGCGGCATGCAGCAGAAGGTGGCCATCGCACGGGCGCTGCTCACCCGGCCGCCAGTGCTGCTGCTCGACGAGCCGACGACGGGGCTGGATCCGCGCTCGAAGCGTGAAGTTCAGGCGATCGTCCGCGAATTGCGCGACAAGAGCGGCACGACGATTCTGCTGACAACGCACGACATGGCCGAAGCAGAAGCGCTCTGTGACCGGGTGGCGATCATGGACAGTGGGAAGATCGTCGCCCTGGACACACCCGCTGCGCTGCGTGAGCTCGTGCCGAACACGAACGGCCATTCGCCGACGCTTGAGGATGCCTTCCTCGAACTCACCGGCAAACAGCTCACGGAAACGTACGAAACGTGAGGGAAAGGAGGGAGGCAACGCCCATGAACCATACACTGAACCATCAATTGCGGGCGTCCTACGCCTTCATGGAGCGCAACGCCAACCTGGTGAAGCGCTACTGGTCGTGGGAATTGGTCTGGATGGCCTACTCGGTCGCCAACAGCCTCAGTGTGAGCTACATCGGGCTGGGCGTCGAGCAGCTGGGGGGCCAGCAAGTCGACGGCACCTTTCTGGTGCTGTACCTGGTGGTGGGCACGCTCGTCTGGCGCTACCTGTCGATCATCTTCTACTGGATCACCGACATCATCGGCATGGAGCGCTGGGAGGGGACGATCGAATACACCCTGATGGCCCCGATCCACCGGTTGACCCACATGGCTGGCCAGACGATTTTCGCCGTCATCTACAGCCTGCTCTTCACCGGGGTCATCTTGGCGATCACAGTGGCCCTCTTCGACATCGATCTGTCGAATGCGAACCTTCCGGGCGCCGTGCTGGTGATGCTTTCGGGCAGTCTGTCGTTCATCGGCGTTGGCATCGTCGGGTCGATCTTGCCACTGCTCTTCCCGGAGCGCGGCGCACAGATGACCCACGTGATCATCGCCGCCCTCCTGCTCGTTTCGGGGGTCTACTATCCGATCGAAGTCCTACCGGCCACGCTGCAGGCGCTGTCGGTCGTTTCGCCGGCCACGTACGTGCTCAACGGCGTACGCGCCGCCCTGCTGGATGGGGCCTCGCTCGCCAGCCTGGCCGCCCATATCGGGCCCGCGCTGCTGATGGGTGTGGCGGCCATCCCCGCCGGGCTATGGATCTTCCACCAGGCTGAACGCTACGCGAAGCGCACCGGACGCCTGGCGCGAAGTGGCTAGAGTCGAGCTTCCGGGAAACTTTAAGCTTCCCGGAAGCTCGGGAGATGAGATGAATGTCTGAGCAAATTCATGAGACTTACCTTGAACTCCAGGATGCACCCGACATCCCTGGGCTGCGCTTCCGCCGGTATCACGGCGAATCCGACCTGCCCGGCATGCTCCAGGTGATCCTGGGCAGCAAGGAAGCGGATGGGATCGAGCGGGCGGACACGCTCGAAGAGATGCGCCACGCCTACACGCACCTGACCAACTGCGACCCCCATCAAGACATGATCCTGGCGGAGGTCGATGGAGAGCTGATCGCCTACAACCGCACCTTCTGGAGTGAGGAAGTCGAAGGTGATTGGGTCTACAGCCTTTTCGGCTTCATCCTCCCCACGTGGCGTCGCAAGGGCATCGGCGGCGCCATGCTGCGGGCGATGGAAAAACGGATTACGGAGATCGCGGCCGATCATCCGGAGGGACCGCGCTACTACCAATCCTGGGCGGCCGACACCGAGCTCGGCGCCCGGGCCCTGCTGGAGCGCGAAGGCTATGCCGCCATGCGCTGGGGGTATGAGATGGTGCGAGACCTATCGGAACCGATCCCAGACCACCCTCTCCCGGGAGGCGTCGAGCTGCGGCCTGTCCACCGTGACCAGGACCAGGCGATCTGGGAGGCACACCAGGAAGCCTTCCGAGACCATTGGGGATACCGCGAACCGGTCGAGGGGGACTTCGAGGCCTGGCGCACGCTTCCGATCCACAACCGGGACCTCTGGCAGGTGGCCTGGGAAGGGAAGGATGTGGTGGGTATGGTGCTCAACTTCGTCAACGAAAACGAAAACCAGGCCTATGAGCGCCTGCGGGGTTACACGGAAGACATCTGCGTCCGCAAGCCCTGGCGCCGCCAGGGTGTGGCCGGTGCGCTCATCGCACGCAGCCTGCTCATGCTGCGCGAGATGGGCTTCACCGAGGCCGCCCTCGGGGTGGATACGCAGAACCGGACGGGGGCGCTGCGCCTCTATGAAAGCCTCGGCTACCGGGTCCGCAAGGAATTCGCCACCTACCGCAAAGCCTTTAGATAGGCTCGAAGGGTTTGGGCGTAGGCAACGCTAAGACTCTGCATCGAGGTGTTGAGTGATGCAATCACAGTCCGTGGTCCAGGTTTCAGCGCTGAGCAAGAGCTACTTCGTCGACGAGCGCGAGGGAGGGTTTTTCGCTGCACTGCAGAGCCTTGTGCGCCGCAAGCGCAAGGAAGTGAAAGCCGTCAATTCGATCTCGTTCGAACTCCATCCAGGGGAGGTCGTCGGCTTCCTGGGTCCAAACGGCGCCGGGAAGACGACCACGCTGAAGATGCTCTCCGGGCTCTTAATGCCCACCGCCGGTGAGGTGCGCGTCCTCGGCCATGAGCCCTGGGCCCGCCAGCGATCGTTCCTCCAGCAGATCACGCTGGTCATGGGTCAGCGCAACCAGCTGGCCTGGGACATCCCTGCGGTCGACTCCTACCAGCTGAACCAAGCCATCTACGACATCCCCGAGCCGCAGTTCCGTGAAACGCTGGACGAGTTTGTCGAGCTGCTGGAGTTGAAAGACCTGATTCGCAAGCCGGTACGAAATCTCTCACTCGGAGAGCGGATGAAAGTCGAGATCGCGGCCGCATTGCTCCACCGGCCACAGGTGCTCTTCCTCGATGAGCCAACGCTCGGCCTGGATATCACGATGCAGCGCCGAATCCGCACATTCATCGCCGAATACAACCGGCGCACGGGCGCCACGGTGCTCCTCACCAGCCATTACATGGCCGATGTCGAGGCACTCTGCAAGCGGGTGATCATGATCCACCACGGCCGGATCCTCTTCGATGGGGATCTGTCGGATCTCGTCGACCGCTTCTCGGCCCACAAGACGATCGTGCTGAAGCCGGAAACCAACAGCATCGACTATCGCCGCTATGGCGAAGTCGTGGATGAGACGAACGGGCGGATCGCCCTCAAGGTGCCGAAGGCCGACGTCTCGCGGGTGACCTCCGACATCTTGCGCAATGTCTCGGTCTATGACCTGACGGTCGAGGATCCACCGATCGAGGACGTCATCGAGGCGGTGTTCGCTGGAGACCCGGAATGAGAGTCCTGCGCAACGTCTATCTGGCCCAGTTTCGCACCTATCTTGCTGAGAACTTCCAGTACCGGGTGCAGCTCGGCATCTCGATCCTTGGCATCATGGTTGAGCCCGTGATCTATATGATCGTCTGGATTAACGTCGCCGAGGCGCAAGGTGGGGCTGTGGCTGGCTACACCGCCAGTGAGTTCGCCGGCTACTTTGTCGCGTGGACCGTGGTGCGCCAGTTCAACATCGGCTGGTCGCCGTGGGGCATGGAGCACCGAATCCGCACCGGCGAGCTCTCGCCCCAACTGCTCCGCCCGGTCCACCCCTTCCACATCGATACGGCAACGCTCCTCGGATTGAAGGTGGTCACCTCGCTGGCGCTCATCCCGACGATCGTCCTGCTCACGCTGCTCTTCCAGCCTGAGATTCACTTCGTGCCCTGGTCGTTGGTGGCGTTCCTTCCTTCGTTGATTCTGGCTTTCTTCCTGCGCCATGTGCTGATGTATGCCATGTCGCTGACAGCCTTCTGGACCACACGCGTGACCGCCATGTTCCAGATCTTTTTCGCCTTCGAGTTCTTCCTTTCGGGCAGAATCGCGCCGCTCACCGTGCTTCCGGAGTGGGCGCAGCGATTGGCGGCCGCCCTGCCGTTCCAGTGGTCGCTGTACTTCCCGCTCGAGCTGGTTCTAGGGCGCCTCACGCCCGAGCAGGCGCTGGCCGGTCTGGGGACACAGGCCATCTGGCTCGTCGCCAGCGTGGCCATGCTTCTTCTCATCTGGCGGTTCGGCGTGCGCCGCTACGCTGCGGTTGGAGGTTGAGATGCGGACCTTACGGCTCATCTGGGTCTTCCTGCGGTTGAGCGCACTCAACGAGTTTCAGTACCGCGCCAACCTGGTGATGCAGCTGTTCAACTCGGTGCTCGACCTTTCGATCGGTCTGGCCGGGTTGGCCCTGGTGTTCTATCACACCGAATCGCTTGCCGGCTGGCTTCCTGAGGAGCTGCTGGTCGTGGTCGGCGTGCATGTGCTCACCGGTGGACTGCTGCGCACGGTGATCCAGCCGAGCATGGGCAAGCTGATGGAGGACATCGGCGAAGGGACGCTCGACTACACCCTCACCAAGCCCGAGGACGCCCAGTTGCTGGTCAGCCTCGGCCGGATGGAACTCTGGCGATCGGTGGATGTCCTGCTGGGGATCGGCGTGATCGTGTACGCCAGCTGGCAGCTCGGCCAGAATGTCGGTCTGCTGGAGACGGCGCTGTTCAGTCTGGCGCTGATCTCCGGCAGCCTGCTCATCTACGCTTTCTGGCTGGGTCTGACGACGAGCGCATTCTGGGTTGTGCGGATGTGGGCGGTGTTTGAGTTCTTCGAGAGCTTGTATCAGGCGGGCCGCTGGCCGGTGGGGATCTATCCAGATTGGCTGCGAATCGGGCTGACCTTCCTGGTCCCCGTCGCGTTCGCCGTCACTGTGCCGTCCGAGGCGCTGACGGATCGTCTGACGCCGAACACGCTGGTCCTGGCCATCGTCCTCGCATTCGGCGCCATGCTTCTTTCGCGCCTGTTCTGGCGCATCGGCCTGCGCCGCTACTCCGGCGCATCTGCCTGAACTGCGCATGCCCGTCGATGATACGGCAGGCGCCTACCGCCCCAACCTGCCGCTCTTCTTTGCGTTTCAATTCGTTTGGCACAGCCAGCTCTTCCTACCGATCTGGGTGATCTTCCTTCAGCAGGTTCGCGGCTTCAGCCTGGCGCAGGTGGCCTTCATTGATGCCGCCTTTTGGGCCACGATCGTTCTGAGTGAAATCCCCACGGGCGCCGTCGCCGACACCTTTGGCCGCAGGGTCTCCCTACTGCTCGGCGTCTTGCTCTCCGCGCTCTCCATCACGATGTTTGCGCTCGCGCCGACCTTCGGGTGGCTGATGGTGGCAAATTCACTCTGGGCACTGGCGCTGACCTTCGAGTCCGGCGCGGCGCAAGCTTTCCTCCACGATACACTCGAAGCGCTGGGGCGAAGCCAGGAATATGCCAGGCAGCGCGGCAGGCTGCTGATCACCATGCACATCTCGATCGCCGCCGGCAGTCTATTGGGCGGGGTGATCGGTGCCCGCAATCTGGCTGCTCCGTTCCTGCTGTATTCGGCAGCCCTGCTGCCGGCCGCAATCCTCGTCTTGCTCCTCAAGGAGCCGCCGCGCGAAGCCAACGCGGGAGGAGGCGCTTCCTACCGCAGCATTCTGAAAACTGCCGCCACAGCCGTACGCGGTGATCCATTGCTGCGTGGACCCCTGCTCTACTCGGCTGTCTTGCCCCTTGCCTCACTGATCGCAGGTGTCGTATTCCTGCAGCCCCACGCGTTATCGCTGGGTGTACCCATCGCCGCGATGGGCGTTCTTGCGCTTGGTCTGCGCGCGTTCCAAATGACAGGCGCAGCGGCCTCGAATCGGATATTCGAGCGCATCGGCCTTTGGACCTGGCTGCCCATCGCTCCCTTGCTGGTGGCGACAGGCGTTGTTGCGATGGGCCTCATCCCTTCCCTGTGGGGGCTGGCCTTCTTCGCGCTCACCGGCCTGGCTACCTCCGCGACGGTGCCGATGCTGGAGGCCGTCATTCTTCGCCAGGCCCCGCGCCAGGTGCGCGCCACCCTGCTCTCTTTCGATTCGCTGTTGTTTCATCTGCTGCTGACCCTGCTGGAGCCAGGCCTTGGTGTGCTTGCCGACGCCCGGGGCCTGCCGAACGCACTGGTCGCCCTCGGCCTCATCGTGTTGATCGGCACCACATTGGCCTGGATCGGGTGGCGGCGTGCAGTGAGCAGGAGCGTGTCGATGCAGTCGTCGAGCTAACCTCCGATCCTCGGAGCGACTCGAGGTCAACTCCCGGGTACAATCGCCGCAGATGTCAACTCGGCCGATCCGGAGGTCAACTTTGAGCAACCCGCACCCGATCGAAGCCATATTCTGGGATATGGGCGGCGTGATCGTCCGCACGGAGGACAGCTCCCGCCGCCGGAGCTGGGAGGAGCGGCTCGGCCTGAGCCCGGGCGCGCTCGCCGCGCTGGTCTTTGAAGGCGAAATGGGCCGCCGCGCGGCGGTGGGGCAGGCGCAGATTGAAGAGAACTGGACCTGGGTTCTCCAACAGCTCAAGTTGCCGGATTCCGAGCGGACGCAGCTCATCGAGGATTTCTGGGCCGGGGATCGGGTGGATTACGACCTGGTGGCCCGGATCCGCGAGTTGGGCGACACCTACCGTGTCGGGATGATCACCAACGCATTTCCCGATGTCCGTCGCTGGCTGGTAGATGAGTGGGGAATCGCCGACGCGTTTGAGGAGATTATCGTCTCGGCAGAGTTGGGCGTGGTCAAACCCGATCCCGCCATCTACCATCATGCGCTCGAGCGCCTCGCCGTGCGGGCAGAGCGATCGGTCTTCATCGACGATTTCGAGGAGAACGTGGCCGGCGCGCAGGCCGTTGGGATGCACGCGATCCATTTCCAGTCGGTGCAGCAAGCACTTGCGGACCTCGATCAGCTGTTGGCTGAGGGGTGAAGCCTGCCCGAGCCATCGAACGCGCACCCGTTGCCTCTGCCGGCAGGACCTTCTCGGGCACAAGGATCTCTGCGTCTTGCAGCCGGCACCCTTGCATGCGGATGGACAGGACCTGACCCGATGCCTGAATGGCGGGCGCATTGAATCGGACAGAATGGACGCAGCTTACGCGTGATGTGCTCGCGGCGGCCCAGCTCGGCGAAGAGACGGTGCTGGCTGCGCTCGATCCACTCCTCGAGCTGCCGTCCCTTGAGTCGGCCCGGGCGCAGCGCGACCTGGCCCGACTCGGCCGTCTTCTTGGCGAGACTGCGACCAGCTCCCTGCTCGAAACGCTCGCTGGTCATCCTCAGCCGTCCCTGCGTTACTTGGCTGCCTGGGCGCTCCCGGCTTCCTGGACCTCTGCCTCACCTGAAGTGGTCGAAGCGCTGGCCAGCGATCGCTCCGCCGCAATAAGAGAAGGACTGCGTCGGGCTCTTCTGGAACTTCCAGCTGACCTCCGCTGGCCGCTGGTTCGAGCGTGGATCGGCAGCCAGCGACCCAGGCTCGAACAGCTGGCCGTCGCGCTGGTGCCGCCGCAGCCGGCGGCGGAGGCCCTAGCCGCGCTCAAAGGCCCCGCCGCCGCGCCAGACCCCGACCTGCGCGCCGGGGCATTGGAGAGCTTGCAGCGGATCGCAGAAGTCGATCCAGCAGCCACCCTGGGTGCATTGCGCAGCTGGGCGACTCTCCAGGGCGCGCCCGCTTGCTGGACGGTTGCGCGCGCCTTATCCCGGCCTCCACTGGTGCACAGGCTTGAGGCCGCAATGGGCATCCTTGGATCGCTGGCTCAAAACGGCCAGGGCGACCGGGTTTGCGCCCACCAGCTTGTCGTTGCGCTGCGCGCCCTTGCCCGCCGGCATGGGGCTCCAACCGTCAGGGAAGCGCTTCGCGGGTGGCAGGGCAGCCCAGAACCCGGATTGCGCCGGCTCGCTCGACGTGCAGTCGCCCGACTCCCGGAGGCCTGAGCGGCTCCACGGCTCGTTCGCGCTTACAATGCTGAGAGAGCCCCGGCGGCCCGGATGTCTGTCCGGCGAAGGGGATGCTTGCCGGGAGAATTCTCCGCCAGTCCGCCCCTCCTTCCGCCCGGCATGGTCTGCCAGCATTCGCATTTCGAGGGAGGGCAGATGCGCGAGGCGACCGCCCAACCGCTCTTCACCAGACGCCTGCTCCTTGTGCTGGCCGGGATGGCTTTCGCCGAGGCGGCGCGCACCATGACGATGGTGCAGGTTCCCCTCTTCCTGCGCGAACTTGGCGCGGACATTCGCCAGATCGGCCTTTTCTTCACCATCTCCCTGATCTTCCCGCTGCTGCTGCGCATCATCGGTGGATGGGTGTCCGACTCTATCGGCCGGCTGCGCGCCATGCTGATCGGCGCTTTGAGTGGGTTGGCCGCCTACGCCGCGTATGCCATCGCCCCCATCTGGCAGCTGGCGCTCGCCGGCCCGGCATTCATCGCCCTCACCTCCGCCTTGATCTTCCCGTCCTACAAGGCTTTCATCGCCGACGAAACGCCCCCCGACCAGCGCGGCCGCGCCTTCGGCATCGCCGAAACCGTGATCACGACCGCCTGGATCCTGGGCCCGCCACTCGGTGGATGGATCGCCCAGAACTTTGGCTACCGCCCTATGTTCACCGCTGCCGTCGGCGCCTATCTGATCGCCAGCCTAGTCTTCTGGGGCGTGATGCGGGCTGACCCGGGTACTGTGCAGGTCGGGGGTGAGAGGCCGAATCTCGACTCGCTGCGCGCCTCGCTGCGGCAGATGCTCGTGCTGATGGTGTCCGGCGGGCTTGTCACCTGGCTGCTGATCACCGATGGAGTCCGCGACGTGGCCTTCAAGCTGTCCTTCGACTTGATGCCAATCTACCTGGCCGAGATCGGCGGCCTGAGTCGCCAGAGCATCGGACTGCTCGACGGCATTTTCGGGCTGGCGCTCGCTGCCGCCAGCTTCCCCGCCGGATGGCTCATCGACCGGACCAGCGAACGCACGGGCGTCACGCTCGGATTGCTGGCGGTGGTGCTCTCCCGGCTGGTGTTTGCGCTTGCGGTTTCGTTCACCGGGTTCGCTGGTTCCTGGATCCTGCTGGGGATTGGGGGCGGTCTGCTCGACCCGGCGTACAGCGCTTTGGTCGCCCGCGGCGTCCCGCTGCGTTTGCGGGGGATCACCTATGGGCTATTGGCGACCAGTCTGGGTCTTATTTCTCTGCCCTCGCCCTGGATCGGGAGCCAGATCTGGGCGCTGTTCGGGCCGAAGTGGCCGTTTCTGGTCACGGCTGCGGCCGGCGCGCTGGCGATCATTCCGGCCTGGGGGAAACTGGTGGCGCCTCGGGAGGTCGAATCGACGAGCGCAGCGAAAGACGGGGACGCGGAAACCTAACCGAGAAAAGCGGAAGCCCGGTCCTCCGCAGCACGGCCGGCAGCCATAAACTCGCCGGGAAGCCGCATCGTCGTACGCATTGAGTCGTAGGGAAGGGCGATCCTCCAACCTTCCGGCGTTCTCATTCCACGGCCGTCCCCGATAACCGGCGACAGCGGTCGGGCGGTCGGAGTGACCTACGACAAGACGAGGGCGTGCAGTCCTGCAGGAGACCGGGGCTCCGATCATCACTCTAACGGGTCGGAAGGGACGAGTCAACGACCGTATCGCTTAAAAAATGTACTATGGCGAGGCGGCAGTTCGCTCGACGCACATTGCGCTATAATCGCCGCACAGCCGACTCCCCCCTTCCCCAACCCATGCCACGACGGCTCGTCGGAGGTGATCCATGGCGCACACCGTTCGAGACTGGATGAGCACGCCTGCGGTGTTGATTCCGCCGGAAGTGAGCGTCGCCCAGGCGCTGACGCTCATGCGGCGGCGCAGAATTCACAGCCTGGTCGTCGATCTCACCGAGGGCGAAGACAAAGCGTTCGGGATCATCACCACCACCGACATTCGCGACAAGATCGTTGGCGAAGATCGCGACCCGGCCGAGGTGACGGTCGGGGACATTATGACGTCACCCATCTACTGTGCGCTCCCGGACTGGTCGCTGAAAGAGGCCGCCCGCAAGATGAAGGACCTGAGAATTCATCACCTGCCGGTTCAGAATTCCAGCGGTTCGGTCATCGGCATGATCTCAGCCACTGACATTTTCTTCGCCGTCGAAGAAAGCGGTTGGGAGTCCGGGCTGTGAAGCGGCGAACGAAGCTGATCTTCAATCCGCACGCCGACCGCGGCCACGCTTGGGAGATCGTACACATTCTTCAAGGCGTGATCGACCGCTATGGGGAGGCGGACTGGGCCACCACGGAATATCCCAATCATGCGATGGAACTCGCCAGGCAGGCTGCAGACGAAGGCTATCAGGTCGTGGCGGCGCTCGGCGGCGATGGCACCGTTCATGAGGCGATCAATGGCCTGATGCAGCTACCGCCCGAGCACAGGCCGCTGCTTGGTGCGGTGCCCATCGGATCGGGCAACGATTTCTGTTCCAACAACGGTATCCCCGTCGAGCCGGAGAAGGCGATCCTCCGGGTCTTTGAAGGGGAGCCGAAGGCCATCGACCTGGGCCGCATCCGGGACAACACCGGGCGCGAGAAGTTCTGGGACAACACGATCAGCATTGGCTTTGGCGCCTCCGTCGCCATCCACGCCTACAAGATCACGCGCCTGCGCGGCTTCCTGATGTACCTCTGGGCCGTGATCCTCACCATCTTGAAGAACTACGACGCGCCACAGATGCGGTTCGAAACCGACCGGGAGCAGTTCGAACAGAATGTGCTGCTGCTGAGTTTGAACAACGGACGGCGCGAGGGCGGCGGCTTCCTCACCTCGCCCGCTGCAGTATCCGACGATGGCGTGCTCAATTACGCCATGATTGAGCAGGTCTCTCGCCCGATGATGTTCCGCCTCATCCCGGAAGTGATGCGGGGCACCCACGGCCGCTTCCGCCAGGTCCGACTCGGGGAATTCGAACAGCTGAAGCTGACCTCTGAAGCGCCCTTCCCCATCCACACCGACGGCGAGATTTTCGCCGGGTTCGGGGCTTCGGTGACTGCAATCGAGGTGGATGTGCTTCCCGGCGCGCTCCAGATTCTCGCCTGATCGGGCTGGTCACACCCATGCAGGCACTCCTGCGCACCCTGCAGGACCATGACCATGGGTTTCTGCGAATCATCGCAGAGGTGTGGGGATTGGAGCTGCCGGCCGGGCCGAGAACCGACGTGGCCGTCTGGCTGGCGAACGAAATGCTCGATCCACAAAGCCTGGCGGACTTCGTGGATGGTCTCCCCGAATCCGCCCGCCGGCCCCTGCTCGCCCTGCTTGAGAACGGCGGCCAGCTTCCCCTTGCCACGCTTTTTGAGCGATACGGTCCATTGCGCGAGATGGGGCCTGGCCGCAGAGATCGCGAAAGGCCCTGGCGCGATCCCGCCTCCCCACTTGAAGTGCTCTGGTACGCCGGGCTGCTCGGTCGTGCCTTCCGCGATGGGACCAGCGGCCCGCAGGAATTTGGCTTCCTCCCCACGGATGTCCAGGAACGCCTACCCGCAGTGGATCGGGAGTCATCACTGCCAGGACGGCCGAGCGAGGAGGAACCGGGAGAGATCGAGCGAGCGGACTCTGCTGCCGTGGATGATGCCGTCACGCTGCTCGCCGGACTGCGCCGCTTCGGACCACCTGAAGATCCCAAAGGATTCCTCAAGCGACTGGGCCCCTATTTGCTGCGACCGGCCGCGGGCAGGCTGCTGCTCCATCTACTCGCCGATCTCGAGGTCATCAGCCGATCAGACCTGGATCCAGATCCGGAGCGCACCCGGATCTTGCTCGAGATGCCGCGTGCGGCCATCCTGCAGCGCCTGATCGGGGCCTGGTGGAAGAGCTCAACATGGAACGACCTGGCACAGGTCCCCGAACTCGAGATCGCCGGCGAGGCCTGGCCAAATGAGCCGCTCACCGGGCGGCAGGCGCTGATCAGCTTTTTAACTTCCGTCCCGCCAGGGACTTGGTGGGATATCGACTCGGTGGTTGACACGGTTCGATCGCGCGCGCCCGGATTCCAGCGCCCGGGCCGCGATTTCGATTCCTGGTACCTGCAAGAACGAAGCAGCGGCCGATTCCTGCGCGGCATCGAACACTGGGACATGGTCGAAGGCGGCTTGCTCCGCTACATTCTTCAGGGCCCATTGCACTGGCTCGGCATGACCGACCTGGGCCGCAGGGGCCCCAGCGCAACGGTCTCCAGCTTCCGGCTGACCGCTTTGGCGACCTTGCTCCGGGGGGCGGACTCGGCGCCGGAGCTGCCCACACCCCCAGCACGCGTGCAGCTCGCCGCTGACGGCCGTTTCACGCTCACACGCGGTGTCTCCCCACCACTTCGATATCAAGCGGCCCGCTTCGCACGCTGGGAGGGCCTCGATTCGAGCGGCTACCACTTCCGCCTCACGGCCAGCTCGCTGGAACATGCCCGCGCCAGTGGACTGCAGCCGGCACATGTCCTGCGCCTGCTTGAGGAACTCAGTGGGGCTTCGCCGCCTCCGAGATTGGCTCAGGCGGTGGAGCGCTGGTCGGAGGCGGGAACCGAAGCTCGACTCGAAACATCGCTGGTCCTCACCCTAAACTCGCCCGACCTGGTGGACAATTTATTGAAGAATAAGGCCACTGCCCGCCTGCTCGGCGAACGCCTCGGCCCGACCGCCGTCAGCGTGCAACAAGAGAACTTCAACCGGCTGCTGGCGGCCGCAGCGCGCAGCGGGTTGCTGATTCATCTCGGAGCGCTGGAGGATCCGGGCCGCCCGGGTTAAGCCAAGACGAGGGCGCGAGAACGCCCTCGCAGGTCGTGCCTTGCGGGCGGTCCTATCAAGCCTGGAGTACCTGCCCCAGCACCCGCTCGAGTTCCTCGATGGTCACTGGCTTAAAGATGAAGGCATTGGCGCCGAGCTTCATGGCTTCATCCACCTGCCGGTCGGTGGTCTCCGACGAAAGCATGATCACCGGCATTTTGTCGAGCTCGCGCCGCTGACGGACGAATTCCAGCATGTCGATGCCGGTCACCTCGGGCATGTTGATGTCCAGCACGAGTACATCCGGCTTCTTGCCGCCGAGCAACGCCTGACTGGCGCTGCGGGCGCTGCGAAAGGTTTCAACGCGGTAGTTCAGCAGCTGGAGCATCAGCTTGACTGCGTGGCTCATATCTTCGTCGTCGTCCACGATCCAGATGAATGGCGCTGACATGCTCCCTCGTCCGATCTAAAGCCCCGCCTTCACCCGCTCAGCGAGGTCGGCGGAGATACCGGGGACCTTGCGGATTTCCTCGACGCTCGCCTGCCGGATGCTGTCGAGGTCGCCGAAGTGCTGCAGCAGCGCCCGGCGGCGGACCGGGCCGATGCCCTCAATCTCATCGAGCTGGGAGGCGATCCCGATCTTCCGGCGCCGCGTTCGGTGGTGCTGGAGCGCAAAACGGTGCGCCTCGTCCCGGACCCGCTGGACGAGATGCAGTTCGGGTGAACGCGCCGGCAGAAGCACCGGATCAGGGTGGTCCGGCAAGTAGAGTTCCTCATGGCGTTTCGCCAGCCCGACCACCGGAACCTTGCCTGCCAACCCAAATTGCTCCAGGACGGCTACCGCCCGGCCCAGTTGGCCCTTTCCGCCGTCCACAATGAGCAGGTCGGGGAGCAGCCCAAAAGCCTGATCGAGCTTGGCGCCTGGCTTGTTCGCTTCGTCGGCCGCCGTCTGCCAGCGGCGGAAGCGGCGCAGCAGCACCTCTTCCATGCTGGCGAAATCGTCCTGGCCTTGAACCGACTTGACGGTAAACTTGCGGTAGTCGCTCTTGCTCGGCGCCCCCAGTCGAAAGACCACCATCGAGCCGGCCGCGGCCGTACCCTGCGTGTTGGAGATGTCGTAGCACTCGATGCGATTCGGGGGCGCAGGGAGTTGGAGTGCCTGCTGCAGGCCGGCGAGAGCCTGCACGTGCCGGCTCCGGTCCGCCTCCCAGCGAGCACGAAGCATCATCAAGGTTTCCGTCGCATTCTCGCCGGCCATCTTGACCAACTCGCGCTTCGGCCCGCGCCTCGGCACCACCAGGCGCACCTTCTCCTGGCCCGCTCGGCGCTGGTTGAGCCATTCCCCGATGATGCGGGCCTCCTCGATCTCGGTTGGGAGAAGCACCCGCTGCGGGATGTACGCGGCCTCCGTATAGAACTGCTTCAGGAAGGCCTCCAACACCTCGCGGTCTTCCTTTTCATGAGTTCCCTCGAGCACGAAGTACTCTCGCCCGATCAGCTTCCCTGCCCGGATGAAGAACACCTGGACGCAGGCATCACTGTCCTGGCGGGCGAAGGCGACCACATCTGAATCGATCTTCTCCTGCGAGATCACCTTCTGACCCTCGACCACCTTCTCGATCGCAACCAGCTGATCGCGGATCGCTGCCGCCCGCTCATATTCGAGATCGATGGAGGCCCGTTTCATCTCCTGCCTGAGGCGGTCAACAACCGGCTCGGTCTTGCCCTCAAGAAAACGGCAAAGGTCCTCAATCATCGTGCGATAAGCCGACTGATCGGCGACGCCGATGCACGGCGCCATGCAAAGCTTGATGTCGTAATAGAGGCAGGCGCGGGAATCGAGTCCGGTGATCACCCGATCGCAGGTCAGGTAGGGAAAAATCTTGCGCAGCACGTCGAGGGTCTGATGCACGGCCCAGACGCTCGTATACGGCCCGTAGTAGCGGCTGCCGTCGTCGGTCATGCGGCGGGTCACCGTGACCTTCGGAAAGGGATCACTCCAATGAACCTTGATGTAGGGATAGCGCTTGTCGTCCTTCAAGCGAACGTTGTACTTCGGGCGGTGGCGCTTGATCAGATTCATCTCGAGAATCAAGGCTTCGAGCTCGGAGCCGACCACGATCCACTCGATGTCGCGGACACGGGAGACCATTTCGGAGGTCTTTCGACTGTGGCTGGCGGAAGGCTGGAAATAGGACCGCGCCCGGCTGCGCAGGTTGATGGCCTTGCCTACATAGATCACACGCCCGGCTTTATCCTTCATCAGATAACAGCCGGGCTTGGGGGGAATGCTCTCGAGCAGAGGCCGCAACGTGTCTGGCGCCCGCATGGCAGACGCATTGTAGCATACGTCCTTCAGGCGGCGCCCGATGCTATAATCCCGGCGCGATGGCCCCTCTCTTAAGTCGAAACTTGCTCCTGTTGGCAATCGGACTCGCGGCGTGCAGCCCGGCGGTCGTGACGCCGGCGCCTTCACCGCCGGCAACACAGCCGCCTGCGGTCGCTTCCCCCATCGGCACGCCGGCCAGCCCCACACCGACCATCATCACCCTGCGCCTGTGGGTTGCGCCGCAATTCGCGCCAGACTCCGACGACCCGGCCGGCACCATCTTCGCCGCGCACCTAGGCGCCTTTGAGGAAGCCAACCCCCTGCTGAGGGTGGATGTGCGGGTGAAGCCAACCGACGGGCCCTCTGGCCTGCTGGAAACGCTGTCTGCCGCCAGCGCGGCCGCCCCCGCCGCGCTCCCCGATCTGATCAGCCTCGACCCTGTCGGCCTGAACACGGCTGCGTTGAAGGGCCTGATCGCACCGGTGGGGCTCCTGGCTGCACCGCCTTCTCCGCCGGACTGGTTCGAGTTCGCCGTTGCGGCCGCTGCAATCGGCGAGGAGACCCAGGGGCTGCCCTTCGCAACCGATACCATGCTGTTGGCGTATGAGGTGGAGCAGTATGAATCGGCGCCGTCCAGCTGGTCCCTGCTGCTTGAAGGCTCCGGGGCCTTCGCCTTCGCGGCGGCAGACCCGGACGCCTCCTTCACCCTGGCGCAATATCTGGCGCTTGGGGGCGAACTCACCGATGACGCCGGCCGGCCAGCGCTCGACCCGGCGCTTCTCAGCGAAGTGCTGGCCTTTTATGCCTCGGCGGACACGGCGGGCGCGCTGAGTCCGCTGGCGCTGCGCTTTTCAGCGAGCGAGGAGACCTGGCAAGCCCTGCAAGATGGGCAGGTGGCCGCCGCGCCTGCGCGCTACAGCGTATTTGTGGATCGTAGCAGCGCCAATCTGGCGGCGCTGCCAATCCCGACCCGTGATGGGCGCGGCATGTGCTTCGCGGAAGTATGGTCCTGGGCTGTGGTGACCCAGGATCCGGTACGCCAGGCACTGGTTGCCGACCTGCTCAACTGGCTTCAGCAGCCGGAATTCCTGGGTCGATGGACGCAGGCGCTTGGCCTCATCCCACCGACGCAAGACGCGCTGCAATCGTGGCCGGCAGGCAGCGACGCAGCGGTCGCCAGCCGGCTGGCAACGGCCTGCCTTTCGCTACCCTCAGAGGAAGTGCTGGCTACCTTCGGGCCTTCGCTGCGCGAGGCGGTGGAGGCGGTCCTCATGGGCGGCGTGACCCCAGAAGCTGCCGCGCTCGCCGCTGCTCAGAAGGTCCAGAACCCGGAATAGCTCATCGGCCAGCCGCCTGCCGCACAGTTCACACGGCCGGCTGTCTGATTGGGGCCAGCGAAGCGTCCGCCGCTGCTGCGTGAGAGCCGCTTTGGTTGACCGCCTCCGGGCGGCCTGCTACAATGCCGCCGCTCATTCCAACTTGCGAGGACCCACATGACGATTCACTTCGGGACCGATGGCTGGCGGGGGGTCATCTCCGATACGTTCACCTTCCATAACCTTCGGCTCGTGGCACAGGCGATCGCCGATGCGGCCGCCACCGAGGAATGGCTCGAAGGCTCGCCGGGCAGCCCCCGGCCGGATCCCCGGCGTATGGTTGTCGGGTTCGACACCCGCTTCCTCTCGGATCGCTACGCGCTGGAGGCCGCCAGAGTGCTGGCAGCCAATGGCTATAGCGTGTACCTGACGAGTGCGGATGTGCCGACGCCCTCCGTATCCCACGCCGTGCGCCACCTGGGCGCGATCGCCGGGGTGATGATTACCGCTTCGCACAACGCACCGCGCTACAACGGAGTCAAATTGAAGGCCGCCTATGGCGGTGCGGCTCTACCCGAGCAATGCCGCAGTATTGAGGTCTACCTCAACGACAACGAGGCCCGCGGCCGCGGCCCCAACCTGATGGATTATGAGCAGGCGCGCCAGGCGGGCCTCATCCAGCGCTTCAATCCCACGCCGGCCTACGCCGACCATCTGCGCACTTTAATTAACTTCGACGCCATCGCCGACAACCCGCAGCATGTCGTGGTCGACTCGATGTTCGGTTCGGGACGGGGTCAGATCAAGAGCTTGCTGCAGGGGACCGGCTGCGAGATCTTCGAGGTTCGGGCTGAGATGAACCCCGGCTTCGGCGGCATCCATCCCGAACCGATCGGCCGCTATCTCGGCGCACTGGCCGGTGCGATCGCCGCCGGCCACGGGCAATTGGGCATCGCCACGGACGGCGACGCCGACCGGGTGGGGGCGATGGATGGGCGGGGGCAATTCGTCGACCCGCACCGCATCCTGGCGCTCGCACTGAAATATCTCGTCGAGACACGCAACTGGCGCGGCAAGGTGATCAAGACGGTCTCAACCACCCAGATGATCAACCGGCTGGCCGCGAAGTACGGGCTGGAGGTGGTCGAGACGCCGGTGGGCTTCAATCACATTGCGGATTGGATCCTGAAGGATGACGTGCTCATTGGCGGAGAGGAATCCGGCGGGATGTACTTCAAGGGTCATATCCCGGAGGGGGATGGGGTGTTGATGGGCCTGCTGCTCGTGGAAATGGTGGCTGCGTCCGGCGAGCCGCTCGACCAGCTCGTCGCCGAGCTGCTGGCAGAAGCCGGCCCGGCGCATTACGAACGCCTCGACTTGCGCCTC
>JBFJVD010000002.1:0-55869 GCA_041624375.1 Anaerolineales bacterium
AGAACCAGCGCAGTCTCCCCTGGCGCCAGACGCAGGACCCCTATGCTGTCTGGGTCTCCGAAATCATGCTCCAGCAAACACGCGTCGAAACGGTGATCCCTTACTACGAGCGCTGGATGGAGCGCTTTCCGAACGTTGAAGCGCTGGCGGAGGCGCCGCTCGACGACGTCTTGCAGCTCTGGGAAGGCCTGGGCTACTACCGCCGGGCCCACTTCCTGCATCAGGCTGCCCAACAAATTGCCGGGACGCATCATGGCCGGCTGCCGCAGACGGTGGAGCAGCTCAGGCGGCTGCCCGGGATCGGCCCCTATGCCGCCGCTGCCATTGGGGCCATCGCCTTCGGCCAGGACGTCCTGGCGCTCGACGGAAATCTGCGGCGCGTCCTGGCGCGTCTCTCTGATCTGGACCTGGATGTGCGCTCACCGGCCGGCGAGCGTCGGCTGCGGGAATTCGGTGAGGCGCACCTTCCGGCAGGGGTGGCCTCCGAGTACAACCAGGCACTGATGGATCTGGGAGCCAGCATCTGCACGCCGCGGTCGCCGAGGTGCCATGCCTGCCCGCTAACGGGCGATTGCCTTGCCTACGAGCGCGGAACGCAGGCGCTGCGTCCCGTACGCCGCCCGAAGTCCGAGCTGCCGCATGCCACCCGGGCAGCGGCCGCCATTCTTCACCAAGGGCAAGTGCTGCTGGGTCGCCGTCCGCAGGGGGCCCTGCTGGGGGGGCTGTGGGAGTTTCCCGGGGTTGAGCGTGAAGACGGCGGTTCGCTTGCTGCGCTTCTGAAGGACGAGCTTGCCTCCCGCTTGAAGATCCGACTTCACCCAGCGCGCCCGCTCGGCAAGTTTGATCACAGCTACACCCATTTCAAGGTGACCGTGCATGCATTTGCCTGCGAGCTGAGGGAAGGGGAGCCGAAATCCGGCTGGCACAGCGAATTGCGCTGGGCCCGGCCGGCGGATCTCGAGAGCTATCCGATGGGGAAGGTCGATCGAGCGATCGCACGCCGGCTTATGGAGGAGTCGGCTTCGGTTACATGAAAAGACTCAAATCAGCCGCCCCTTCGTATCTATCGGTACCAGCCTCGGCGCGACCCAGGGCCGGCGTCAGCCGAAACCGGCATCGGCGGTAGGTCCACCACGGCTTCAGACATGGATGTGCTAAGATCATAAGCATTCAAGATAGGGTAGTCAGGTAGGTACGATGAACGGTCAAGATGGTTTATTGGTACAGCGAAGACACCCGCTCTCGTCACGATTTCTTCTCCTGGTCATCGCCTCGCTTGTGATTGCCGCCTGTGTGCCGGAGGGGATCCGCCTCCCGCAAAGTCCGCTGCTCAGCTCGCTCGAGCGCAAGTCTGGCCTGATTGCTTATGTCGGGACCGATGGGAACATTTACACCACCAACCAGGCGGGTGATTCACCGGTCGCCATCACACAAGACTCCCAGACCGATCCGGACTCCGGTGCGCTGCGGTTCTATGACTTCCCCACCTGGTCGCCGGTGGAGAACCGCCTTGCCTATCAGGGGGTCACAGTCAGCGAACGAGGTATCGAGGTCGCCGAGATTTTCACGAGCACGGCCCGCGGCGAGGATTCTGTCCGGATCTACGACAGCTCAGTGGATATTCCGCTCTACCTGTACTGGTCCCCGGACGGCAACCTGGTCAGCTTCCTGACCACGAATATCAACGGCGGGTTGCTCGACCTGCAAGTGGCGGAGTCGACCGGCGGCGAGGTGTCGCTGGTGGACACCGGCCAGCCCTACTACTGGGCATGGTCTCCTGATCAGCGGATCCTGGCGCACGTTGGGGGCGCGGCAGACATCAACCCATCCGGGGCCAGGCTTTCGCTGCTCGAGATGGGGCCGATCATCGGCGAGATCGGCTACCCCTTGAAGCCGAGCTACTTCCAGGCCCCGGCCTTCTCCCCGGACGGCTCGCTGATGCTCTTTGCCGCCTACCTCGATTCCGGAGGACAGTCGCTGATTGTCGCCACACGGGACGGCGAAGTCCGCAACCAGCTCGCTTCGTTCCCCGGCGCAGTCGCCTTCGACTGGTCTCCCAGCGGCCAGCACATCGCCTACGTCACCAGCCTGCGAGTGGGGCAGGGACTGCTTGGGCGGCTTACGATTGTCGATCTGGATGACCCTGACGAGCCGCGAGTGATCGAGACCGGAGCCGACACTGTGGCCGCGTTCTTCTGGTCTCCAAACGGTGAAGAAGTTGCCTATTTCGTGCCGACGGTGTTCCGCAGCAGTTCCAGCGATGCGGCCGCGCCTGAAGGCGGCGAGCAGGCCCAGGATCAGCTCTTTCTGTCCGTGTTCATCGCCGAAGCGCGCACGGGCGAGACCCGCGAGCTGCTCAGTTTCCGTCCAACACGGGCGTTTCTGAACATCCTTCCGTTCTTCGACCAGTATCAGCGCTCAACGACCCTCTGGTCGCCCGACTCCAAATACTTGGTCCTCTCGGCGCTGCGCCCGGACGGCACGCCCGGCATTTTCGTGCTGCCGACCTCCGGACAGCTCAGCGAACGATTTCTGGTGGAGGGGACTCTCGCCTTCTGGTCGTGGCGCTAGCCGCCGCGGCTCGCGGCCTAACCCCTGGCCCAAGATCAATGGAGCGCCGATGCGGCGCTCCATTTGCTTGCGGGTCGATTGCGGCCGGGTCCGTGAGATCAATCCCCGCTCTCGGATTCGCTGGTGGACGGATCCGGACTGACTTCTTCTTCGGCCTTCTGCCGGCGCCGGTAGGCCAGGCCCTCCGAGCTGACGCCGATTTGCTCGAGCACGCTCTCGAATTCCTCGCCGGCTTCGCGCGCCAGCTGCATGCTGTTCTTACCCAGAAGTTCGAGCACTTCCCGGTTCGAGAGGTCCTTCTTCTCCAGCAGGGCTTCAACCAGCGCCTCGACTTCATCGGCGTGCTCAAAAAGCATGCGCCGGACCTGCTCTTCAAGCTGGTTCCAGACTCGCTCGACGCGCTCATCCGAGAACCGCAGCTCTTTCACGTCGACGAACAGCTCCGAGACCGGAGGGCCGAAGAAACCATGCATCGCCAGCAGGCGCAGCATGGTGCGGGCGTTGTTGTAGTCGCCGGTGGCCCCGGTCCAGAATTCGCCCATGAAGATCTTTACGGCCAGGTGCCCGGCGAGTGCAACCATGATCCGGCCGACGATCCGCCGCAGCGGCTGTGCGTAGATCTCGTCGGTATCGACGGGCAGCACGTAGCCGAGGATCCCGCTCGAGCGCCGAACGATGCTGACGCGCGCAATCCGCTGGTCTGGCAGGACGTAGTGCTGGATCACGGCGTGACCGGCTTCGTGATAAGCGACCTGCCGCATCTGGAGCGGGTCCATCTCGGCGATCGGATTCGCCATCCCGACCAGCTGTTCCTGCAGCGCCTGATCGATGTCGTCCTGGACGACGTGATCGCGCCCGTTGAAGAGCGCCCTGCGGACCGCATCCTTGGTGATCGCCGACATGATCTGCGCTGGCGTCGCGTGGGGCGTGTCGGCGACGATCGCTTCGAGGTCGATCTTTTCCGCGTCGTGGCGGATCTTGTTGAGGTAGCCCCGGATGATCTCGCGCCGGCCGACACGATCCGGGCGCTCGACCTTGATCACCTGATCGAAGCGGCCGGGGCGCAGCAGGGCCGGGTCCAGGATGTCCGGCCGGTTGGTGGAGCCCATGAACAGGACGTGCCAGTCGCGCTTCGGCGGCGCCTTGCCGAACAGGCCATAAATCTTGGCCTGCAGCCGTTCCCAGAACGAGGCCTCGCCGATGCCGTCCATCTCGTAAAGCAGGCGGGTGAGGGCGCCGTTCATCATCATGCCGCCCATCATGCCGCCCATCGCCATGCCGCCGCCGCGTCCCATCACGCCGGAGCGGCTCTGCCCGACCGCATCGATCTCGTCGATGTAAGCGATGCAGGCGCCGTAATCGCGCGCCATGCGTCGCGCCTTGCGGACAAAGCTCATCATCTTGAGCGTGTCCATACCCCAGAACATGCCGCGGAAGCCGGAGCCTTCCACAGAAAGGAAGGCAACGCCGGCCTCGCCGGCCATCGCCTTAGCGAGCATGGTTTTGCCGGTGCCGGGCTCCCCAAAGAGCATGATGCCGTTGATGTACTGCCCGCCCATATCGACGAATTTGTCGCGATCGGAGAGCAGGTCGATCCACTGGCGCACAAGCTCCACCAGCGCCGGCTGGCCCCAGTAGTCGTCGAATGTGACCTGCTTTGCATCGCCCGGACGGATGATCACCGTGCGGGTCCGGCTGATGAACCAGAAGAGGGCGCCGAACTGCACAACGATAAACATGATGCCGAACATCAACCGGCCCACAAAACTCAAGCCCAGCAGCAGGATGTTCAGGTTGACGGGATCTGCCAGGGCCCAACCGATGAGCAGGACGGCCAGGATCAACCACCAGAATTGGCGCAGGATGCGGCCGACAAGACGCAGTGGGCGCCGCCGCCGGCGCTGGATCGGCGCGTCAGAGTCGGAACCATTGATGCGGCTGAGCCAGCTCAGCCAGCCTCGGTCGTTGGCCTCAGGGGGGTTACCATTTTCACTCATCGAACACTCCCGATCTTGAGAAAGGCTACCGATCCAAGTCAGAGCAATCTGTCGGCAGATGACCGTATTTTCCCTGTGTACGCTATTCTGTCACAGAATCGGCGCATCCGCGGCTGGATTCACAGGTTCTCATGCCTGGAAGGCGGTCGGTGTATATCAGGTTAACCAGGGAGCACAGGCGAAGGTTCGGCCCGGCTTGAGCCGCCGCTCGTGGGTCTTCATCAGCCAGGGGGCGACACCTGCTGATCGCGCCGGCGGCACGACCGGCATTGGGTTGATTCTGTTGATCGTTCGCCGACTGCTTCCGCCTAGGCGGGACCTGGCGGATGGGCATCGGCGTGCGGCGGCCGGACGCCTTGCGGATCGACATCCAGCACGAAGGTTCGGGCGGCCAGCCCTGCCCGAGCGAAGCCGGCTTCCAGGGCTTCCGCGATCGCTGGATGACCGGTGGGAGCGAAGGCGACGACGCCAGGCCCGGCGCCGGAGAGGGTGGCCGCGGCGGCGCCGGCAGCGAGTGCCGCCGCCACCGCTTCCGGGTAGCCCGGAATGTGCACGGCACGGTGCCGTTCGTGGAGCCGGTCTTTCATCACGTGTGCCAGAAGCTCGTAATCGCCGGATCGCAGGGCTTCTACCGTCAGCAGGCTGCGTCCCAGATTGAATACGGCATCCTCCAGCGGAACACGGGCTGGCAGTGCCCGGCGCATCTCCGCCGTCGCGAGCGCCAATTCCGGCACGGCGACCGCCACGCGCAGCGGCGGGGTTTCGATCCGCCGCGCCACTGGCGAGTTTTCGTCAGGGGCCACCGCCACCAGACCGCCGAGTAGCGCGGCCGCTGCATTGTCGGCGTGCCCTTCGAGCCCGAAGGCCAGCCTCAGCAATCGAGACGTGGTGAACGGCTCGGTGAGCAGCATGTTCGCAGCTGCGAGACCGCCAACGATCGCCGCAGCCGAGGAGCCGAGTCCGGAGGCAAGCGGGATGGCGTTGGCTGCCCGCAGCCGTAGGCCCGCTGGTTGTATGTCTGCGGCTTCGAACAACCGCAGCGCGGCCTTCAACCCAAGGTGTTCACCGTCTACCGGCAAGGTCGCCGCGCCCTCGCCTTCGACCGCTGCCTGAAACCCACCGGCGGCGAACTCGAGCTCGACGCGGTTGTGGAGCGAGAGCGCCAGCGCGAGGCTGTCGAAGCCAGGCCCTAGATTCGCTGTCGAGGCAGGGACGAGCACGGCGGCGCGCTTCATGCCCGGATGATGGCGCGCAGCGCCTCGAGGTCTGCGGCGACCTGGGTCGGCTCCGGCGCCCGCTCGGCGATGGTCTCTGGATCTTTCAACCCGTGCCCGGTGCAGACGCAGACCACGTTCTGCTCACTCAGATCGAGGCGCCCCTGTTCGACCTCCGACAGCAGGCCGGCGAGACCGGCCGCCGAAGCCGGCTCGACCCACAAGCCCTCGGCGGCAAGCCGAGACTGGGCGGCCAGGATCGCTGCGTCGTCGACCGCGATGATCCGCCCGCCGGACTCCGCGGCCGCCTGCAGCGCCTGCTCCCCCCGGGCCGGCCGGCCGATCCGAATCGCCGTGGCGATCGTCTCCGGCTGCGCCACCGGCTCGCCCAGCACGAGCGGCGCCGCGCCGGCGGCCTGGACCCCGAGCAGGCGGGGGAGGCCGCTCGAGTACCGTGCGTCGTATTGCTGGAAGCCCATCCAGTAGGCGCTGATGTTGCCTGCGTTGCCGACCGGGAGCGCAAGCCAGTCTGGCGCCCGGCCAAGGGACTCGCAAATCTCGAAGGCCGCCGTCTTCTGTCCTTCGAGGCGAAAGGGGTTGACGGAATTGACCAAGGCCAGCGGCAGGGACTCGACCAGCGCCAGCACCAGAGCCAGCGCCTGGTCGAACGAACCCTCGATCTGGAGCACCCTGGCGCCATAGGCTTGTGCGCCAGCCAGCTTGCCGCTGGCGACCTTGCCCTTGGGCACGAGCACATAGCAGCGCATCCCGGCGCGGGCGGCATAGGCGGCTGCGCTGGCGGCAGTGTTCCCGGTGCTGGCGCAGATCACCGCCTGAGTGCCGCGAGCGGCCGCCTCTGTGATCGCTGTGGTCATGCCGCGATCCTTGAACGAACCGGTGGGGTTCAATCCCTCGAACTTCACCCAGAACGCGGCCGCGCCAAGCTGCGCAGCAAGGCGCGGGGCAGGGATCAGCGGGGTGCTGCCTTCCAGCAGGGTCACCGCCGGTGCCCCGTGTGGAAGGTCAAGCAGCGGGCGAAAGCGCTCAATGACGCCGGGCCAAGGTTCCATCGTCGCGATTGTACTCAAGCCGCCCCTTCACCGGAAGCCGCGACTTGACAGCCCGAACAAACGTTCGTATGCTGATGGTTGCTGCCCGCTCTCCGGTGAGGTGCCGATCTCGATGAAATCTCTCCCGCTCTCCGCTGCTCGCGCCCTGGCGCTGCACGCGCAACAGCTGGCGACTCCCTATGGCGAGGAGCCGGAGCCCCGGCCTGGAGCGATCGCCGCGCTCGTTGAGCGCCTGGGCGCCGTCCAGGTGGACACCCAGCAGCGCGTCCAGCGCAGTCACTACCTGACGATCTGGAGCCGGCTCGGCGCCTACGATCCGGACGATTTTGATCGCCTGATCTACCCCAGGCGGGCACAGGACGAAGCCCAACGGCTTCTCTTCGAAGATTGGTACCATGCCGCCTGCATCCTGCCGTTCAGCGAGTACCGTTACCGGCTGCCGCTGAAGCGCCGGCTGCGCAAGAAACCGGCGAACTTCACGCAGAGTTTGCTCAACAAGCAGGACAGCGATCATTTCCTGGCCTCTGTACTCAAGCGCATCGGCCGCGAGGGACCACTGGCCGTCTCGGATTTCAAGTCGGACGGCAAGCGGCGCGGCTCATGGTGGGATTGGCGCCCCGCCAAGGTTGCGCTGGAGCATCTGTTCGTGATCGGTGACCTGATGATCGCCGACCGGGTCCATTTTCAACGCTACTACGACCTGACCAAGCGGGTGCTGCCGGCGTGGGTGGATCGGCGCGTACCTTCCCAGGATGCGACCCTGCGGCACCTACTTGCGCGAAGCGTGCGTAGCTTTGGCATCTGCCGGCCGGCTCAGGCTGCGGATGCCGTGCATGAGCTTGGGCGCGGTCGCGTCCGCCCAATCGTCGAATCCATGATCGAGGAGGGGGTCTTCGTTCCAGTACGAGTTGAGAGCTCGGACGGAATCGATCTCGAGATGATGGTCCACCGGGAGGACCGTCCCCTGCTGGAACGCGCCGCAGATGGGTCGCTGGCCGCGGCCCGTACAACGTTTCTGAACCCGTTCGACAGCCTGTTCTGGCCGCAGGGTCGCGACGAGGAACTCTGGGGGTTCGAGCAGGTCCTGGAAGCGTATAAGCCCGCTGCGCAGCGCAGGTGGGGGTACTTCTGCCTGCCCATCCTGCACGGTGATCGCCTCGTGGGTCGTTTCGATCCCAAACTGGAACGCGCGAATGGGACGCTGCGCCTCGTGGCACTCTACCTGGAACCCGGTGTGAAGCCGGATGCGCGGCTGATCGCCGGGGTTGCGCAGGCCCTGCGCGATTTTCTTGTCTTCCACCAGGCGACGGATGTGGTGATCGAGAAGAGCGAGCCGGCTGCATTCGGCCGCAAGCTCCTGGCGGCGCTTTAGTTCGTCACCTCAGGGCCATACGTTCACTTGCCCGTAGCGGCAAGGACCGCCCGTTCGGCTCAGCGGGCGCAGGTCTGGCCACGCCCGCCGTCGATGGAATAGGTGGCACCCGTGATCCAGCCGGCATGGGGGGAGGCCAGGTAGTAAATCAGCTCGGCGACTTCCTCCGGCTGCCCGACCCGGCCGATCGGGTGCGTGGTATTGCTGTGTTCAAGAAACGCGGCATAGGATCCCTCATCCATCATCGAGGCGCGGTGCAGATTGGTGACAACAACGCCGGGGTTGACGGCGTTGACCCGCACACCTTTGCTCGCCATTTCCAGCGCGGCGCAGCGGGTGAGATGATCCAGCGCAGCTTTGCTTACGCAGTAGGCCAGGACCCCGGGAAAGGCGCGCAGCCCGTTCACGCTGGATACGTTCACCACGCACCCCTGGCGCGCGACCAGATGCGGCATCGCCAGGTGCATCAATAGGAACGGCGCGCGCAGGTTGATTCCCATCATCTCGTCCCAATCGGCCAAAGCGGTCGTTTCAATGCTGCCGCCCTCGATGATGCCGGCGCTGTTGACCAGCACATCGAGTCCACCGAGCGCATCCACCGTGGTTTCCAGCACTCGCTCGGTTTCTGCCGGGTGGGTGATATCGGCGGACAGGGCAAGCGCCCGGCCGCCATCGGCCTCGATCTCCCGCGCCAGTTCTTCCAGGATCGACTGGCGGCGGGCGACCAGCACCACAGCTGCGCCGGCTTGCGCGAAGCGCAACGCCGCCGCGCGGCCGATTCCACTGCTGGCGCCGGTGATCAAGACGGCTTTGGACTCCATGTCACGTGTCATGATGGCACTCCTTGTGTAGCTCTCCGGATGAGGCCCGGGTGTTTTTGAAGGCGGCTTGGATTTTAGCGGATGTCCAGCGCGGGGCTCGGCATTGTCGTGGTTGGAGGCGGCGGAGCAGCCCTGAGCTTCTACGGACGGCCCATCGTTGTCGGCCCTCATTCAGCATGCTATCCTGATCCTTAAGCCTGAGCCTGGGAGGCCCGATGGAGCGCACGAGATACACCACCATTCACCGCAGCCTCGACCGTGATTCCCCGCCGATGCGACTCTACGAGAAGGCCAAGCGCTACGGCCACTGGAATCCGAGCGAACTGGACTTCAGCCAGGATATGCAGGACTGGCAGACCTTCAGCCCAGAGGAGCGCGACCTGGTGCTCAGACTGAGCGCCATGTTTCAGGCAGGTGAGGAGGCGGTGACGCTCGATCTCCTGCCGCTGATCCAGGTGATTGCCGCGGAAGGCCGCCTCGAAGAAGAGATCTTCCTCACCACCTTCCTGTACGACGAAGCGAAGCACACCGATTTCTTTCGACGCTTTCTGGATGAAGTCGTCGGCGACCAAGGCGATCTCGAGCGTTACCACACCCCGAGTTATCGGGTAGTGTTCTACGTTGCGCTGCCGGCGGCGCTGCAAAACCTGCGCGACGACCCTTCGCCGGCCACCCAGGCGCGCGCGGCAACGACCTACAACATGATCGTGGAAGGGGTGCTGGCCGAATCGGGCTATTATGCGTACCACCAGGCTCTTGAGACAAAAGGCTTGCTTCCCGGCGTGCGCGAAGGCGTGATCCATCTCCGCCGGGATGAGTCACGCCATCTGGCCTACGGCCTCTACCTGCTCTCGCGTCTGATCGCCGCCGACGCGTCCCTGTGGGAGGTGGTCGAGGAAACGATGAACGCCTTGCTAACCCCGGCTGTAGGGATGATTGGCGAAGCGTTTTCCCACTACGACCCGATCCCGTTCGGGCTGAACGAGGAGGAATTTATCGGCTACGCGATGGGCCAATTCCAGAAGCGTTTCGAGCGATTGGAGCGGGCCCGTGGTGCTTCACAGGGCGATGTGGTGCGGGAAGCCCTGGCGCACATTGAAGCCGAGGACGCCTGAGTCGCCCTGCGCGGGCTTCTCTGCGCCGCAATCGAGTACGCTGATGAAACGAAGCAATCCACCTGAGCAGTGAGGAGAAGAACATGGCCGAAATCGCCGCCCGTCTGGCGAATTTCACCGAATCGGTTATCCGCGAGATGACCAGGGTGGCCGATCAACATGGGGCCATCAACCTTTCGCAGGGCTTCCCCGACTTTGACCCGCCGCACCAACTGATTGAGGCCGCCGGCCGTGCGCTCGACGAGGGCTACCATCAGTACGCCGTGACCTGGGGGTCGCCGCGCTTCCGCAAAGCGCTGGCCAAGAAGCAGCGCCGCTTCATGGGGATCGACATCGATCCCGACGCCCATATCACCGTCACCTGCGGCAGCACAGAGGCGATGATGGTGGCGATGATGACGGTCTGCAATCCTGGCGATCGAGTGATCGTCTTCTCTCCGTTCTATGAGAACTACGGCGCCGACACGATCCTGTCCGGCGCCGAGCCGATCTATGTCCCGCTGCACCCGCCGGACTTCACCTTTGACCTGGACGAGCTGCGCCGGGCCTTCCAGCGCGGGGTGAAAGCGCTTGTACTCTGCAACCCCTCCAACCCTACCGGGCGTGTCTTTCGTCGGGAGGAGCTTCAGACCATCGCTGATCTGGCTCAGGAATTTGATGCCTTTGTGCTGACCGATGAGGTCTATGAGCACATCGTCTATGAGCCCCATGAGCACGTCTACATCGCTAGCCTGCCCGGAATGTTCGAACGCACGCTGTCCGGCAGCTCGCTCTCGAAGACCTACGCCATCACCGGCTGGCGCCTGGGCTATGTGATCGCCCCGGAACGGGTGACGGCCGGAGCACGCAAGGTCCACGATTTCCTCACCGTCGGGGCCCCCTCACTCCTCCAGGAGGCCGCCGCCACCGCACTGGCGTTCCCAGACGAGTACTACCGGGAGCTTCAGGCCGATTACACGCGGCGGCGCGATGTCTTTCTAGAATACCTGGATGAAGTTGGGTTGCGCTACACGCGACCGGAAGGCGCCTATTACGTCCTGGTGGATGTCTCCGAATTCGGCGTCGAAGACGACACAGCGTTCTGCAAGTGGCTGGCGCGTGAAGTTGGGGTGGCCGCGGTGCCCGGCTCCAGCTTCTTCCGTGAGCCGGTCCAGCATATGATCCGCTTCCACTTCGCCAAGCGCGAGGAGACGCTGCACAAAGCTGGCCAGCGTCTGCTGCGGCTGAAGGAGAAGGTCTAGCCGATCCTTCGCGCTGGCGCACCAGGCGACAAGGCCGCGTCCGATCTAGGACGCGGCCTTGCTATTTTTGGAGGTGGCGACTGGCTTTTGGGTGGGCTCAGCCGCCGCTGGTAGGAGCCTCGGATTCGGTGATCGGTTCGCCGAGCACGCTATGGAGCAGCTCGAGGCCGCCGCTGTCCTGGCCGACGTAGAGCACGATCAAGCGGCCTTTGGCCCAGAAGTGCGGCTGGTCGATCCAGGTGATCATCGTCGTCCCGACCGACCCGCCGTCGGGGGCGATCAGCTCGGCCTCGGCCGCGCGTCCGGCCTCATCAGCGTACTCGAAGACCTGCACGTCCAGTCCGTTCAGCCGGATCATCTGACCGCCCACGGTGAAGAAGGGCTGCTCGAGCCCCCCGGCGGGTTCAACCTCCGCGCCGGCGGCCCGCAGGGCATCGATCAAGTCGACATAGCCGCCGATCTCGTTGCCGTGGGAGACGATCGGGGTCGGTTGGCCGGCCGCACAAGCCGCCAGCATCAACCCGAAGAAGATCGTGAGCGCAATTCGAAACGTGTTCATGGTTGGAGATCCTCCCCTCCATCAGAATGCGCTGGATTTGATATATGCGAAACGCCAAGCAGTCGCCGAAAGTTCCCGAATTGTGGCGGGATCTTCGGTGCCCGAATCCCGGCGATGCAGGGAACGGAGCTGCCCTGAATGGTGTATATAGGTTGCAACAAACCTCTCCGGAGAGGTGCCGACTGTCGGAATCAGCGTGGGTTCAGCGGGCCCGGCGCGGCGATGAGGCCGCCTGGGAGGCGCTCGTTCGCCACCATCAGGATGGCGTCTTCCGCTTCGCCTACCTGCACCTTGGCGACGCCGCCGAGGCGGAGGATGTGGCCCAGGAGACCTTTCTGCGGGCGTTCCGCGCCCTGGAGCGGTTTGATATCCAGCGTCCGATGCGCCCCTGGCTGTTGAGCATCGCCGCCAACCTGGCACGCAACCGCCGCCGGTCGCTTGGCCGCGCCTGGGCGGCGCTGCAGCGGGCGGTGCAGCGCGAGCCGGAGGGGGTTGGACTCCAACCAGAGCACCTTGGCGCTGAAACCGACTCCTGGCGGGGCCAGCTGCTCTGGCAGGCGATGCAGGGGCTGAGCCCGACGGATCGAGAGCTGCTCTATCTACGTTACTTCATGGACCTCTCCATCGCTGAGGCGGCCGAAGCGACCGGCGTGGCGAGTGGGACGGTGAAATCGCGTACCCACCGGGCACTCGAACGCCTGCGCCAGGTCATTGTGGCGGAGTACCCGGAGCTCGATCAGGAGCAGATCGTATGAACGAGCATGAGATCGAGCGCTTTGAAGACCAGGTTCGCGCCTGGGCGCGGACCTTCCACTACCCTCCCACGCCGAACCTCGTCGCGCGCACATCGCGGCCGATCCAACGCCCGATTCGATTCGCCTGGACGACCCCGCGTCTGGCCTGGTCCCTGCTCGCCGTGCTGCTCGTCGTCTGCCTGGCCACCCTGGCGGTTCCGGCTGCGCGGGCCACGGTATTTGAGATCGTGCGTCTGGGCGCGGTGCGCATCCTGCTCGGCGAGCCAACCCCGGCTCCGCGGGCGAGTCCCACCTCCCCGAGTCTCGGAGCAGTTCCATCTGTCCCCGACGAGTCAGCCGCGCCGTTCCCGACGGCGGCGGCCATCGACTTTGCCGGCGAGACCACGCTTGACTCGATCCGGGAGAGGGTCAGTTTTGACATCCGCTTGCCCACCTACCCATCCGATCTCGGGCCGCCGGACCGAGTCTTCTACCAGGATTGGCTCGGCGACATTGTGCTGCTGGTCTGGACCGATCCGTCGGATTCCCGGCAGGCCGTGCTCAGCCTGCACATCCTGGAACAGGACGTGGTGGTCGAGAAGAGCCAGCCGCAGCTCATTGAGTCGACCGAGGTGAACGGCCAGCTCGCCTTCTGGACCACCGGGCCCTACCAGCTGGTGGTCGGACAGGGCGAATTCGCCGGCCGCCGCCTGATTGAAGGTCACGTGCTCATCTGGACGGAGGATGGCCTGACCTACCGGCTGGAAACCGATCTCCCCCTCGAAGAGGCCGTGCGCGTGGCCGAGTCGCTGCGGTGAAGCGGTTGGCATGTTCAGCGGGCGGGCGAGCTGGGCCGCGCGCGGAAGTTCGGCCTCCCCCGAAATCAGCTCGATAAACTCATCGCGAGACATTCGATCAGGATGCTTCGGGAACCTCCTTCGGGCGGTCGGTGTACCTTCTGTGAATTCATGAGGCTCACAGCAGCCTCTCTCAGCGGAAGGAGATGTGCCCGGGATGAAGAAGAAACTTGCAGCTTCCACGCTCCTCCTGGCGTTCTTGTGGGGGCTTTCGGCCACGGCTGCGAGTGCGGGCGGCTGGGTGGTCATCACGCTGGATGCACTGCCCACCGCGCCACGCGCCGGCGAATCGCTTTTGATTGGATTCATGGTGCGCCAGCACGGCCAGACGCCGATCAGCGATGTTGAACCGCGCCTGATCGCCACGCACAGCGATTCGGGCGAGAAGCTGGAGGTCGCCGCCGTTCAGGAGGGGAGAACCGGTCACTTCGTCGTCGAGGTCGCATTCCCGCAGCAGGGTGCCTGGTCCTGGCAGATCGAGGCACGGCCGTTTCCGACCCAGGACTTCGGGCTGTTGGAGGTTCTGCCGGCGCCGGCGGTGCCGGTTCGAAGCGACGTGGGTACGGTTTCGTCCGCCGAGCCGGTCGGCGAGGCCCAAACCTGGCTCCGTTGGGGCGGCATCTTCCTGCTCGGCGCCGCCACAGGCATGTTCGTGGCCGAGCGACGTCGCGAAGCGGCTGCCCGTCCGGCGGATGTGAGAGCGTGATGATGCGGCCGTGGCTGATGACCGGGATCGCCGGAATGCTGATGGTGCTGGGATCGTTCCTCCCGGTCAACGCTCGGCCAGAGCCCTCGAAGCCAGCCTTCGACTCGGGCCAGGCATTGGGGCTGACTCAGGCAGAGCTGGGCCACAGGCTGTTTGTGGCCAAGGGCTGCGCTGGCTGTCACCAGCACGATGCGATCGCCAACGATATGGGGATCCAGATGGGGCCAGACCTGAGCAGAATCACCCTCGATCCGGCCTTTCTGCGGGAGTGGCTCGAGAACCCGGCGGCAGTCCGTCCCGGGACGGAAATGCCCGCGCTCGGACTGGACGATGCTGAAATCGAGGCGCTGATCGCCTTCCTCACGACACCACCGCCGGAGAGTCCGTAGGCGAAATCCCGAGCTTGGAGGCGCGGGCTGATGAAGAAGATTGTCTTGTTGCTTATTCTTCTCGCACTGGTATGGCAGCCACTCTCGCTGGCGCAGGCCAAAGGCGGCGAGCTGATCACGGTCTCCGGGCCGGCGATGTTCGGCCCGATTGAGACCAATAACCTCGACATCACTCTTGCACTCAGCACGACGGTGTTCGAAGACCTGGAGCGGCCGATCGACCCGCCCACGGACCTGACGTTTCTGTTCCTGGTCACCCGTTCTTATCCGCGCGCAGATTCCTATGAGCCGTTCGACCAGGTGATCTACGTGCCCAACCTGGATGGGGGACCAGGCGCGGTCTATTACCTGGGCATCGTCAACGGTTCGGGTCCCCACGACGGCAAGTGGTACCAGGCCTCGGCGCGCGGGGAAGCGGCGATGAAGCGCTTGTTCGAGGAGAACGGCGTGCGGCTCGACCTGGCCCTGCCCGGCTACAGCAGCGAGCCGGTCGAAGCTGCCGCCCGCTTCCAATTCCCGTTCGACGCACGGCAGTCGTTGGCCGCGGTTCTGCTGACGCTCAGCGGGATTGGGCTTGGGTGGGTGCTTGGCACGCGGCGAGTGGAATCGATGTTGAAGCGCGGCGCCTAGCTGAGCTGCCGGGCCGTCATCCCGGGCAGCACTGGATGGAAAGGAACAAAGTGGACCCCGCAGCCTGGGTGATGGGCTGCGGGGTCGGCCTTCTCGCTGGAAGCTGTCACCTGTTGGCGGTGCCCTGGCGGGCTGCATTCCACAATGTGGCCAGCTGATCGAGGGGCAGCTCATGGGCCACCCGCCCCTGCTTCCCCTTGAGGGTTTCGGCTGCAGTAAGCGAGTTCAGAATCGCCTCCTCGGTGGCCTCGGCGGCCGCTTCGAAGAGGCTGTCCAGTGCGCCGTGTGGCAGCATCTCGAGCCGGAGCAGCGCTCCGGCAGTGCCGGAGGCCAGCCGGTTGCCGGTCGAGAATGCGAGGAATAGGTCGCCGCTGCTGTTGTGGCCCAGGCCGCCAGCCCTCGCCAGACCGACTGTTGCCCGTCGCGCCAGCCGGCGGCACTGCAATGGGATCAGGGGCGCATCGGTGGCCAGCACGACGAGGATCGAACCGGCGCCGGGCGTTTGTGCCTGCGGCGTCGGCACCACCTGTGCATCGATCAACTGGCCGATAGGAACCCCATCCAACCGCAATTGGTGACGCAGGCCATAGTTGGCCTGGACGAGCGCGCCGAGATGGTACGTTGCGCCCAGGAGCTCCATGTGACGCGATGCGGTGCCAATCCCGCCCTTAAACTCGTGGCAGATAGTGCCCGTACCGCCGCCGACGTTGCCTTCCGCCACCGGGCCCGGGCTTGCCGCTGCCATGGCCGAGTCGAGGTGCTCGGCACCTAGGTGGAAGGCCTCAATGTCGTTCAGCCAGCCATCATAAGTCTCGGCCACCACCGGCAGGTCCCACGCCTGGGCGATCCCGGCCCGGTGGGCGTAGGCGACCAGGGCATCGCGCACCATCCCGACCTGGTGGGTGTTTGTGAGCGCGATCGGTGAGGTGAGCAGGCCGGCCTCTTCCAACCAGGCCAACCCGGTCATTTCGCCGTTGCCGTTAAAGATATGAAAGCCGGCCGGCAGGTGCTGCTGCCAGATCGCTCCTTCTTCCGGCACGATCACGGTGACCCCGGTGCGGGCAACCCTCGGTTCATCGTAGATCAGCGTGGTGTGCCCCACCCAAACCCCCGGAACATCAGTGATTGCGTTCTGTGGGCCGGGTGGGAGACGTCCGATCGAGATTCCCAGATCTCGAAGGCGAGCGCGGCTCATTGAGCTGCCTCCTCTCATCTGGTGGGCGGCACATCTTCGGCGGGTAAATTAACTCGAGCGGGCCAAACCTACACCGGCCAGCACCCGCAGCGCGGCGGCGAGCAGCAGCACATTGCGCAGACCGAGACCCACCGCCAGCAGCGGGCCAAGCAGCGATCCGGCAAGGATCCCCAGGTTGAGGACAAGGTTGTGAAGCGCCATGTGCGCGGGGGCATCCTCCGGCGGCACCCGATCCATAAGCTGGTGTGTGAGCCCGACGTTGGCGACAGCCCACACAGCGCCGCCCAGCGCGCTGGCGATCAGGTAGAGCGCGGGGCCATCCGCCAGTGCGGTCAGCAAGGGAAACTGGCCATAGAGCAGCGCGCCAAGCACGAGAACACGCCGCTGGCCCCAGCGCGCAGCCAGCTGCTCGCTGGAGAGCGATATGAGCAGCATGCTGGAAAAGAAGAGCCCGTTGCCGATGCTGATGGTCCATTCGCTGAGACCCAATTCTCGGACAAAGAGAAGCGGGAATAGCGGAATCGGGAGGAACTGAAAGAAGTAGAAGAAGAAGTACGCGCCCATCAGGCGCCCGAAATCGCGGCGGATCAGGGACGGACGGAGCAGGGCTCCGGGTTGGGCGCGCGTAAGGAATCGCAATCCCGTCGTCGGCCGCATGGCATCGAAGACCCGCATCAGGCCGGGGCGGGCCGCGTCTCCGATGGGCTGGCTGTGGCGCTCCGGGCTGTCCGCAGCGAGCCGCATCTGGCCCAGCATCCAGCTGCTGAGCGCAGCGCCGGCGGCGCCGATCGTGAAGACCAGCTGATAGTTCAGTGGGTAGGGCAGCCGAATGAGCAGCTGGCCGCAGCCGAGCGTGGTGAGCGTTGTCACGACCGCCAGCAGCGCGTTGCGCTGGCCGACCACCCGCGCCCTCCGTGCTGCCGGGACGGCATCGGCGAACAAGGCATTGAAGGCGATCGCCAGCACCGTGCCGGGCAGGGACATGACCAGCACCAATAGGACCAGCGCCTCCGGCTGTGCTGCCGGGGCGATCAGCCAGGGCAGCGGAATGAGCAGCAGATAAGCCAGCCGGTGCCAAACGGACGACCAGAAGGTGGAATGCACCAACGACCGTCCAGCGAGCATGCGCCCCGCAGGAAGCGATAGGGCCAGCTGGACCGCTGCGGGACCGGCCGTGAGCAGTCCGATCTCAAAGGCCGTCGCGCCGAGCTGGGTGGCGAAGATGGTCAGAAACGCGAGCGTGCTGCCGGCGAGCAGGCCATAGGCGGCGACGTCCGCGTAGAGAAGGCGCAGGTTGCGTTCAATGCGTTGCGAGTTCGCTGTGAGGGTCATCGAGCGGCCGGGAAGAATGGAGCTGCGGTGTCGATCGATTGCGGCTTGGGCTGAGGTTATGCGGCCGCCGTCAAGCGGTCTCGCCATTGAGCGCCTGGCGTACCAGCCGGGCCAGCGTCTCCGAATTGAGCGGCTTCTGCACCCAGACCACCTGCTCGCGGTCGAGCAACATGCGCGTGTTCCGACCGAGAGGGTAGCCGGTCATCAGGATCATGCGCAGCTCCGGATAGCGCTCCTTGAGCTGATGGTAGAGGTCCACGCCACCGAGCTCGGGCATCACCATGTCGCTGATCACGATGTCGATTTCCTCGGGCTGGGCTTCGAAGACCTTGAGCGCTTGCGCACCGTTCTCAGCCATGAGGACATCGTAGTTCAGCGACTGGAGAATCTCGCAGACCGCCTCGCGCGTTGCGGGCTCGTCTTCCACCACAAGGATGGTCTCGCGTCCGCCGCGCAGCGGCGCGGGCCGCTCCCAGCTTCGCACCTCTTCGGCAACGGCAATGTCGAGCGCGGGCAGGTAGAGCACAAACGTGGTGCCTTCGCCGACGCGGCTGACAACGTCGATATAACCGTTGTGCTGCTTGATGATGCCATAGACCTGCGCCAGGCCGAGACCGGTTCCCTGCCCCGGGGCTTTGGTGGTGAAGAAGGGTTCAAAGATGTGGGGCAGATCCTCAGGTGTGATGCCTTGCCCGCTATCGGTAATCTTGATCCGGACCCAGTCGCCCTTCGGCATCCCGCGGAAGGGGGATGTCTGGCCCGGGCGCACCCGCCAGCGGTCGACCTCGAAGCGGAGCCAACCGCCTTCCCGCATCGCATCGCGGGAGTTCAAGGCCAGGTTCATGAAGACCTGCTGGAAACGGGCCGGGTCCACCCGGATCATCTCTCCATCACCGGCATACTCCAAGTCGAGCTGGATGCTTTCCGGCAGCGTGCGCTCGAGCAGTTTCATGAACTCCTTGAGGAACGGGATCAGATCGATCGGGATCATGTCCATGATCGTCTGACGGCCGAAGTCCAGGATCTGGCGGGTGAGGGTGGTGGCCCGGTGGGCCTGTTCAATCACCACCGAGAGCCGTTCGCTGCCCTTCGGCGTGAGGTCCGGCTCATCGAGCAGCATCTCGCTGAAGAGGATGATGGCGTTCATAATGTTGTTGAAGTCGTGGGCAATGCCGGCTGCAAGCTGGCCGACCGCGGCCAGGCGGTCCTGCTGGTGGACGCGGTTCTGGACCCGGCGGACTTCGGTGACGTCGCGCAGAAGGACCGTCCAACCCGGGTTCTCTTCTTCACCGGACATCGAAGTGGCCAGCACTTCGTAGGTCCGCTCCTCACCGTTCACGATGCGTAGTTCGTGTGGCAGGCCGTCCGATCGGGTTTCGAGCAAGCCGCCGATCGGGCGCCCGCCGAGCACGCTGAGCTTCTCACCTTCCTCGACCCCAGCCAGCAGATCCAGGTAGCGCTTGGCGGTGGGGTTGGCATGGATGATCCGCAGGTCGCCATCGAGGGTGACGATGCCCTCCTGAACGGTCTCGAGGATCAGCTCCAGCTGCCTTGCCTGGCGCCGGATCTGCTCGATCAGCTTCAGGCGCTCGACGGCGCCGCCGAGCTGCGAACCGATGGCGTCGGCGAGCGCAACCTCTCCTTCGCTCCAGGCGCGGGGGAAACCGGAAGCCAGGATGAGGCCGCCCATCGTCCGACCTTCGCGCCGCAGCGGGACGGCAAGGGAGGCGCGCACGCCAAGATCGAGCGGCACGGCCACATGCGCCGGCTCGGGCGAGCGCGCCAGCCGCTGCTCCCAATCCTGCACAATGAGCGGGCTGGTGAGGTTGCGGGTCCCGATGAAGACCCTGGAAATCGGTGTCTCGCCGTAGAGTTCCGGCAGGCCGCTGTGCTCGACCAGCGGCGGGTTGTCCAGCCAGGCAACGCCGCGTTCAAGACCGAGCGCGTTGAGGGTCTCACGCAGGGCTACTTTGAGCAGGTCGGTGAGCTCGGGCGCAGCTGCAGCGGCGGAGATGACGGCGTTGAGGGCGCTTTGCTGTGCCGCCCGTTGGCGCGCTTCCTCAAACAGATCGGCGTTGGCCAGGGCCAGCGCGACCTGATTGGCGAGTGCCGAAAGCAGATCAATGTCGTGGCGCGGATAGAAGTCGTCGGGATCCCGACGCCCGAAGAGCCAGATGCCGATCGGCTGCTCGCGCACTTCGAGCGGGATCGCCACCCTCACCCAGGCAAGCGGAGATTGGTCCCGGTCCGGTTCGGGGCGGTAGCTGCCCGCCTGCTCCAGCAGTGCGTCGAGCACACCGTGCTCCTGCGGCAGGCTGGTAGGCTCGACTCCTTGATGGTAGATCACCGTTGCCGGTTGGCCGCGGGTGAAGACGGCCAGCGCGGATTCACGGATCAGCAGGCTCGGGGCGACCGCATCACGCAGCAGCTGGACCAGTGCCTGGCGATCGGCGACGGTTGGGATTTGGGCGGCGAAGTAGCGCAGCAGCTCGTCGGGGTTGTGGCGCGTGCCGTATGCCAGCCGGTCGAAGGCGCGCTGGTAGGCGCTGCGCAGCACGGGCGCAGCGGCGACGAACACCGCCGAGAGCACCAGGCCAAGGAAGATCGATTCGGTTGAGGCGCGAATCCAGCGGATGCCGAGCACGTAGACGAGCGTGAAGGCGGTCACATAGACCAGCAGGAAGCTGTAGTTGCTCAACAGGCGGCTGATGCGGAATTCCAGGTTGCCGGACTGCCGCCGGTAGAGGGCATAGGTGTAGAACAGCGGCATCGCTGGCAAGGACAAGGCAGAGATGGCGCTCAGCCAGAAGGATGCCAACCGAGCACCAGTGAGGGTGGGGACGGCCCACAAGATCACCCCCGGGCCAAACGCCAGGGCAATGCCTACCAGCAGCCAGCGCGTCGCCAGCCGTTCGGCCGGGGAACCGCGCAGCCAGCGGTAGAAGAGCAGCCCCAGGCTCGCACCGACGCCAACCAGCAGTCCAAGCAGATAGAGGGACGGGGGGAGGACTTGAAACACCTCAAGCCCGGTTAGGACTCCGGCGATCGCATACAGGCTGATAAATGGCCAGCGCATCTGCTGGCGGATCAGTGGTGAAGGAACGATCAGGTGCAGGTGGACGTAGGCGGCAACCATCGCCCAGGTGACGGCGCCGAGCACGATCGACGAATAGGCGATGCGGGTAAAAGACACACTCCCGGCCACCAGCCAGACCGCGGTGAGATAGAAGACCAGGATGAGAGCCAGCCAGCGGTCGTCGCGCGGCCGGAGGAAGAGCAGCACTGCTGTTCCGGCGAGCCAGAACGGCAGGAAGATCAACGTGCCTGAAAACCTGAGCAGCCGGTCATCGAGCGTCACCGGTGGCATGGTCCATTCGGCTTCCACTGTGCGACCGGCGCGAAGCAAGCGGAGCGGGAGACGGTCTCCCGGCTGGAAACCTTCGAATGGAACGACGACCAAATTGCCTTCGTAGGTTTCTTTGGTGAGGTCCCCGAGCTGGAGGAGCACATCCCCGGGCAGCACGCGGCCGGCGACCGCCTCACACCACAGCTCGCGCCCCTGGCAATTGCTGAGCGCATACACGCGCAGGGTTTCGTCGTGGTCGATTCCGGGGTAGGGCGCGGCGTAGGTGTAGCTGAGCGTGAAGGTGAGGCATACGCCCAACACGATCAGTGAGAGCAGGCCAAGCAGCCACTCTCTCTCGCGGAACACTCGCTTGTCCGAGTCGGCCATGACCAGCCTTATGCGAGCAACTCTTCGGGCACCTCCGCCCCGACCTCTTCGAGCAGGTGCACCAAGGGACGGAGCTGCTGAACCAGTAACTCTAGCATGCTCTCCCGCCGGGGCAAGTCCAGCGAATCGATCTGCGCTGCCGCCTGGCGATGGCGCAGGAGCAGGTGGTAGGCGCAGTAGCTCACCGCGCCGCCGCGAATCAGGATCTGCTGGGCCTCCGCCAGGCGCGCCGGATCGTCAACCTGCGCGGCCAGCTCTGCGAAGCGCTCCTGATCCGTATGGTCGGCAGTGAGCGCGTAGCGCAACAGCAGGTTGTTGCCCGGGTGGCGCCAATCGGGGTTGGCCGGCGATTCGAAGGCATCGAGCAAATCGTCGTGGAGCTGGACCACCTCACCGACAAGAATTCCGATGTCGTACAGGCCGTCGGCAACCTCCGGCGCAGCGCCGCCGAGCAGGGCTCCGAGCTGCAGGGCCGCGCCATAGAACGGGGTGCTCTTGGCACGGACCACCGCCCAGTACTCCTCCTCGGTGGCCGGATGCTGCGCGTCGAGATGCTGGCCGCGAGCGGTCTCGAGCAGCATGGCGCTCAACTGTCTGATCGCCTCCGCGCGGCGTTCCGCGGGAACATCGGCGCGTGCCAGGGCATGGAAGGCGGCCGACTGCAGCCCAAGCGCCAGGTTGGCTGTCGGCCCGACTCCCTGGCGAACATGTTCGCCGCGCGGATCCTCGTCGAGCATGTCATCGACGAAGATGATGCTGATCTGGCTGAGAAGGATCGCCGCTGCAGCGGGTAGCGCCTGTTCTGCTTCAGCGCCGACGGCCTCACAGGCGGCCAGTGGAAGCGACCAGTCGATGCTCCCGCCAGCAGCCTCAAGCAGCTCGTTCAGTTCTGGCCAGCTGCTGACCTCTGGCAGGTCTTGCAGATAGGCTTTAACGTCGGCGATCTCGCTCATGCGTCCCTGCTCGAATACTCCCTGAACCGGCGATCTTCGATTAAATGACGGCGCGCCGCGTATCGGTCCACGGAATAGATTTCCATGGAGCGCTGCAGCGCGCCGGCAACTCAGAAGATAAAGATGTCAGTTGCGCACAGGCAACAAGTATCGCTCGACTAGCGCCCCCACCACCATGCCGCAAGCGCGTAGGCCGTCGTCGCAGCGGTCACGTCCTCAGGCCTCTCGATCCTCGTCAGCTTGCGCAGTGCCTCTAGCCAGGCTTCTTCCTTGCGCTCAGAAGTAATCAACTTGCTGAACTCATGGATCGTCAGTGCTGTATCCATTTGTTCCCCTCCGGCAGTGAGTTACTTTCTACGCGACAGCGTGCATCGGCTGCAGACCGAACCTACCCCTGGAGCCTCTGCGTGACGATTACCTCCTCTCTTCTGAGTTAGGGCAGACACAGAAGATTGCCCGCCATTAAATAGGAACAGCCTGTGCGTTTGTGCTGTCGCGCTCCCTCAATAGTGTCCAGTATAGAGAATTCTTGCAGAAAAATAAATAGCCACATATGTCGGTTTTAACGTGACAAACGACAGGGGTAATGGTTTTCTAACCTCGGGATAACGTCCGCGCAGGTTTACAGGGGTTCGGTGCGCGTCAGCCGGCTCTCGATTCCGCGCTCCGAGAGCGCGGAAAAGAAGCGCCCGGCGTCCACCGCCTGCTCCGGTGGCCAGACTCCTGGCTGCTCCAGCGAGCGGTCCGCCAGCCAGCGGCCGACGACCGCCGGCGGGCTGGCCACCATCAGCTTGCCGCCCGACATTCCCCACCGTTCATGCGGCCAGGCGGTGGTATCCATCCGCAGGCGTTGCGCTTTCCCATTCGAGCCGCCGTCGACCACGGTGACCACATCCTTGAACCCCAGCGTCTTCGGCGGCAGCTGGGCAGCCGGCGACTGGCGCAGGAGGGCGATCAGCACCTCGCGCGGGGCGACCTGAACGCCGCCCACCTCGATCGGATCCCGGCGCGCGAAACCCAATTCGGCCAGGAACTGGAGTTTGCGGAGGGCCGGCTCGGCGTAGCCGAAAAAGGTGATTTTGAAGAAGCACTCGCGGATGCCCTTCTCGGCAAAGGTCAGTGGGATGGTGGCGACCTCGGAGTGCAGGCTGAGGTGGGTCTTGGCGTGCCCGATCGGCTCGGGGAAATCGAAGAACTCCTCCTCGCCCAATGGGGGCGCCTCGACGAAGCGGCCCTCGCGAAAGACCATCGCCGGCTGGCTGATCTCATCCAGGATGGTGTCCACCGAATAGGCCCAGGACAACGACTCGCCCTCGTCGAGCGTGCTGCCATTGTAGATGCGGACCGACTCGATCGTGTCGAGCATGGCGCCCAGGTGGCCGGCCTGCACGTTGGCCACGCCGGGACAGCTCCCCAGACCCAGCAGCGCCGTCACGCCGGCCTCGCGGAACGCCTCGCCCAGCTCAAGCTGCTCTCGGGTGGTGTGGAACAAGCCGCCCAGATCAAGGTACGGGACCCGAGCCCGCAGGCACCCTTGCATGACGTCGAGGTTGAAGTAGTACTGCACGCTGTTCAGGCAGGCGTCTGCGCCGGCGAGCACCGCATCCAGCGATTGCGGATCCGTGACGTCGACCTGCGCGGGAGCAGCCCCGCCCCCGAGACGTTCGGCCGCTCGATGGGCGCCGGCTTCATCGAGATCTGCGACGATGACTTCTCCGACATCTTCAACCAGGTCCTGTGCGATGGCCGAACCGATGATCCCCGCTCCGCCTAGCACGACGATCCGCATGCGCGTGACTCCTCAATCAGTCTGCGGCGTCAGTCCCAGGGGTACCACCAGGACTTCACGCCGCCTTCGATCTCCCAGTGAAGGTGCTTTGTTTCGAGGAAGGCTTCAAAACCCTCCTCGCCGAGCTCGCGCCCCAGCCCCGATCGCTTCATGCCGCCAAACGGCCCGGCCAGGTTGTCGATCAGCGGGTCGTTCACCCATACATTTCCCGCCTCGATGGTCTCCATGTAGCGCTTCACCCTGCGCGCGTTGCGGCTGAAGAGCGTGGCGCCAAGCCCGTAGTGCCCGCGGTTGGCGCGCTCCAGCGCCGTTTCGAAATCGTCCACCGGGACGATCGGCAGCACGGGACCGAAGGTCTCCTCCCGCATCAGCAGCATGTCGTCATCCACTTCGGTCAGCACGGTGGGCGCGTAGTAGTAGCCGCGATCCGGCTCGGCGGGGATGGCGCCGCCGGTATGGGCCACCGCGCCCGCCTCGAGCGCCTGCTCGATGTGGCGGATGACCTTCTCCCGCTCCTGCGGTCGGATCATCGGCGTCACTTCGCTTTCTGGATCCGAACCAGGCCCGATCGTCAGATGCCGGGTGAGGTCCAGTATGCGCTCGAGCAGCGGCTCGAAAGCCGGCGCCTCGACGAAGGCGCGCTCGATCGAAGTGCAGACCTGCCCGGCGTTGAGGAAACCGCCCCACACGGCTGCGCGGGCCGCAGCCTCCAGATCCGCATCGGCGCAGACGATCAGCGGATCCTTCCCCCCGAGCTCAAGGTTGATCCGCTTCAAATCATCCGCTGCGAGGCGCATCAGATGCTGCCCGGTCTCGACGCTGCCGGTGAAGGCGATCATGCGCACATCCGGATGCCGGGCCAGCCGTTCGCCGACCACCGGTCCGTCGCCGCTGACAAGGTTGACCACGCCGGCGGGCAGGTGATCGAAGATGCGCTGCAGGCCGAGGGTGGTCCAGGGCGTGTACTCCGCCGGTTTGACGACCACGGTGTTGCCCGCTGCAAGGGCAGGGGCCAGTTTCCAGGCGAGCAGGAGCAGGGGATAATTCCACGGGAGGATGGCGGCGACGACTCCCAGTGGCGCCTTCAGCACCAGCGAAAGCTGACCCGGCTCAGGTGAGGGGATCACGCGGCCTCGATGGTGGCGCCCTAGCTCCGCGTAGTAGTCGAAGCACTCGGCCGCCCACTCCACGTAGCCGCGATTCTTGCGGATGGAGCGGCCCGTTTCCATCGTCAGCTCGACGGCCAACGTCTCTTTGGAGGCCCGCATGCGGCGGGCAATCTCATGCAGCAGCCCGGCACGCTCGGCGGCAGGCACGCGCCGCCATTCTTTGAAGGCGGCGCGCGCGGCAGCGACAGCGCGATCCGCATCGACCTCGGTTCCCCAGGCGACCTGCCCAACAACCTCCGTAGTTGCCGGATCGATGACCGGCTGGGGTTCGCCGCTCCCGCTGGTCCGCTGGTTGTTGATCCACAGATCCCGCATCACGCCTCCGCTCAGCGTGTGGTGCGCTTCACCGCCTCCTCGAACGTATTCAACGTTTCGGCGATCACCGCTTCATCGTGGCTGTAGGAGAGGAACCAGGGTTCGCGTCCGTCCGCATCCGGCATCACGCCCAGCTCGCACAGCACGAAGGCCAGCTTTTCATAGCGCGCATGGTCCGATTTGAGGTAGTCGCGGAAATCGCGCGGTTCCTGATCGCGACCCAGACCGATGCCGAACATGCCGGGCACGCCAGTGATCGTGTGGGGGATGCCGGCGTCGGAGAGGATCTCACCCAGGCCGCTCATGAGCAGCCGGCCGTTCTGATTCAGGGTCTCGAGCACCGGCTCTTCTTCGAGGATTTCGAGCGTGGCAGAGGCGGCTGCGGCCCCGACCACGCTGCCGGAATAGGTGCCGCCGTGTGCCGTCGCGCCCGGCTCGATGGTCATCATCACCTCGTCTTTGCCGGCGATGGCCGCGATCGGAAAGCCGTTGCCGAGCGCCTTGGCGTACGTGACCAGGTCGGAGCGGACGCCGAAGTAGGCCTGAGCGCCGCCGTTGGCCATGCGGAATCCGGTTTTCACTTCGTCCATCACCATGACGATACCGTACTCATCGCAGAGCTGGCGGATGAGCTGAAGAAAGCCCTCTTCCGGCATCACACCGGCGGCGTTGCCCAACATGGGCTCAACAAAGATGGCGGCAAGATCGCCCCAGTGGGCGCGCACCGTCCTTTCCAGCAGTTCGCCGTCATTAAAGGGCAGGCTCAAGACGTATTGCGCGATGGCGGTGGGTATCCCGGAGGTTGATGGAATCGGGATCGGGCTGCGGCGCGAGCCCATGACACTCAGCGGAGTCGAGGCCGTGCTGTACATGAAGTAATCGACCATCCCGTGGTACTGCCCCTCGAACTTGATGAACTTCTCACGCCCGGTGTGCGCGCGGGCGATCCGCAGGGCGTGCATCGTCGCCTCGGTGCCCGTGTTCGTCAGCCGGACTTTGTCCACGCCGCAAAGGCGGCAGATGCGCTCAGCGACCTCGATCTCGAGCGGAGTGGTCCAGGCAAACAAAGTGCCCCCTTCGATCGCCTGCTGCACGCGCTGCACCACCCTGGGTTCTGCATGCCCAAGGATCAGCGGACCGAAGGCAAGCCGGTAGTCGATGTAGCGCTTGCCGTCCGCATCCCAAATGTGAGGGCCTTCACCGCGGGTGATCACCAGCGTGTCGTCAGGGCCCCAGTAGCGGAAATTGGAGTTGACGCCGTAGGGTATGAACTGCTGGGCTCGCAGGAAGGCGTTGCGGGTTTCAGGTCCTTGGAGTGGCATGGCTAGGGTTCTCCGTCATTGGCCCCGGCGTCGCGCACCGGAAGATTGGGCGGGTCTCAGGCGATCGTCCCCGCTTCGACGATGGTTTCTTCGATGGTGATGCCCCGCTGCGCCAGCTCTTGAAAGAAGCGTCCCGTGGGCAAGGCCTGTTCGGGCGGCAGCACGCCGCGTCCCTCAGCTTCGCCCCCGGCGATCAGCTGGGCGCCGATTGAGAGTGGAACGCCAACGTTTTTGAAATAGGCCGCTTCATCGCCCCACGCTTCCTGGGGCGGATGGTGGCTGCGGTAGGTGCACTGCATGCGCCGTCCCCGCCGTTGGCCGCTGACCTCGACCACCAGCCCGTACCCCCAGACAGGGTTTTCTGTGGAGAAGGGGCTGTCGGCGAGCAGCGCACGGGTGGCTTCGATCGCTGGAATCTGGGATCCGTTGATGGTGACCGGGCGGGAGGAGAGCAGCCCGGCGTGCATGAGGGCCGCCATGGTTTGCATCACGTGGGGCGGGAAGCAGCCGCGCACGGCCGCCCGCCGCAGCGAGGGATAGGAGGCCGGCAAGGTGTAAGCCTCATCGTGCGGCACGTAGTACACCCGCTGTTCGCCGATGTGCTCGTGGAAGCGGACCGTCACCTCACCGGTCAGCGGCGGCGTGGCATGCCACGACCCCGCTTCGAAATAGACTTCCTGGCGCGCCTCTTCCTCCGGGTTGAACTCCCAGAGGGTGGTCTGGAGCAGCCCCGGAGCCGGCGCAAGGCAGCGGAAGGCGGCAAAGTAGATCTCCACGCGCTCCAGCGAATCAAGCTGCTCGGCGGCCTGGCGCACCATCAGATTGGTGATCCCCGGCGTTGCGCCCACCCCGGGAACGAAGAGCATGCCTTTGGCCTCGGCTTCCGGGTGAAGAGCGAATTGGGCGTCGTCGCTCGAGAGGTCCAGCCCGTTGACCCCAAGCTCGACACAGACCTGGTTCACCGCCAGGTCGTAGCGGAAGGGCAGACCATTGATGACGATCTCAAAGTCGGGGAAGAGAGAACGCATGGCGTCCTCATCGTTGGCGTCGAACGCCAAGGGCTTGAGGCGTGCGTCGCCGATGTCCTGCGCCAGGCGCTCGACCGCCGCCTGGTTGTAGTCGGCGAGGACGATCTCTGAAAAATCGCTTGTCGAGGCCAGGTCGCGCGTGGTCTCCTTGCAGACGGCGCCGGCAGCGCCGAGGACGAGCGCCCTCATATGCTCACCTCATTTCGTCTTCTGCGGCCGCGCCCGCGACCGGCGCGCCAGAGGTCTGCAACCAGCGACCCAAGCCTTTGCTGAGGGCGCGGCGGTACACGGCCGGTAGCAGGGCGGCGTACTCGCCCCAAAGGCCGAGTGCAATGTAGAGGATGACGTCTTCCGCCGATTCGCGACCGGCTCGACGCCCGGCGACCACCTCCGGCCACTCGGCGTGCACATCGCGGCGGCCGAAGGAACCCTGCTCGGCGAGCAGCTTCAATTCCGGGATGCGCGTCTCAAGATACGACCAGCGGTCGACGATCACCTTGTCGGCGCCGGTGATCACATCGAGCCCCAGCTCCTGGTACGAGCCCAGTTTGGCGACGAACGTCCCCGGCCCCAACCAGCTGCGCTCGATCAGCGGCTCGTTGGCGGTGGTCACGAGCACGATCACCTGCGCCTGCGGAATGATCTCGGCGCGCGCCTCGAGCGGGGCCGCCTGGACGCGTATGCCAAGTTCGGCGCTCATCCGGGCGGCGAACGCGGCGGCGACCTGCTCGAAGGCGTCGAAGACCCAGACCTGCGAGAGGGGGAGCAGTTCCGCCAGGCCGCGCAGATGCATCCGTCCCTGCATGCCGGCCCCAAAGATCGCCAGACGGGCAGCCTCGCGCAGCGCCAGGGACTGCGCCGTGACGGCGGTGGATGCGCCGGTTTTTAAGCCGGTGATCCAATCGGCTTCCATGATGCAGACTTGCCGGCCGCTGTGGGCATCGAAGAGGACCACAAGCGAGGTGGTGATTTGCCGGGAGATCGAAGGAAAGAAGCTGAAGGTCTTGACGAAGACCAGTGGCTCGCCTTCCAGGTGGCCGGCGAACGGCTTGATGAAGCCACCGGCGTCACCGATGGGCAGGTAGAACTTGTCGCCGCGCACCCGGCCGGCCGCATCGGCCTGGATGCCGCGCCGCGCCAATTCGATCGCCTCGGCCATGGTCAGCGTCTGGCGAACGTCCGCCTCGGTGAGGTAGAGCAACCCGGGTGGTTCGCTCCCGTCGCTCACGATTGATGCTCCCTCGTCAGCCGGCGGCTTGCTGTGGCGCCAGCACACTGGTCAGGCTGGCCGCGAAGGTCTCCAGGGCCTCAGCAATCTGCGCTTCATCAACGATCAGGGGAGGGATAAAGCGGATCGTGTTGTCCCAGGGGCCGCAGCTGAGGAGCAGCAGCCGGCGCTTGAAGCAAGCCTTCAGAATCACCTTCGCCGCGGCTTTGTCGGGGTTGCGCTCGGCATCGCGGATTTCGCAGCCGATCATCAGCCCGCGACCGCGAACCTCTCCGATCATCGGATGGGCCGCTTGCAGTTGGCGGAGGCCCTCCATGAGCTGCTCGCCGCGGGCAGCGGCGTTCGCCAGCAGCCCTTCGGATTCAATCGTTTCGATGGTGGCGACAGCGGCCGCGGCGGCCACTGCGTTGCCACCGTACGTACCTCCGTGGGTGCCGGGTGGCCAGCGCTCCATCAGCTGCCGGGAAGCGATCACCCCGGAAAGCGGCAGCCCGGAGGCCAATCCTTTGGCGATCACCAGGATGTCGGGGGTGACCTCATCGTGTTCGAAGGCGAACCAGCGGCCGGTCCGTCCGAAGCCGGACTGGACCTCATCGGCGATCAGCAGGATGCCGTGCGCATCGGCGATGGCGCGCAAGCCCTCCAGGAAGCCCGGTGGGGAGGGAACGTAGCCGCCCTCGCCGAGGATCGGTTCGATGAGCAGGGCGGCCGTCTCTTCCGGCGCGGTCTGCGTCGCAAACAGGAACTCGAGTTCCTTGAGGCACCAGCGCACGGTCTCCTCGTCGTTCCATCCGTAGCGGTAGCTGTAGGGGAAGGGAGCGACGAACACGCCGGGCATCAGCGGCTGATAGCCCGCACGGTAGATCGTCTTCGAGGTCGTCAGTGACATGGCGCCGACGGTACGGCCATGAAAACTTCCCTGGAAGACGATCACGTTGGGACGACCCGTTGCCATGCGCGCCAATTTGACGGCGCCCTCAACGGCTTCAGCGCCGGAATTGCTGAAATAGAATCCATCGAGTGAAGGTGGCAGGACCCTGCGCAAACGGTCCACGAGATCGAGCAAGGGCGGGTGCCAGGCGATGTTGGTCTGGCCGTGGATCAGCCGCGCCGCCTGCTGCTGGATCGCTTCTACCACCCGCGGATGGCAGTGGCCGGTGTTGGTCACCCCGATCCCGGACGTGAAATCGAGGTACGCCGTCCCATCTGGATCGTAGAGGTAGGCTCCCTCGCCGCGCGCAGCCACGAGATCGGTGCTGCGATACCAGACAGGCGAGAGATGGTCGAGCGAGACATGGCGCTTCATGTGGACGACTCTCCATAGGGGTACCAGTAGTCCTTCACCCCGGCTTCGACATCCCAGTGGACATGTTTGACCTCGCGGAACTGATCGAAACCCTCCTGGCCGAGTTCGCGGGCGCCGCCGCTCATTTTCATCCCGCCGAACGGGCCGGCGAAGTTGTCGGTGAGCGGGTCGTTGATCCAGATCGTCCCGGCTTTCACCTCTTCATAGAAGCGTTTGACCAGGCGGGCGTCATGAGTCATCAGGGAGGCGCCGAGGCCGTACTCGGTGTCGTTGGCCATCTGGATGGCGTCGTCGAATTCGCGGTACGGCATGAGTGGAATCACCGGGCCGAAGGTTTCGTCGCGCATGATGCGCATCGAGTGGTCGACGTTGATCAGGACGGTCGGCTCAAAGAAGAATCCGGTTTCAAAAGCTGGGGGTCGCCGGCCGCCGACGAGGGGTTTGGCGCCGGCCTGCACCGCCTCCTGCAGCTGGCCTTCGACCTTTTCGCGGAAGCGGTTGCGGATCATCGGGCCGATATCGGTTCCTTCATCGAGCCCATTGCCCAGCTTGAGCTTGCTGACAAAGTCGGCCAGTTCCTCGCTGAACTGCGAGAAGCGGCTTTCATGGACATAGACGCGTTCGGTGCTTGTGCAGACCTGGCCGGCGTTGAGCAGCGCAGCATAGGCAAGGCCGCTCACGGCAGTCTCGGTCTCGATGTCCTCGGCGATCACCAGCGGATCCTTGCCGCCCAGCTCGAGGTGAAGCTTCTTCATCATCGGCGCAGCGATCGAAGCGATCCGCTGCCCGGTGGCGAGCGAGCCGGTGAAGGCGATCAGCGGGACGTCAGGGTGGCGCACCAGCGGCTCCCCGACTTCGGGGCCGAAGCCGGTCACCACGTTGACGACCCCGGGCGGCAGGTGGTCGAAGGCGACCTCCACCGCGCGCAGGGTAGCGAGCGGAGTCAATTCGGAGGGTTTGATCACCACCGTATTCCCGGCCGCCAGCGCCGGCGCCAGCTTCCAGGCCAGCAGCAGGAGCGGGTAGTTCCAGGGAATGATGCAGGCGACCACTCCGTAGGGCTCTTTCAGCACGAAATTGATCTGGCCCGGTTCGCCCGGCGGGATCACCCGGCCGCGGTCGTGCCGGCCCAGTTCGGCGTAATAGTCGAACGTTTCGTAGGCCCACCAAACCTCTTCCTCGTTCTCCGGAACTGGCTTGCCTTCTTCCTGGGTCAGCAGTCGAACAAGTTCGTCATGGTGGGAGCGCAGTTTGGCAGCCACCTCGTGGAGCAAAGCGGCGCGCTCCGATGCAGGAACATGCTTCCAGCTGTGGAACGCTTGCCTGGCCGATTCGACCGCGGCGAGGGCGTCCGCTTCGGTCCCACGCGGCGCCGTATCGAGCATCTCCTCAGTCGCCGGGTTGATCACCGGGATGGTCTCGGCGGCCGACCCGGAGGTGAACGATCCATTGATGTACATCTGCATGCGTGTGCCCTCGGGTGGGGGGACGCGGCGCCGCGGAGCGCGCCGCGCCGCGTCCCCCGTGCTGGTTACGGAACAGGGGCGGATTTCACCTCGTCAAAGAGGCGTTGGTAGACGGCCTCGAACTCGCCGACCGGTTCGATGTACTGGAGACGTGCGAGCACATCCGGCGGCGGGTAGACCGCCGGATCGGAGAGGAACTCCTCACCGAGGATCTCTTCTGCTGCCGCGTTCGGGCTGGCGTAGTAGTTCCAGTCGGAGAGCATCGCGCCGACTTCCGCATCGAGCAGGAAGTTGATGAACATCTCGCCGGCCAGCTTCTGCTCCGGGGTGGCCGTGTTCGGGATGCAGATGTTGTCCACCCAGATCACCCCACCTTCTTCGGGGATGGTGTAGGCCAGGTTCTCGTTGTCCTCGAGCACAAAGAGGAAGTCGCCGTTCCATCCATGCGCCAGCAGGTTTTCGCCGGCGGCCACCAGGTCTTCGTAGTTGTCGCTGTCGTAGCCGGCGAGCCCGGCCTTGGCCTGGATGAGCAGCTGCTTGGCCTCTTCGAGCTGGGCCTCGTCGGTGGAGTTGATGTCGTAGCCGAGGTACACGAGCGCGGCGGCAAACGACTCGCGGACGTCATCGAGCATGGTGTAGCGCCCGAAGTAGTCGGCGGCTGGATCCGGCTCGAAGATCACCGCCCACGACGTAGGCTCCTCCATCTGATCGGAGAGGTAGCCGATGCCGGTGGTCCCCCACTGGTAGGGGACGCAGTATTCGTTGCCGGGGTCATACGGCAGCGTGCGGAAGCGTTCGGACAGGTTCGCCAGGTTGGGGAGGTTGTCGTGATCCAGCGCGGCCAGCATGCCCTCTTCCTTCATGATGCTGACGGTGTAATCGGAGGGCACGATCAGCGCGTAGCCGGTGGCGCCTCCCTGCAGCTTGGCCAACATCTCCTCGTTGCTGGAGAAGTTGTCTTCGACGACGGTGATGCCGGATTCTTCTTCGAACATCGTATAGATTTCGGGGTCGAGATACTCCGACCAGTTGAAGATCACGATCTCGCTGGCCGGTTCGACCACCGCCGGCGGCGCTTCCGTCGGCTGTCCCCCGCAGGCCGCGAGCACAAGCCCAAAGACGAGGAGCGACGAGAGGGCAAACCACCAGGTGCGAGTACGGGACATCGATCTCCTCCTTACGTGAGATGGATTTGGGGATCAGAGGCTGAAGTCGATCTTCGAATCGTCACCTCCTCTGCGAAACACGATCGAAATCACCACCAGCAGGAGCGAGGCGGCGAGCATGACGGTGGACACTGCGTTGATTTTCGGCGTCACGCCGCGCTTGATCATCCCGAACACGCGCACCGGCAGCGTGTTGAAACCGGCGCCGCTGGTGAAGAAGGTGATCACGAAATCATCGAGCGACAGGGTGAAAGCCAGCAGCGCCCCGCCGAGGATGCCCGGCATCATGAGCGGGAGGGTGACCCGGCGGAACGTCTTCCAGGCATTGGCATACAGGTCCTGGGCCGCCTCCTCCAGGCTGCGGTCCATATTCGCCAGCCGGGCGCGCACGACGACGGCGACGAAGGAGATGTTGAAGGCCACATGGCCGATGATCACCGAGAACGGGACCGCCAGCCGCACCCCGAACAGGCTCAGGCGCCAGGGCTCGAAACCGATCCCGCTCAAGTTGAAGAAGATGAGCAGCATGATCGCCATCGCGATGTCGGGGATGACGATCGGCAGGTAGAGCACGGCGTCCATGCCCAGCTTGCCGACGAAGTCGTAGCGCTCCATCGCCATCGCCGCCAGCGTTCCGAGGATGGTGGAAATCACCGTCGAGACGATCGCGACGAACAGGCTGTTCCACAGTGCCAGGATGATCTGCTGGTCGCCGGCCATCTCGGCGTACCAGCTGAGGCTGAAGCCGGTCCACTGCGCCGTGGATCGGGAGGCGTTAAACGAGAAGAAGACCAGGATCAGGATCGGAAGATAAAAGAAGAGGTAGCCCAGGAGGCCGTATCCGCCGAGCGCCAGTTCACCGAGCGCGGCGCGCAGGCGGAACCATGGGTTCGAGCCAGGCTGCTGCCGGGCCTGCCGTCCCATGCGCGCCGGGGAAAGGTCCCGCACCTGACTCTGCGGCGCGGTCATCGCGGCGTGCCCGTTCGAATGGCGGTGCGGAAGTAGATCAGGGTGGCGAGCAACATCAGCACCATCATCACCGTCGAGAGCGCCGATCCGAACGGCCAGTCATGCGCTGCAAGGAACTGGTTGCTGATGATATTGCCGATCATCAGCGACTTTCCGCCGCCCAGGATGGCCGGCGTGATGAAGGCGCCCAGCGCGGGGATGAACACCAGCATCGACCCGGCGACAACCCCGGGGATTGAGAGTGGCCAGACGACCCGCGTGAAGACGCGGAAGCCGGAGGCATACAGGTCGGCCGCCGCTTCGAGCAGACTGCGGTCGATGCGCTCAAGGGCGGCGTAGATGGGCAGCACCATCACCGGCATCCAGCCATAGACCAGCCCGAGGATGATGGCGAAGTCGTTGCCGAAGAGCGGCAGAGGCTCGTCGATCAGGCCAAGGGACATCAGGGAAACGTTGACCAGGCCGGTGTTCGTGCGCAGGATGGTGAGCCAGGCGTAGGTGCGAATCAGGAAATTGGTCCAGAACGGGATCATTAACCCCAGCAAGAGCAAGTTCCTGTGCCGGCGGGAGCGGGTGGCGATGAAATAGGCCAGCGGGAAGCCAAACAGCAGACTCAAGACTGTGGTTGCCACGGCGATATAGGTCGAGCGGAAGAGGGTGTTCAGGTAGAGGCTGTCGACCACCCGCTGGAAGTTCCCGAAAGTGAAATTCCAGATCACGCCGCCGTAGGTGCCGCGCTCCAAGAAGCTGTATACGAGAACGACCACCAGCGGCGCCAGAAAGAAGACCAGCAGCCAGGCGGCCGCCGGGCTCAGCAGCAGCCAGGCACGGAAGGAAGGGGAACGGCGCCAGCGCTCTTGCATATTCGGATCTCCCAGCGCTCAGTCGATCAGCACGCGCGCGTGCTGTGGATCCCACATAACGGCAACGGCGTCCCCGACCGCATGGCGCTGGACGCCGTCGCCGACGTTTTGCATTCGCACCGCCAGCGTGGCCCCACCAGCGGCCTCGATGACGTAGCGGGTGTCGGTCCCGAGATACATGGCCTGCGTGATCGTGCCGGCCAGCCGGGCCAGTTCCGCTCCGGTTCCACCATCATCGACCCCCTGCAGGCCGATCCGTTCAGGACGGATGGAGACGGTGACTTCGGCGCCGACCGTTGTCCCTTCCTCCGCCCAGCCGCAGAGGACCGAGGCGCCACCATCGAGCGCGACCTCCACCGGCGGACCCAGTGGGGCGACACGCCCAGGGATGAAATTGGTCTCGCCGATGAAGTCGGCGACGAAACGGTTCGCCGGGTGCTCGTAGATGCCTTCGGGCGCGCCCATCTGCAGGACCCGGCCGCGGCGGATCACCGCGATCCGATCGGACATCGTCAGCGCTTCCTCCTGGTCGTGGGTGACATAGATGAACGTGATGCCCACCCGGTGCTGAAGCGCTTTCAGCTCGATCTGCATCGCCTTACGCAGCTTCAAGTCCAGGGCGCCGAGCGGCTCGTCGAGCAAGAGCACCTTGGGTTGATTGACCAACGCTCGTGCCAGCGCCACCCGCTGCTGCTGCCCACCGGAGAGCTGATCGGGCCGCCGGTGCACCATGCCGGGCAGTTGAACCAGCTCGAGGGCCTCGTGCACACGGCTTTTCGTTTCCTTGTCCGGGACACCGCGCATCTCGAGGCCAAACGCGACGTTGTCGTAGACGCTCATGTGTGGAAAGAGCGCGTAATGCTGGAAGACGGTGTTCACTGGGCGCTGAAAGGCCGGCCGATAGCCCTGCAGCTCGCCACCGATGAGGATCTGGCCCGAGGTCGGCATCTCGAAGCCGGCGATCAACCGCAGCGTGGTTGTCTTGCCGCAGCCGCTGGGTCCCAGCAGGGAGAAGAATTCGCCGTCCCGAATCTGCAGGGAGATGTGGTCCACGGCGGTCACATCGCCGAAGCGCTTTACAACCTCCTGAAGCTCGACTGCGAACCCATCGCTCATGCGACTCTCCCCGCGCGTCAGTCCATCGAGGGGTGATCGACCCGGGATTCCTGCTCCTGTTCGGAGGGCAAGGAGAACATCGGCCGCGCGCCGTAGGCCATTTTGAAGGTGTCAAGGATGAGGAACGTCTGTGTCCGCTGAATACCGGGGAGTTTGCGCAGGCGCTCGTTGAGGAATGAGGTCAGGTGGGCGCGATCCCGGCACATCACCTCCACCATCAGGTCGTATTCGCCCGACACTAGGATCAGGTAGCTGACTTCCGGGAAGCCGGCGATCGCCGCCGCCACCTGATCAAGTTCGGAGGGTTTGGCGGACACGCCGATCATCGCCGGCGCATCGAATCCCAGTTCGTACGGGTTGACCAGCCCGACGATGTGGACCACCTGGTCCTCCACCAGGCGCGCCACCCGGTTGCGGACCGTCCCTTCCGAAACGCCCACTCTTTGGGCGATTTCCGTGAACGGCCTGCGCCCATCGCGCTGGAGTATAGCGAGGATCGAGGTATCGAGCTGATCAAGATCGGGCATGAAATGCGAATTTCGTAGAATTATGGCTATTCTAGCGTGAAATTCGTAGATTTTCAAGCGTTTCAGGGCCGAAAACGTACAGCCAGGGCGAATCAGGCTTCGTGTCGCGCCATTCGCTGGAAGTTTGCAGCCGCCGCGCTCAACCCCGGAAGATGAACGACAGGCTCGAGATCAGCACGAACATCAGGCTGGCGCCCAGCTGGCGCAAACCGATGCGCGTTGGGGTCACGCTTCGCGCAGGGCGCAGCACAGCATCCACTGCGTCGACCGCCAGCAGACCGAACGCGATGGTCACGCCCCATGGGAGGGTCGCTGCCAGTGACAGGCCGGCCGCCAGTCCAAGATTGAACAGGTGGTAGAGCAGCGGCCGCCAGGCCGCGCGCAAGCGGGCGTCAAGCTCAGGAAGGGAGTCTTGGTCGCGCTGCCCCAGCCGCAAATACACCAGCAGGATCGACGCAGCTGCTTGCAGCCAGGTGATCAGCCAGAGCAGCACGGCGAGTCCGAGCTCCTGACCGCCGGCGACCCAGAAGGCAGCCGGCGCAGTGAGCGCCAGCACACCGGCCCCAACCAGCTCAATCCCAACCCGCCCCCGCTCCGCCCGTCGGCTCACCAGCCAAAGATGCCAGAGGAAGACCGGGATGCCGGGCGCGGCGAGCCACAGGAGCCGGCTGTGGCCGGCGAAGACAAGGAGCAGGATCAGGACGCTCAGGGACCCGCCGTATATGGCGGCCCAGGCGAGCGAAGCCCGCAGATCACTTCGGCGGCGGCGCCGGCTCAAGACCTTGACGACCATCGTCACCGGCTGCCGCAGCAAGAACGCTGTCAAACTGGCGCCAACAAGAAGGAGCGCGGAAGGCCCTGGGCTTCCACCAGCAGCCAATCCGATCGCCAGCGGGCCGAACAACCAGATCCAGGCGCCATGTTCGGCGGGGATGGCGTACTGGCGCCGCCAGAGCCCCTGCGATCGACTCAGCTCCTGGCGGGCAGGTGCGGGTCCGGCATTCAGCTGGCGCTCATGTGGGGGGTGGGCGTCGGCGCTCAGTACTTATAGTCCTCACGTACCGGGCTGAAGACATCGATCACGCGCGCGCCCTCCGGCCCGGCTACGGCGCGGTGGGAGACATCTCCGGGGATCAGATAGCTTTCACCGGCCTTGAGCGAGCGGGTCTCGCCTTCCACGGTGAGGGTCATCGTCCCCTGGATCATCACGCCGGCTTGTTCGTGGGGGTGGCTGTGTTCCGGGAGCACGGCGTTGGGGTCGAGTTCGACGTCGGAGATCAGCATGCGCTCGCCCCAGTGAGTCCGGATGCGGATTCCCGGCGCCACCTCCTTGGCCGATCGCTCGACTGCGTCGAAGAAGTACATCGCTCCCTCCTGCGGCATACCTGCAGCGCGTGCGCTACGTCATCATACACCGGCTGTAACCCGCCGACAGTGCGGTCTTTCGGGGTGATATAGTGAGACGGCAGCCTCATCATTCCGGCTCAAGAGGAGGACGGATGTCCATGGAACGGCTCGACCGAGTCCGCGCGCAGCTCGAACGTTTGCAGGTCGACGCGGTCGCCCTTGTCCCCGGCCCGAATCTGCGCTACCTGACCGGCGTTTCCTTCCACCTGCTCGAGCGGCTCTTCCTGTTCATCCTGCCGCGAGAGGGGGAGCCGGTGGCCGTGCTGCCTTCGCTGGAGCTGCCCACCTGGGAAGCGGGCGCTGCTTTTGCGGCTCACCTCTTTGGCTGGCACGACTCCGCCGGGCATGCGGCGGCGCTGGCGAGCGCCGTGGAGGCGCTTCCGCCGATTGAATCGCTGGCGGTGGAGCATCTGCGCATGCGGGTGATGGAGTTCCGCACGCTGCAGTCGGTCTATCCCCAGGCGCGCTTTTCATCGGCGGAGGATGTGCTGGACCCGGTGCGCATCCGCAAAGATGGGGCGGAACTGGAGGCGCTCCGGCGGGCCATCGCCATCGCAGAGACCGCGCTCGAAGAGGTCGTCGTCGAGGTGTCCGCCGGCCTGAGTGAGCGCGAGATCGCCAACCGGCTGAGCGCTGCGCTCCTGGCGCATGGCGGCGAGAGCGTACCGATCGACCCGATCGTCCTCAGTGGCCCTCGATCAGCGTTGCCTCATGGGACCGCCGGCGCCCGCAGGGTGGAATCCGGCGACTACCTCTTGATCGATTTCGGGACGACGATTCGAGGCTACCACTCAGACATCACCCGCACCTTCATCGTCGGCGAGGCGCGTGAGAAGAAGCAGCGGGCGGTGTACGAGGCCGTGCGCGCCGCCAACGAGGCGGCGCGGGCCGCCGTCCGACCGGGCGTGTCCTGTGCCGACGTGGACGCCGCCGCGCGCGCCGTGATCACCGCTGCCGGCTACGGCGACGCCTTCATCCACCGCACTGGCCACGGCCTGGGCATCGATATCCATGAGGCCCCCTCGATCGCTGCGGGGAATTCGCTGGAGCTGGAACCCGGGATGGTCTTCACCATCGAGCCGGGGATCTACCTGCCCGATTGGGGCGGCGTGCGGGTTGAGGACGATGTCGTCGTCACCGCGGAAGGCGCTGAAAGCCTCACAGGCTTCGACCGCGACCTGCGCTTCATTTAACTTCCTTTCAGGTCGCCCCTGATGAACGACCCTGCCCAGGCGGATGTGGTGATCTGCGGCGCCGGTATCGCCGGGATCGCGGCTGCCTGGGCGCTGAGCGCGCGTGGTCAGCGGCAGGTGGTGCTGGTCGACGATCGCCCCCCCATGACGTTGACAAGCGACAAATCCACGGAAGCCTACCGCAACTGGTGGCCGGCGCCCGACGGGGCCATGATCGAGCTGATGAACCGCAGCATCGACTGGCTGGAGCAGCTCGCTGCCGAGAGCGGAAATGCCTTTCTGCTCAACCGGCGCGGGTATCTCTACGCAACGAAGATGCACGAACACGTGGACGTCTGGCGGCTGCAAGCGGAACGCGCGCAGGCTTTCGGCGCCGGCAGGCTGCGGATCCATGATCAAATGCCGGGCAGCGGCTATCGAGCCGCGCCCGCCGAGGGCTTCGCGGATCAGCCCGACGGCGCTGATCTGCTCCTGAGTCAGGGACTGATCCGCCAGGAGTTTCCATTTCTCTCGGAAGAGGCCGTCGCCGTGCTTCACACACGCCGCTGTGGCTGGTTTAGCGGCCAGCAGCTCGGCATGTACTTGCTGCAAAAAGCCCGGGATGCCGGTGCCGAGGTTCTCCAGGGCCGTGTCACCGGCGTGGGTACCGGCGGCGGCCGGGTGGACTCGGTGCATGTGCAGACCCCGGCGCGCAGCCTGCGGCTGGCCACCGGCGCGTTCATCAACGCCGCCGGCCCGGACGTTGGCGCCGTCGCCGAGCTCTTAGGGGTGGAACTGCCGGTCTTCTCCGAGCTCCATCTCAAGATGTCGTTTCCAGATGCGCATGGCGCGCTCCCGCGGACGGCGCCGATGGTGATTGGTGACGATGAACTCGAGCTTGACTGGGATCCGGCGGAAGTCCGGCTGCTGAGGGAAACGGGCGCGCCGCCCTGGCTCATGGAGCGCCTGCCGGCCGGGGTGCACACGCGCCCGGAAGGCGGCCACGGGAGCCAGAACGTGCTGCTCCTTTGGCCGAACCATTTGGAGCCCGTTCAACCGCGCTTCCCGCTTCCGGACGATCCCTTCTTCCCCGAAGTCGCGCTGCGCGGGATGGCGGCGTGGATCCCCGGTTTTCGCACCTACATCAATCGGCTTCCCCGACCCTACATCGATGGCGGCTATTACACCAAGACGGTCGAGAATCGGCCGCTCATCGGCCCGCTCCCCGTCGAAGGTGCCTATGTGGTCGGCGCGCTCTCGGGTTTCGGCCTGATGGCCGCCTGCGCCGCGGGGGAGCTCGTTGCGGCGCATGTGCTTGGCGAAAGGCTGCCGTCCTATGCGCCGGCCTTCCGCCTCGAGCGCTACGACGACCCGGCCTATCAGGCGCGCCTCAAAGACTGGGGCCCCAGCGCACAGCTCTGAGAGTCACCGGCACACTCGAGGCAGTCGTGCCCGGTACCGATCTGCGCCGATTTGTGGCAAAATGCGGGGGCGCCGGAGGGGCGCCTGCAGGATCGTTCAATGCACAGCGCCAGGGGTGGCGCCGTAGTTAAGATCGGCGGCTCGGCCTCCTTCACCTCGAGCTCCCGACAGGAAGGACATCAACCCCATCCATGAGACTATTCCCCTTCGGTCGAAAAACGGAAGCCCGCAAAGTCCTGGTCATTGGTTTGGACTGCGCCGCGCCCGAGCTGGTCTTTGATCGCTGGCGGGACGAACTGCCAGCCTTTCGGGCTTTGATGGAGCGCGGACGCTGGGGCGAGCTGCGCTCCAGCCTGCCGGCTATCACCGTCCCCGCCTGGTCGTCGATGCTCTCAGGCCGCGACCCGGGCGAGCTTGGCATCTACGGCTTCCGTAATCGGGCGGACCACACCTACACCGGCAAGTTCATCGCCACCGGCAACTACGTCCGTGTCAAGCGAATCTGGGACTACCTGGATGAAGCCGGCAAGCAGTCGATCGTTATCGGTGTGCCGCAGACTTATCCGGTGCGCCCGATCAACGGGCAGCTCATCTCCGGCTTTCTGGCGCCCGGCACCGACAGCGAATTCACCTATCCGGCTGCGCTGCGGGATGAGGTGCTTGCCATCGCCCCCGGGTACAGCGTGGACGTGCGTGAGTTCCGCACGGAGAACAAAGACTGGCTGCTCGACCAGATCCAGGACATGACCGAGAAACGCTTCCGGGTGGTGGACTACTTGATCCGGGAGCGGCCATGGGACTTCTTCATGCTTATGGAAATTGGCGTCGACCGCATCCACCATGGCTTCTGGAGCTACCACGATCCGGGGCACCGGCGCTATCAAGCCGGGAACCCCTACGAGCGTGCGATCTACGACTACTATGTTCGTATCGATCAGAAACTGGGCGAATGGCTTGATGTCATTGACGATGACACGGTTGTGCTGGTGGTCTCCGATCACGGGGCGAAGAAAATGGACGGTGGGATCTGTGTGAACGAGTGGCTGGTACGGGAAGGATACCTTTCCTTTAAGACACCGCCGGAAGCGGGCAAGATCACCCGCTTCGATGAGGAGAATGTTGATTGGTCGAAGACGATGGCCTGGGGAGACGGCGGCTACTACGGCCGGGTATTCCTGAACGTGAAAGATCGGGAGCCCGAGGGCGTGATCGAGCCGGCGGCGTACGAGCAGTTCCGCGACGAGCTGGCAGAGAAGCTTTGCGCCATTCCGGGTCCCGACGGCGAGGATCTCGGTACCCGGGTGTTCAAACCTCAGGAGGTTTACCGCTCTGTGAGCGGTGTGGCCCCCGATCTCATGGTCTACTTCGGCGACCTTGACTGGCGCTCCGTCGGATCCCTCGGCCATGGCGACGTCTACACGTTTGAAAACGACACCGGCCCCGACGACTGCAACCACGCGGAGAACGGCCTGTTCATCCTGGCCGACCCGCGGGCGGAGCCACGCCGGTCGCCAGTGGAGGGTGCGCAGCTCATGGACGTCACGCCGACACTGCTGGAACTCTTTGGGATCCCGATCCCGGCTGAGGTTCAGGGCGAAAGCTTGCGCACAAGGGGCGGCCGATGATCCCGTTTGACGCCGGCCGCGGCACCCTCGCTGTGCTCCTTTCCGCGGCCGCGCTGCTCGCAGCCTGCGGCGGCACGCCAACGCCGATCCTGCAAGCGACAGCGACCCCGGCCCCGCCGACGGAGATGCCGACTCCTGAGGGTCCGCCCGACGGGCCATCACCGACCTCCGTGGTACCGATTGAACTGGAGCTGGCTTCCGATGCATACCGGCATCCCGAAGGCCTCTTCTCACTGCGCCCGCCGGAAGGCTGGGAGCTCATGGTGACGGAAGCCTCGGCGGAATTTCGTTCACCGGACGATGCGCTGCTCATCGAGGCGCAGTCCACCTACACAGGCTATGCGCTTGCGGCGGATGCCTTCACCGCCTTTGTCGAGGGCCGTGAAGGGACGCTCTTTGCCGAGAAGCCGGGCTTTGTATCGCTTCAGCAGGAGATCGCCGCAAACGCAGGTACGGCGAGAAGCGTTAAGCAGGTGGAGCTCGAGGGTCAGTTGTGGACGGTCCGGTCGAGCTATGTCCAGGGCGGGGCGTGGATCCATGTGCTGGAGTCAAGGGTCCCGAGCGACAGCTATCCGGCCTACGAGCAGGCCCTGGCGGCGTTCGAGGCCACCTTTGACGCGCCCGCCAATCTTGCGGCCGGCGAAGCCGCCTACTCGTGGGTGATCTCGTTTACCGGACCGCAGGACCTTTTCTCATTTGATGTACCCGTCCCATGGAAGCACGAAATCCTGCGCGCGAATTTCGTGGCGGTGGACAGCTTCATCTCCCCGGACGGCAGGGCACAGGTGCAGTCGATCGTCTTTGACGACGGGACCACCATTTCACGCGCCGAGGCCGGCACGCTGGCCCTGGCGATGCTGCGTGACTACTACGCAGAAGACGTTGATGTGGTGGACGATCTGGTTCAGCCGGACGGCAGTGAACGGCTTACCTGGGTGTCACCATCGGGCGAGTTTACCGGTGTGTCGTTCTTTGAAACCCAGGGCACGACCTTCCTGATGCTGACGCTACAGTATGAGGCAGCTGTTGAGGACATCTATCTAGATCTGCTAACCTATCTAGTGGGGACCTACAACGCGCCCTGAGCCCACGGTCATCTCGGAGAACGATCCGCCGCCGGTCATCCCATCTCCCAGCCTCGGCGAAGGCCCTTGCCGGCGGTTCCATGGTTCGAACGCCCTGAGCACCGAATCGCTGTCCGCCCCTCATCCGTCAGGATGAAATTGATTTCATCCTGCGGGGTGATGCAATTCGAGCCTCGTAGCTACAAAATAGTGTTAGCTCATGGTTGGGTAGCTGGTTTGAAGCTGCCAAAAGCACGGCCAGGCGCTCCATCGTCTGATTGGTTAGCGACTAGAGGGAGGGGCCGAAGAGCTCCCGAGTTTGCGCAGTGTCCTTGAGGAGGAAAACAAACCGGAGGCTTTCCTGACCGCTGCTATCGCTAGCCAGCACCTGACAAGCAACGTGAAAGCCTTTACTTCCTCGCAGAGGTGAAAAACTCCCACGAGGAGGGCTTTCTTTTTCGACCAGCGGAACCTGTCCCGAAGAAGTCGTAGCGGAAGTTTGGCCCGCCCTCACGCAACGCTTGGCGCCGCCGAGTTCTCTTCCCATCTTCGCTGACTGAATCGGGTCCGCACGGCTCGACCACCGGGTCGGGCGCGTCCAGATGTGCAGACCGGCTTCGGCAGGCCAAAGCACCGGACAGGTTTCGGGGCTCTGGTCGCCCGGCGCGTCTGCGGGCCGTGAACGCGGACAGGGCAGCGGCCATAAAGCTGGGTTTGGCCATCGAGGCGAGGTCGCCTGTACCCAGCTAACGGCTGGCTGCCGGGCTCGGATCGTGATCCAGAGGAGAATCGACCGCTTGGAAACCCTTTCCGTCGGAACCTACTACCGCCCAGAGGTCGAAACGGCGAGCCGTGACGAGTTGGCGCAGCTCCAATGGGATGCCCTGCGCAAGCTGGTCCGGACGCTTTTCAGCCACAATCCGTTCTATCAACGCAAGTGGGAGTCTGCCGGGCTGACTGACTGGCGTGACGTGGACTCGTTTGAGGCGTTTAAGCAGCTCCCGATCATCACTCGCGCCGACCTGGCGAAGGACCAGGATGATGCGCCGCCGTACGGCACCAACCTCACCTTCCCGCTGGATCATTACACCCATTGGTACCGGACCTCCGGCAGCAGTGGACGTCCCCTCAGAGTGCTGCTTACGCGTGACGATTGGATCGCCGTGGGAGAAACCTGGGCGTATAACTTCGCCGGCGTCGGCCTGCGCCAGGGCGATCCGCTCTACATCGCGTTCGGCTTCGGCCCCTATGCTGGCCTCTGGGGGGCGGTGAGCGGCGCCGAAATGTACGGACTCATGATGATCCCCGGCGGTGGGCACCGCACACTCGAACGGATCCGATTCTTGCTGGATCTGAAGCCGGCGGCGGTGGTCTGCATTCCCTCTTATGCGCTGAGGATGGCAGAGGCGGCGCGTGAGGAGGGCGTCGATCTCCGTGCGACAGGCGTCCATACCCTGATTACCGGGGGCGAGCCGGGGGCCAGCATCCCGGCGACCAAAGCCCGCATCGAGCAGGCATGGGGCGCCCGCAATTACGACACCATCGGCCTGTCGGAAGTCGGCCACCATAGTTTCGAATGTACGTCCCAGAGCGGGGTCCACATGATTGAGAGCGGCTTCATCACCGAGGTCTTCGACCCAGAGACGGGTGAGCCCACACCCGAGGGCGAGGTGGGTGAGATGGTGCTGACGGCGCTGGGTCGCACGGGCATGCCGGTCGTCCGCTATCAAACCGGCGATCTGGTGCGGCTGAACACCGCGCCCTGCAGCTGCGGGCGCACCTCCGCCAGGCTCGTGGGCGGCATCCTCAGCCGGACGGATGGAATGATCACCGTCCGCGGTATCAATATCTTTCCAACAGCGCTCGAAGACTTCCTGCTGACTTTTCCCGAGGTCCGCGAATTCCTGGTCGAGATCTACGAGACGCGCGGCATGCGCGAGATTCGTATTCAGATCGAGATCGATGCGGCGCCTGACAGCGATGCCGCCAAGCAGGCGGCGCTCCGCGTGGCTGAGGATCTTCGGCACCGGCTGGCGCTGCGGGCCGATGTCGCCGCCGTGCCTGCCGGATCGCTGCCGCGTCCCCCCGGGAAAGCTCGCCGCTTCGTGCATACGGTTGAATGAGGTGAGGATGGAGAACGGATCGAAGCCAAAAATCGAAGCGGTCGACCTGACCAAGGTCTACGGCCCGGAGCGAGGCGGTGTGCTGGCCCTGGACCGCTTCAATCTGGATGTTCGCGCCGGCGAGTTCGTTTGCGTCGTCGGTCCGAGCGGCTGCGGGAAGACCACCTTCCTGCGCATCCTCGGTGGTCTGGTTGAGCAGACCTCCGGGAAGCTGGTCGTCCATCGGGATGGCGATTATCAGACCCCGCTCACTGCGATCGTCTTTCAGGAGTATGCCATCTTCCCCTGGCGCACGGTGATGGACAATGTGGCCTTTGGTCTCGAGATGCGCGACGTTCCGGAGCGCGAACGAGAGGAAGTCGCCGGCTACTACGTGCACAAGGTGGGCCTCACCGAATTCGCCTACAGCTATCCGCCGCAGCTTTCGGGGGGCATGAAGCAGCGCGTGGCCATTGCCCGAGCCCTGGCTGCCGACCCCGAGATCTTGCTGATGGACGAGCCGTTTGGCGCGCTCGATGCCCAGACGCGCAACGTGATGCAGGAAGAGCTTGTACGCGTGTGGGAAGAAGAGCGCAAGACGGTGGTCTACATCACCCACAGCATCGAGGAGGCGATCTTCCTCGGCGACCGGGTGGTGATCATGACGGCTCGCCCCGGAACGAACAAACGCGAGTTCTCCATCCCGTTCGACCGGCCCCGGTCGCTCGAAATCCACCGAAGCAAGCGCTTCGGTGAGCTGTACTACGAGATCTGGCAGGTCCTTTTCGAAGAAGTCCAGCGTTCGATGCAGGAGGAGGAGGCATGAATGGCTTGGCGCTGAACTGGAAAGGGCTGGGGAAGGGTGCGCTCGATGCCCTGAAACGATCGTCCTCGCTGCTGTTCGTCCTGGTGGCTTGGGAGGTGATGGTCCGGGTGAGCATCCTCGATCCGCGCTTCTTCCCGGCGCCGACCACTGTGTTGGTCACGCTGGGGAAGCTCTTTCTCAGCGGCGAGATGCTGATCCATATCGGGGCCAGCCTGCAGCGCGTCGTGCTCGGATTTGCCGTCGGTTCATTGCTGGGCTTGCTCCTGGGGCTGGCGATGGGCTGGTCGCGGGCGGCGGAGCAGATCCTCGATCCACTTATCGCCGTCTTCTATCCGATTCCTAAGCTGGCGCTGCTGCCCCTGATTCTGATCATCTTCGGCCTGGGTGAGGCCTCCAAGGTGGCGATCGTGGCAGTCGCCGTTTTCTTCACGGTGGTTATTAACACGGCGGCGGGCGTGAAAATGATCGAGCCGGTTCTGCTCGATGCGGCCCGCAATTTCGGCGCGCGCGGCGTCCGCATGTTCATAACTGTTGTGATTCCGGCCACACTGCCGGCTATCTTCACCGGCCTGCGTCTGGGCCTTGGCATCGCCCTGGTGGTGATCATCGCCGCCGAATTCGTCGCCTCGCGTAATGGACTGGGCTACATGATCTGGCTCGCGTGGGGCTCGCTCGCCACCAGCCGCATGTACGCCGGCCTGATCATGATCGGCGTCATCGGATTGCTGACGACGAACGCGCTGCAGTGGCTGGCGGATCACCTGATGCCCTGGGAAGGCGCGGGCGAGAGCCGCGCCGCGCGCAGCTCAGGAGCGCGTCGTGAGCAAGGCCTGCGGCCCCTGCGCATCTTCCAGCAATTCGGCGAAGGGCTGTTCTCCTACACACGCCAGTACCTCTACGAGCTGCCGATGGACGCCGAGCTTCCCGTCCCGGAGCGTCCCGCCAACGGCATCGAGTTCAAGTGGATCGACCCCGCCAATGTGGACATGATCCGGCCGTGGAAAGGGTCGCTGGTGGCCCATCTCTTCCACCGCAATTTGAACCGGGGTTTGCTCGGGATCTATGCACTGACGAACAACCAGGTGGTTGGCTATGTCTGGGGAGCACTGAAGACCGATCAATCCGCGCTCACGGCGTCTCATTTCCCCATCGAGATCGGCGACGGGTTGACTCTGGCGGCCGAGGTGCATCCGGAGTATCGCCGCCGCGGCATCGCCTCGCATCTGCGCTATACGCTCATCGAGCGGATGCGTGAATTGGGCGCCGACCTGAACATCCGCCGTGTCTGCGGCTCGGTGGTGGTCCAGAACACCCCCATTCAGAAGCTGATCGAGCGCCAGGGTTCCGTACGCACAGAGGAATTCGTGCTGGTCCGCCTCACACCCTGGATCTACCTCCGCTGGACCTGGCCGCTCGACGGCCAGAGCCGGCGGGTCGAAGATGCGCCAGGCCAGTTCAGCGTGCGCTTTAAGGTTCCTGAAGTGCTCTCCGACCCGCTGCTCCTGCGCGTGTTCGGGCGCGGGATCGTGGTGTCGAGCAGCCTGATTCAGGCGGCGGAAGATCCGCGCGCCTGAGCGATTGAACTGAGGATTCATGGTACATCAACAGGATACCGTCAGCCCTCGTAAAGTAGAGGCGCAGCCCCAGCCAGCCGCTGAGGCTGAAGCTGGCCGCGTGATTGCGCACGCTTTGTGGGACGCCGGCACAGCGGTTCTCACCCATGTGCCCGGCTTCGGCGCCAATCAGGTTTTTGACGCCTTTCGAGACGTGTCGGGGATGGATCTGCCGGTCTCGTACCACGAGGAAGTCGCCTACACAATCGCCCACGGGGCAGCCCTGGTCGGCCGACGTTCGGCGGCGGTAATCAAGGCGCACGGCTTTGCCAAGGCGGCCAACAGCGCCGTCGATGCGCTGGTCGCCGGGACAACGGCCGGCTTCGTCACGCTCATCGTTGACGATCCAAAGGCCGAGCACTCGGACTGCGTATTCGACATCCAGGGCTACCTCGAAGGCCTAGGCTACCCGTATCGCCGCCTCAAAGACGGCGACCTGTATGAGCAGGTCCGTGCCGCGTTCGATTGGTCGGAGGCGCGCGCCCAGCCGGTGGCGCTGGTTCTGGAAGCGCCTGACGTTGCGGCGACGCACGCATTCGTCCGGCGGGAGCGGGAGCAGCCGGAGCTGGCTTTTGAGCCCGACCCGACTCGCTATTACCTGCAGCCGGTTTTCGCCGCGTACCAGGCCGATGTACTCGTGGCGAAGCAGCGCGGCGAAGACTGGCGTTCCATTCCCAAGCCGGCGCTGCCGCGGATACCGGACGGCCTGCCCGAGGCCTGGCTTACGAGGATGAGCGTCTACCGGCCCTTCTTCGATGTCTTTCGTGAACTGCGAGGTGAGATCGTCACCGGTGACACCGGCGTCTCTCATCTGTTTGCCTTCCCACCCTACGACTGCTGCGACCTTTCCACGTATATGGGCGGGAGCGTCCCGCTGGCGATCGGCGCCCATCTGGCCGGCTATCGCGATGTTTGGGCTTTGATCGGGGATTTCGCCTTCGTATCCGCCGGCCATCTGGCGCTGGCCGAGGCGTTGCAGCGCAGGACGCCGATCAAAGTGGTGGTGTTCTACAACGGGCGCGCCGCAGGTACCGGGGGTCAGCCGGTGTCCGAAGTTGTCTGGAATTCCGTCCTCGCCGGTTACCAGGATGCCGTACGAGTCATTCATGACGGACTGGATCGGACCGAGATCCACGCGGCGCTTGAGGCGGCCGCCGCGGCGGAGTCGCTACAGATCATTGTGCTCGATGTGCGCGGCGCGGAGCCGCGGGCCTGGAAGGACTAGACCGCAGGCCGGATAGGAGCTTCTGACTCAGATCTGATTTTGCCGTTATGCCCGAGTTTGAAATCGCACGTCCGCCGCGCTGGAGGGGCGAGGGGACAGCGGGAAAGGATGGTCGATTGCGGATCACTGAAGCACGGGATGCGTTGTCCTCATCCGCCGTTTGAACGGGAGAGAAGAAACGGGTTTGATGAGCCAATCAAACCCCACGGAGGAAATTGATGACCAAGAAACTGATCTTCGGATTGAACCTGCTGATGGCGCTCTCGCTGATCCTGAGCGCCTGCGGCGCAGCAACGGAGGAGCCGCCCGAGGTGCCCGACCTGGGCACGATCAACGTCGGCTATCTGCCGATCATCGCCTTCACCCCGCTGTTCGTCGCCCAGGAGAAGGGCTACTTCGCTGAGCAGGGGCTCACCGTCGAGATGCAGTCGTTCCGCACCGGCGATGACATGATCGCCCCGCTGAGCCTGGGGCAGCTGGACGTCGGCGGCGGTGAGACCGGACCGGCGCTGTTCAACGCCATCAACCAGGACCTTGACGTGAGAGTGGTCTCCGCCAATGCGCGCCAGACCGAAGGCCACGGCGCGGTGCCGCTCGTGGTACGCACCGAGCTGCTGTCCTCAGGCCAGGTCTCTTCCGTCGCTGATCTTGCCGGGCTCAAGGTGGCGGTGAACGTCGAGCGCGGCATGGCCGAGTACCTGCTCTCGAAGGCACTGGAGCAGGGCGGACTGGCACTGGAAGATGTCGAGGTGATCACGATCCCCTTCCCCGAGATGCCGCAGGCGCTGGCAAACGCTGCGGTAGACGCGGCCATCCTGCCGCATCCGCTGGCATCAGCCGCGTTGCGGCCGGGTGAGGGCGGCGAACCGCCGATCGGCGGCGTGCTGATCGAAGGCGACAAGATCGCCGATGGGCCGCAGAACGGAGTTACGTACTACGGCGCTCGTTTCCTGGATCCGGCGAACCGCGAGGTGGCGGTTCGGTTTATGATGGCCCTGCTGAAGGCCGGCCGCGAAATGGTGGGCGAGGAGTGGCGCCAGGATGATGTGATCATCCAGGCCATCCTCAGCTTCACGACCGTTCCTGAGCCGGCGGCGCGCAACGCCATCGTGTACTTCTTCGATCCGAACGGTGAAATCTTTCGGCCGAGTACGGAAGACATCCAGGCCTATCACGTCGGTCGCGGCTACACGGAGTTCGACACGCCGCTCCCGCTTGATCAGGTCATCGACGATTCCTTCCTCCAGGAGGCCCTGGATCGGCTCGGACGCGTCGACAGTTAGCGTTTGCTCGTAGGACACGGAGGGAGAAAGGATGGAGGGGGTGCGGCCGCACCCCCTCCATCACCCAGTCGATCCCAGCGGCGGCTCGATAGCAGGCGGAGCGTTCGCCCAAGGATTCGACCGTGAGGAGGCAGGACATGGTTCAGCAGGACACGATGGAAGAAAAACGCCCACCGGCACTGGAAGTCCGGGATTATCAGCATTTCATTCATGGTGAGTGGGTGGATTCGACCTCGGATGCGCGAATCGACCTGCTGAATCCGGCGACCGAAGAGAAGATCGGGACCATCCCGGAAGGTACGAAGGAAGACGTCGACCGGGCCGTCCAGGCGGCGCAGGAAGCCCACGCCCGCGGTGAGTGGCGCAAGATGGCGGTCGCCGACCGGTCGCGCATTATCCGCCGCGTCGGTGAAATCATGATGCAGCGCAAAGACGAGATCGCCGTCGCCGAAACCACCGACCAGGGGCGCTCGATCCGCCAGAGCATGGGGATGATGGTCCCGCTGGCGGCCAACGCCTGGGATTTCTTCGCCAGCGCCCTGATGACCTTCCATGGTGCTGCGGTTCGCCCTGTTCCCTGGGCCTCGGGCTATACGATGTACCAGCCCATCGGCGTTGTGGGGGCGATTACGCCTGCCAATGTGCCGCTCGTGCTGGGCAGCGAGAAGCTGGCCCCGGCGCTTTCCGCCGGCAACTGCGTGGTCTTCAAGCCGCCGCCGGAGTGCCCGGTGTCTTCGGTGAAGATGGTGGAGTGCATCATCGAAGCCGGCGTCCCGGAAGGGGTCATCAACCTGGTCCTCGGCGACGGCCCGACGGTGGGTCAGGCGATGGGTGAGCATCCCGGGATCCAGATGATCGCCTTCACCGGCTCGACTAAGGTCGGCAAGCTGCTCATGCAGCAGGGTTCCGTGAATGTGAAGCGGCTGCTGCTCGAACTGGGCGGCAAGGCACCACAGGTCGTATTCGCCGATGCAGACCTCGACGGGGCCGTCGAAGGCGCGATGTGGGGTGCATATCTGAACGGCGGCCAGATCTGCATGGCCACCACCCGGATTCTGGTCCAGGACCCGGCTTATGAGGAATTCATCGACAAGTTTGTTGCCAAATCGCAGAAGCTCCGGCTGGGACCGGGTCTGAATCCTGAGAACGATCTTGGGCCGATGGTGAGCACCCGAATCCGCGACCGGGTCGAAGGCTACATCCAGGAAGGGATCGATGGGGGCGCGACGATGCTGACCGGAGGCATCCTTGAACGTGAAGGGCCCTTTGCGAAGGGTTTCTGGGTCCAGCCGACGGTCTTCGCCGACGCCACCTCCGAGATGAGCATTGTGCGCGATGAGATCTTCGGTCCGGTGCCGGTGATCCAGCGCTTCGTGAACCGTGAAGATGCCATTCGAATGGCGAACGACACTCCCTACGGCCTGACCGGTTCGGTGTGGACCAACGATTTGTACACCGCCCTGGACATGGCCGATGCGGTCGAGGCCGGCTACGTCTGGCTCAACGACCATCTCATTCGCGCCCCCGGGCTGCCTTTCGGCGGCTGGAAGCAGTCGGGGTTCGGCCGCGAGGCCGCTGCGCAGACGCTGGCGGAGTTCAGCCAGACCAAATCTGTGTTCTTCGATCGGACGGCGATGAGTTTCAAGCCGCGCTACAAGCTGGTCTATCCCGGCTGAGCGAGCCGTGCCGGTTTCGGTGGAGGTAGCGGCCTGCCGTCAGCAAGATCAGGTGAGAAGGCAGGCCGGGAAACGAGTTTCGCAAGTGGACATTGTCAAAGCGCCAACAGCCCTCGACCTCGAGCCGCAAGTCCTGGTGGTCATACCGGCGTTCAACGAAGAGGGCAGCATCGCCAACGTGGTCCAGCAGGTCCGCAAGGAAGGCCTTGGGATCGTGCTGGTGGTCGATGACGGCTCGGAAGATGAGACGGCCCGTGCGGCGGCGCAGGCCGGCGCCCATGTGCTTCGCCTGCCCTACAACCTCGGCATTGGGGGCGCGGTTCAGGCCGGCTTCAAGTACGCCGTGGACCTGGGCTTCGAGTACGTCGTGCGCCTTGACGGCGACGGGCAGCATCGAGTCGAGGAAGTCCGGCATTTGCTGGCGCCGGTCCGGCGCGGCGAGGTCGATGTGGCGATCGGTTCGCGCTTCTTGCCGGGCCAGCATACCTACAGTCCGCCGCGGGCCCGCGCCCTGGGCATCCGCTGGTTTGCGCGCTTGGTCAGCTGGTTCGTGCGCCAGCCGACCTACGATCCCACCTCGGGGATGCAGGCCTTGAATCGACGGGCGACCAAGGTGCTGGCCGAAAACTACCCGCAGGACTACCCGGAGGTGGAAGCGCGCGTCCTGCTGGGGAAAGCAAAACTGCGTGTACAAGAAGTCAGGGTGATGATGGAACCGCGGCGGACAGGGGCGTCGTCGATCACCTACCTGCGCTCCATCTACTATGCGTTCAAAGTCACCCTGGCGACCTTTTTGGCAGCCCTGCGAGAGCCGCCACGACGGCGGAACGGGAGGACCTAATGCAGCTTCGACTTCAAATCCTGGTCCTGTTGGCGAGCATCGGGCTGATCCTGCTCGTGCTCGAGCTCATTCGCCGCGGACGCCTGCGCGAGGAGTACTCGCTGATTTGGCTGCTCGGTGGCGTAATCATCTTCATCATGGCGCTTTTCCGTGGCTCGCTCCAGCTGTTGGCCGGGCTGGTGCAGATCGAATACGGCCCTTCGCTCATCTTCATGGTCGGGATTGTTCTGCTGGCCGTGATTCAGCTGTTCCAGACGGTCACTATTTCCAGGCTTACTTCGCACAACCGGGATCTGGCGCAGAAGCTGGCGATCCTCGAGTTGCGGCAGCGCAATCTGATGGGTGAGGTGGCGCCGCAGATGATGGCGGCGCTCTCCCGCCTTTCGCAGGAGCGGCTGCTCGCACTCGGACAGGGGCTGCAAGAGGCGATCGACGTGCACGGCTTTCTGCGCCACGCGCTGCAGCTATCGCTCGCGAGCCTCGGCGCCTCGAGTGGCAGCATCTTGATCCTGGATGAGAACGGCAATCCGATCGAGGGCGCACTTGCGTACGGCGATGAGGAGCCATCTTACGAAGACCACAAACTGGAAGACACCGTTGTCCAAGGGCTGGCCGGCTGGGTGGTCCGCAATCGGCAGCCGGCGCTGGTGATCAGCACGCGGGACGATTCTCGCTGGCTGAAGCGGCCGTGGGACGATACCAACGGCAGCTCGCGATCGGCGATGAGCGTTCCGCTGCTCGCGGGCGACAAAGTGCTCGGTGTGCTCACGCTTTCGCACCCGCAGGCAAGGCGCTTCTCTGAAAACGATCTGGCGCTGCTGATGGCGATCGCCACCGTTGTGTCGCTGCAGGGTGGAAAGGTGCTGCGCCCGTCATCCGAGCCGGCTGAGGATCTGGAATTGGCGGTCGACGAGGAAGTTCGGGATCTATCGACAACGCAGGGTTAGCTGCCGGTGGTGCGGCGGCGTTTCCGCGTCGGGCGGGCACTCGCCGGTGGGCGCCGCAGAAGCAAGCCGGATATCAAAGGTAGCGTAAAGAGGGTGTTATGGGTTTGGAGAAGCACTATAAGGTACTGGTCATTGGCCTCGATGGGGCCACCTACGACCTGATCAAACCATGGGCTGAGCAGGGCAAGCTGCCGACGATCCAGCGGCTGCTCAAGGAAGGGGCAGCGGGCGAATTGGAGAGCACGGTCCCGCCTATGACGGCTCCCGCCTGGACCTCCTTCATGACCGGCATGAACCCGGGCAAGCACGGCCTGTACGATTGGATCTACCGGCACCGTCACAGCTATGACGTTTCGCCGGTCACGGCGGAGCATTGCCAGGAGCCGCCGCTCTGGCGCATCCTGAGTCATGCGGATCGGCGTGTGTGTTTGATCAATATCCCCATGACTTTTCCGCCACAGCCGGTCAACGGTTTGCTGATTTCCGGTATGCCAGCCCCGTCCAAGAAGGTGACCATCACCTTCCCATCGAATCTGCTGAGCCAGCTGGAAGCGGAGCTCGGGGAGTATTTGCTGTACCCGGATCCGGGTCAGGCATACTCCGACTCGGGGGTGGATGAGTTCATCGACCGGCTCTATCGCACCACCGAGATGCGCTTGAAAGTCCTCCACCACCTCCGCGCTCGTGAAGACTGGGATTTCTGCATGCTGGTCTTCAACGGTACGGATACCGTGCAGCATGCGATGTGGAAATATATGGACTCCCAGCACCCGCTGCATGATCCGGCCAAAGCAGAGAAGTATGGCGACGCCATCCTGGCGTACTTCCAGTACGTCGATCGGGCGCTCGGCGAGATTGCCGATTCGCTCGACGAGCAGACCGTGCTGATGCTGATGTCGGACCACGGCTTTGGTCCGTTCCACAAGTTCATCCATGTCAACAACTGGCTGCGTCAGGAGGGTTTCCTGAAGATCCGCCGCCGCCCCTGGTCGATGTTCAAGGCTGGGCTCTTCCGGCTTGGTTTTGCGCCGATGGCGATCTACAACTTCCTCATGCGCTTCGGCTTTGGCAGGCTCAAGCGCGAAGTGGTCCGCGGTCAGGGACAAGGACTGCTGAAGACACTGTTCCTTTCCTTCGGCGATGTGGACTGGCCGCGCACGCAGGCTTATTCCCTCGGGAACGTCGGTCAGATCCGGATCAATGTGCGCGGGCGCGAGCCTCAGGGACGAGTCGAGCCCGGCGAGACCTACGAGGCGGTTCGGGAAGAGATCATCGCCCGGCTCAAAGAGCTGCGCGACCCGCAGACCGGCGAAGCGGTCGTGCAGGAAATCTACCGGCGGGAGGAAATCTACAGCGGCAAGAATCTGGAAGAAGCCTCCGACATCGTCTTCATCCCGACGCGCATGGAGTACTTCGGCTTTGGCGAATACGAGTTCGGCTCCAACCAGGTGATCGAACAGATGCGCCGTGGGATCTCCGGGACGCATCGCCCGAATGGGATGTTCCTGCTGTGGGGGCCGCCGGTCAAAAAAGGGACTTGGCACGATAACGCGCAGATCATCGACCTTGCACCCACGATCCTGCACCTGCTCGGTGAGTCGGTCCCGTCCAATATGGACGGCAGTGTGCTTGAAGCGGCGTTTGCTGCGGATCTGGGGCCGGTGCGCGTCATCGACACGGAAGAGCAGACGCGCGCGGACGAGGCGGATGGGACGGGCGAAGGACTCTCCAGCGAAGAAAAGGAGATCATCGTCAAACGCCTGCGCGATATGGGGTACGTCGGCTGAGGTTAGGTTGCCTGCTGCACCTCGCCGTCAGGAACAGGATGCGAAGCTTGACATCCAACGTTTTCTTACCGGTCCATGTGAAGGGCGGTTCCGCTGGTGGGCGCGCCGGCAAGCTGGGGGTTGAAC
>JBFJVD010000003.1:0-44561 GCA_041624375.1 Anaerolineales bacterium
ACTTTGCGCCGTCTTCACGCGCCAAATGGGATTCCGTGCAGAAGAGGTATTGGGGGCATGTCTCACCCATCACCGGCAGGCCGCGCCGGCGCGCATAGCGCAGCTGATCCAGTTCACCTGCGCTGTTCATATGAACCACGTACAGCGGAGCTCCGGCCTGCGCCGCGAGCGCGATGCCGCGCAGAACCGCCTCAATCCCGCCCCACGCAGGACGGGTGCGCGCGTGCCAGATGGGTGCGCGGCGGCCGGCGGCCACGGCTTCGGAGGTCAGGCGGTCGATCACGTCACCGTTTTCGGCATGCAGCATCGTCAACATCTCGTGGGTTGCACAAGCACGCATCACGTCAAAGATCTCGCCATCCTGAAGGCGGAGGCGGCCGTTGTACGCCATGAAAACTTTGACTGTGGGGATCCCTTGCTCGAGAAGCAGCGGAATCTGCTTGAGGACACCCTCATCGAGCCGGGTGATATTCATGTGAAAGCCGTAATCAATCGCCGCCCGCGGGCGAGCTTTCGCCTTCCAGAGATCGATCGAATCCATCAGACCCGTGGCTTCGTGAGGGATAAAATCCATCACAGTCGTCGTCCCACCAAAGGCAGCCGCTTTGTGCCCTGTGTAGTGGTCGTCGGAGCTGACGGTGGCGAACATGGGCAGATCGAAGTGGGTGTGGGGATCGACGCCGCCCGGAAGAATCAGCTTCCCCATCGCATCCACGACATCCGCATCCCCCTGCGGCAGATCCAGGCCGACTGCCGCGATGGTCTCGCCCTCGATCAGAAGGTCGGCCCGCACGGTCTCGGCGGCCGTCACCAGCGTGCCGCCTTGAATGAGCTTGGTGGTCAATGCCGTCCTCCTCGGCTAAGCGAGATGCTCCCATTTCATCCTAGCAGAGGCGCGAAACGCCCCCTGGAATCAGGGGGCTGTCCTTGGCGGAAGATGGTTTGCAGGTCGATCTACGTCCGGATCAGGAGACCAGTTCGATCAGGGCTCGCAGCGTGCCGGCGACTGCAACGTAGCTCAGGCCGTACACCACGCCTCCCTGCCAGTAGCTCCACAAAGGGTGCTGCTGCGGGCTCTCATCATCCTCAGACTGCTGGCTCTCCGGCATAAAGGCCTGGTAGAACTCGCGCAGGCTGGCAGATGCTTCATGGGAGTTGATATGCTCGCGAAGGCTGCGGTAGACGAGCCACAAGAGGAGGCCAAGCGCACCGTTCAGCAGGGCACCCGGCAGCAAATCCAGGCGATTGGTGAGCAGGGCGATGGCCACCACCGCCGGGGTCAGTGTGAGTAGCAGCTGGAACGCCGCCAGTGAAAAACCAACCATTGCAGACAACATGTGCATACCTCTTCGCGTACCTCGGTTGCGATTCATTGTAGCGACCCCGGGCCGGGTTCGGCCTTACAGGTGTCTTGCAGCCGCAGTCGCAGGAAAAAGCGATCGGACCCTGCTCTGTGCCGCAGCAGGGTCCGTTCAATGCTGCAGATCGCCGTCAGCTGAGGAAATACTCCGTCCCGCAGTAAGGGCAGGTGGCCACCCCCTTGCCCCCGAGCTTGATCTCGCCGCCGCACTGCTTGCATCGCTCAAGTCCCTGAAGCTGCGAGGCGTCCTCCGAATACAGGATACCTTCGTCCCAAAAGATGTAGCCGCTGAACAGGCCCATCCCCACCAGTGCATGGATCTTTTGCTGCACCTCATCGCGTGAGGAGCGGAGCTCAAGCACCAGCTCGCTAATCGGGACCTGCCCGCGGCTCTTGACGATGTCCAGGATGCGCCGCATTTCCTGGCGCTCGGCGTCCTCTTGCGCCTCCTGGCCGCTGCGCACGAACAGGAAGATGCCTGCGCCGATCAATGGCAGCAAGATCACCGCTATCAGCCCGCCGCCGAGCAGCGCGCCGCCCGTCTGAAGATTCCCACCGGTGAGGGAGGAGATCAGCCAGAGCGCGCCGATCAGGCCTAGCCCCAGCCCACCGAAAATGAGCAAGATTCCGATCACTCTTCCGCTGTTCAAATTCGCTCCTTTAGCTATTCCTGCACCCTGTTCGATTATCCGAAACCGCGCGCCCCACCCCCGCCGCCGCCCCCACCGCTGAATCCGCCGCCGCTAAATCCACCGCCACCGCTTGAGCCGCTGGAGGACGGCGCCGATCCCAGCACCCGTCCAGTGCTGTTCAGCAGGCTGGTCAGGCCATCGCTCATGCTTTGCAGCCCGCCGGAGAGGCTGTCGGACATCCCCTGCAACCCACCGGGCCCGGTGGAGCCAGCCGGCGCCGCCTTAGCCAACCGGCCGCCGCCGGAGCCGCCCGAGGCGATCGGCCTGCTCATGGGATGCGGGATGTACCAGCCGGGCGCAGGCGCCTCTGTGAGGCGGCTGAACTTGTTCACCCAGGAGTTTTTCATCCCGAAGGCAATCGCATAAGGCAGGTAGCGATCGAACAGCTGCGCAGCCTCCTTAAGATCTTGATGCCTTTCGATCTCTAGCAGGTACTTCTTGAAGGCAAGCCAGCGTGCCGAGGCCTCCGAGCCCTTTAGGGTTTTCACCGGCATGGCTCCGCCGGCGATCAGCACGGATAGACCGGCGATTCCGAGCGCGACCGGGAGACAAAAGAAAGCCCCGGCATACACCGCAAGCGGTGCAGCCACAAACAGAGAAAGGAAGGCGAGCACGATGACGCCGACCCCGATGCCGCGATACGCGTTGCGGACCTTATCAGGCCGGCGCTTGAAATAACCTTCGCGCTCCAGTGATTCGTACAGCGTTTCCTGGATCTTGGGGAGCTGTTTGTAGAACTTGTTGCGCAGATCACTCAGCTTGCGTGAGTCCCGGCTCTTGCCGAAGAGACCGCGCATGACCTGGCGCTCATAGGGTGCCAGCGCCTCATCCACTGATTTCAGCCGGCGGAAGATATGATCCGTCGAACTCAGCCCGAAGAAGCCGCGCTCCTGGGTCTCTTCGATGGCCAGATAGCCCTTGCGCGCCAAATCGATGATCGTGGCGACAACATCGTTCATATCGGCTTGTTCGTCGATGAGCGAGCCAAGCAAGCCAGCCGGCAGCTCCTCCGGGGGCTCACTGACATACTCCGGCACGGGACCGATCTCGGGGTCTCTGCCCCGCATATACCAGAGTAAATAGGCAAGGATCGGTCCGCCGACGGCGCCGAGGATCGCCACGACCCCGATCAGGAGATTCAACCAGGGCCGCACGTTCAGTGTATAGAACTGCTCCTGGTCGACACGCTCCTGCCAGCTGGGCTTGACGGCGGGCACAACACCGTGTGTGAATTCGACTCCGATGTCGATGAATTCGGAGCCCGCCATCGGCCTTGTGGCTGTATAGGTGACAGTACGGCCATTGTTGTTCTGCACCCAGTCGACCCGCACACCAGCCGAATCGGGGTTTGTGATAATGCTGGCGCCTTCAGGGAGCGTGACGGTGACCGTGGCATTCTCGATCGGGAAGTCCCGCTCCCCGCTGATGGCAAGCCACTGAAGCTTGTCGCCCGTCTCGTAGATTCGAACGGCGCCATCAACAGTGTAGGAAAGGTCGTAGGTTCTTGTCTCGTTCGCAACCGGCGGGAAGTACCATCGAACTTCGATCTCGTCGCCCGAGCGCGTGGTGTAGAACTCGTATGGATCATTGGTAAAGGATCGCTCGAGGTAAGTCCGGCCGCCGGGTTCACTGATGGCAAGGTTCCGTATCCCCTCGGTGTTGCGCAGCGGGATGATCGCGAAACCGAAGGTGAACGTGCCGGAGGTGAAGTTGATGCTCTGGCGTTCAACGACCTGCATCGTCCCGTCGGCCTGGACGGTGAGAAAGACGTCGTAGCGCTCCCAGACGAGCGTTTTCGATTGAGCAGCCGCCGGAAAAGTCAGACTGAGTCCGAACAGGAGGCTGAGCAACATGAGTGCCAGGCGGACTCGGCGCATGGGACCTCCTCAAGCTGGAGCCGGGTCGGCGCGAGGTTGATCGCGACCGCCCAGCGATGAATGATACAACCACTGAAGTCCGATGTCGAGCGCTCTCGAGCTCCCCACAGCGTAGCGGAGCCTGGGTTTCAGCCATCTTCCTCCGGAGGCACACATCTGGCCGGACGCAAGCTTGACGGATAGCTGTCAGCTGGCGTCCGACCCCGCCTTCCCTCCCAGTGACCTCCGAAGGAGAGTCCCGGCCCCGAGTGTGTCGGCGGGCAGCGTCAGGTCCTTCAACTCGCTCCCCTGGAGGAGGCGGGCGCCGCTGGTGTAGCCAAACGTGAAGCGCTTCCACTTCCCAGCCAGGATCGGCTGTGGGAGCGCCTCGAGTGGACCCAGCTGGAATTTGAGATAGGGTTCTTCAGCGCGCGGGTGATCGGGCTCACCCCGAAGCAGCTGCGCGCGTGTCGTCAATTCAAAGCCTGTCACCGGGGCCAGGTAGCGCACCGACCAGCGCTCCGGGCCATATGCGGCTGTCTGGTAGAAGGCGATCCAGTCAACGCGCAGGATCTTTGGGGCATGCTGGAGCGGAACACGATACCAGCCGAGAACACGAGCGATTTCCAGATCGCGAGGGCTTGGCAGAATGGCGACGAGGACGAGGTCTTCCGGGTTGAGCGTGGACATATCTTTCCCCCTCTATGGCCATATGGGCCGATTGGCTGCACATCCTGGTTTAGCGTTCTGGGTCGATCGTCGCTCCACCTCCCTTCATGTCAGGGCTTTGGCGATTCCCCATCCTTGTCGGAGGGCTTCTCAGCGGGCTTCGATGATGCCTCTTGAAAGACTCCCCCGGCTTCCTGCAGGTTGAGCGTCAGCACCTTCCACAGAAAGCGGCCGCTCGCCCGCAGGACCTGGCGCCATCCGGCTCCCGCCCGGCGCATGCGGATCGTCATCGTCGTCAGATAGAGCAAAAGAACCCCCAGCGCGAAGATCGGGGCGACGGCGCCGAGGAATTCGCCGACGTCCCTCAGCCCATTGACCAGGCGAGTTGAGCCGCCAGCCGGCGTCGGAGATGGCGTGGGCGAGAGCGTCGCGGTTGGCGCCGCCGGGGGGCTTTCCGTGGGAGCCGGCTGAGTGTCGATAGGTTCTTCGGTCGGCGGCGCTGTTCTCGTTGGAGTCATGCTTGCCGACGGTGTTGGGGTCGCCGTCGCCGGCACCGGGACCCCAAAGATGATCAGCTCGCTCTCGGCAGCCAGGGCGATCCGCCGGCCATCGGGTGAGAAGCGGCAGCCGTAGCTGAGCGGCCGCTGGGTAATCTCGAAAAGCCGGTCCAGGGTCTCCGCTTCAAAGATGCGCAGCTTCCCATCGGCGGTACAGGCGACGAGCAGGGTGCCATCCGGCGAGTAGCTGATGTCGATCAGTTCGGCCGGCACAGTTGTTTGCTGGAGGACCTGGCGGCTGCCGACATCGACGTTGAGCAGAGCGCCTTCGAACGTGGCGATCGCCAGAGAATCCTCGACGAGTGGATGGAACGCCAGCTTACTCGGCACGAGGATCAGGTCGGAGCGAGCCAGCTGAGAGACCGTGCGCGACCAGCGGAAATCGATCACCACCGTGGCCTCTTCGTTGACCTGCCACAGGATGATGGACCCATCTGAAGAAGCGGCCGTCAGGGTGCGGCCGTCTGCGGCAAAAGCCAGATCGTTGATCTTGAATTCAGGATCAAAATTGAACGACCCGGTACGCCGTCCGTCCGCCGTTCGCCAGCTCAGAACCCGGTTGTCGCCATATCCGGCGATCAAGTTGAGGCCGCTCGGAGAAAACGCCAGGGCTTCGACCGAGTAGGTACTTCCGGCGCTGAAGATGCGATCCGGGATCAGCTCAGAATCGGTGAGAAACCAGAGGCGGATCGACGTGTCCCAGGACGCGCTCGCCAGCAGATCACGGTCTTCCGGCGAGAAGGCAAGGTCGGTCACCGTGCCGGCATGACCTTCCTCACCGACCTGAAGGGGAACCAGATCGGCCGTCTCCCAGGCGGATACGGAGCCACCATCGAAACCGGCCGCGATCCACGCACCATCACCCTGGCTGAACGCCACTGTGTTCAGCCGGACATCCTGCGGATAGGGCAGCGCCCCAATCCGTGTCAGGCGATCCAGATTTTCTGTGGTGATCGGTTCGAGAACAGGGCTCTCATCCTGCACCAACCGGGCGGTCGTGCGTCCGCGGGCGCTCGTGAGACCGCCCCAGGCGAGCAGCAGAATGACCACGCCATGCAGCGTCGCCCCCAACCTCGAACGCAAGAGAATCCCTTCAGCCGTGCGGCGCCTTCCCAGCTCAAGCCGCCTCGGGCAACCCAACTTCCTGATTAAATGCCTCAATCAGCGAGTCGATGTCTTCGACCTGGCGCTGAATACCCGTCCAATAGTCGCGATCGTACCACTGCGCCATAATCTCATCGAACTCCCGACCCTGCTGCTCGACCCAGGTGAAGTACTTCAAGTTGTGGATCCGCCGCCGGTCGGTGTAGCGAAGCTCCAGCATATGGTCTGTGGAAGCTCCCTTGAGATAGCGCGCATCATCGGCTGCCGCCAGCTTCTCGTCGTAGTCACCTTCGGTCGAGCGCAGCTCCTCGAGGCGGCTGCGGTAGAGATCCATCGAATCGGTGAGCACCGTCACCACAACATCCTCCGGACCGAGCTCGAAGTAGCGGGCGAACTTGATCGCTGAGAGGAGATTGGCGATCCCAGAGAACCCGAGCAGATCCAGCTGTTCCACCAATTCTTCCGGAACGCCTTGCCCAACGAGATGGCCGCGGCCGGCCGGCTCATTGAACAGCCGCGCCAGGGACACAACCGCCTGATCATCGATCGCCACGACCACGTCCGTGTTGGCCAGGTTGTGGATCCAGGGGACATGCTTGTCCCCGATGCCTTCGATGCGGTGGGCGCCGAATCCATTTTCCAGCAGTGTCGGGCACTGCAGCGCTTCGCTGGCAACGATCTTGCTGCCCGGGAAGGCTTGCTTGAGGTAATCGCCGCAGGCGATCGTTCCGGCGGAACCGGTCGTGAGCGCGACGCCCATATAGCGATCGTCCGGGCCAAGCTCTTGCTGCAGAACCTCTTCGATGGCATGCCCGGTGACCTCATAGTGCCAGAGGTAGTTCCCGAACTCCTCGAACTGGTTGAAAATCATCAAATCCTGGCCGGAGCGGCGCAGTTCCCAGCACTTGTCGAAGATCTCCTTGACGTTCGATTCGCTGCCGGGCGTCTTGATCACCTCGCCGGCGATGCCCGCCAGCCAGTCGAAGCGCTCCTTGCTCATCCCTTCCGGAAGGATGGCGATCGATTCACAGCCCAGCAGGGCTGAGTCGTACGCGCCGCCGCGGCAGTAGTTGCCGGTGGATGGCCAGACGGCTTTCTGGCTGGTGGGATCAAACTGGCCGGTGACCAGTCGGGGGACCAGGCAGCCAAAAGCAGCGCCGACCTTGTGGGCTCCGGTTGGGAACCATTTGCCGACCAGGGCCAGAATTCGCGCCTCGACCCCGGTCAGGCTGCTGGGGAATTCGAGGTAGTTGACGCCGCCGAAGCCGCCGCCATGCTCAACCGGCTCATTTTTCCAAGTGATTCGGAAGAGATTCAGAGGGTTCAGATCCCAAAGCCCCACGCCCGTGAGCTGTTCACGGACCTCCGGAGGGATGCGGGAGGGGTCCTTCATCTGTGCGAAGGTAGGGATGATAATGCCGCGCTCGCGTACCCGCGCCGCTGCGTTCGCCCGGCGTGCGGGCTCGACCATGAGATCGATGTTCATTTGCATCTACTCCTGAGTCTCAACCGTGCTGGCTGGCTGCTGGAAATCCTCGGGGGCTTCACGGACGATGTAGAGTGGGCGCCCTTTGGCTTCGTCGTAGAGGCGGCCGACGTACTCACCCAGAATCCCAAGCGAAATCAGCTGGACGCCGCCGAGGAACAGGACGGCAATCAGGGTGGTCGCCTGACCGAAGAACGCCTGGCTGCCCGCCAGCCGGAGCGCAATGACAATCGGAATGGCAAGTGCGCTGAGTCCAGCACAGACAAACCCGAAGTACGTTGCCAGCTGCAGCGGAAAGAACGAGAAGCTGGTAATGGCATTGATGGCGAACGCGAGCATCTTCCGGAATGGATATTTGGTCTCTCCGGCGAAGCGCGCGGCCCGGCGGTACGGCACGCCTGTCTGACGGAACCCGACCCAAACGGACATCCCGCGCAGGAAGCGATGTCGCTCCCGCATGCTCGACAGAGCCCCGACGACTTTGCGGTCGATGAGCCGGAAATCCCCGGTGTCGAGCGGGATGTCGACATCGGTGATGCGGCGGATCAGCCGATAGAAGATCGATGCGGTGAATTCCTTGAACCAGGTCTCACCTTCGCGCTCGGCTCGAATGGCATAGACGACTTCGTAGCCTTCTCGCCAGCGCTGGATCAGCTCGGGGATCAGTTCGGGCGGGTCCTGCAGATCGGCGTCGATGATCACCACCGCCTGCCCACGGCTGTGATCCAGCCCGGCAGTCACCGCCAGCTGGTGGCCAAAATTGCGGGCGAAGATCACTGGCCTGACACGAGGGTCTTGCGCCGCCAGCTCGCGGATGAGATCGGTGGAGCCATCGGTCGAACCGTCGTCCACGAGCAGCAGCTCCCAGGACCCATCGAGCCCCTCGAGGACAGCCCGCATCCGGCGATAGAGTTCGGGGAGGATCCCCACCTCATTGAAGATTGGAACAACAATCGTATAGTCAATCGCTTCGGTCATGTCCCCCCCTGTCCTGAAACGCCATGGAGGCCACCGGCGGCACGCGCCAGGTCTTCGATGGTCGGTTGGATGACCGGCGCCTCACCGGTTGACTTCGCTGCAGCGGCGATGTCCTTGAGGCCGTTGCCGGTGATCAAAACGACAACATCTTCATCCGCTTCGATTCGCTGATCACGAACCGCCGCTTGCAGCCCGGCATAGGCCGCTGCCCCGGCCGGCTCGGCGAAGACGGCAGCTTCCCGTCCGAGTTCGGCGATCGCCGCAAGAATGGCCTCGTCCTTCACCCTAATGTATTCGCCGCCGCTCTCGCGCACGGCCCGCAGCGCACGGATCCCGTCGCGTGGCAGGTCGACGGCGATGCTGTCCGCTAGCGTCTGCGCTCTTACCGGTTCAATGTGGTCGCTGCCTGAAGCAAACGCCTGGGCGACGGCGGCCGAACCTTCGGCCTGAACCCCATAGAGCCTGGGCATACGCTCGATCCAACCCAGCGCCATCAGCTCTTCAAAGCCTTGATGGACTCCGGTGATGATGTTGCCGTCGCCTACAGAGACGAAGACGGCATGCGGGGCACGCCAGCGCTCGGGGGGCTCGCCCGGTGAATCGGCCGTTGTGCGGGCGAGCTGTTCGGAGATTTCAAAGGCTGCTGTCTTTTTGCCTTCCGCAGTGAACGGATTGTATCCGGTGTTCCGGCAGTACCAGCCGAAAGCTTCGGCGGCCTCGATGCTCAGGTCGAAGGCCTGATCGTAGTTACCATCCACCAGATAGACCTGGGCGCCGAACACAAGCAGCTGAGCGATCTTCGCCGGCGGTGCTGTGCGCGGCGCCAGGATCACGGTGGGGAGCCCGACCGCTGCTCCCATCCCTGCCAGGGCGGCGCCTGCATTCCCTGTGCTGGCGGTTACGGCCGGCGCCACCTCGATCTCCCTGGCACGCGCCACCACCACCGCGCTCGCCCGATCCTTGAAGGAGGCGGTCGGGTTGCGGCCATCATCTTTGAGCCACAGCTTCTGGAGGCCAAGGCGAGCAGCCAGGCGTGTCGGTCTCAGCAGCGGTGTCCAACCAGCCGCGCGCAAGGGGGTACCGTGCTGCCCCGGATCGGCCACCGGCAGGAGCGGGAGGTAGCGCCAGAGCGAGCGTTCCTCCTGCATCCCGAGGCTGCGTGGGGAATGCTCCGCCCGCACTGCATCAAAGTCCAGGATCACACGCAGCAGCCCGCCATCCTCCGGGCAAAGGTAGCGCACGTTTTCCGGCCCATGTTCTGTCGCGCAGGACGTGCAGCGATAGCCGAGAAATTTTGGTTCCGACATGGGATGCTATTCGCGTTTGAAGTGCGTGCCCAGCGCGGCTGGCGGGCTCACCTGCATGGCGCGCAAGGCGCGCGTCGCGGCGGGCCGGACGCTGTCCGGCAGGCGGGCCAACGTCCGCTGCACCCACTCGGCGTTTCCAAGATTAACCAGCAGCAAGGTGAGGATCATGAGCGGGAAGGGCGCGACCTGGAGCACCTGGGAGGGAATGCCGGGCAGTGACGGCTGCAGGACCAGGCCCAACCATTGGAGCAAGGCAAACAAGTAGGCCCCCAAGGCAGCCCGAATGGGGTCCCAACCCCCGAAGATCGTGATCGCCAGGGCGATCCAGCCGATTCCGTCCAGACCCGAGATGGTGCCCTTCCAACCGGCCTTGACGCTCAAGGAGTAGGTTGGGCCCGCCAGGCCGGAGATGGCGCCCCCCAGGACTGTGTAGAAGTAGCGCGAGCGGCGAACATTGGCGCCGCGCACAAAGGCGGCCGCCGGCCGTTCGCCCACACCTTGCAGCATCAGCCCCGGCCGCGTCTTGAACACCCACACCCAGGCCGCGATGATCAGCAGATAGCTTAAGTAGGTAAGCGGGTCCTGATCGAAGATCAGCGGACCGATCACCGGGATGCGAGACAAGACGGGGATCTCGGCGCCCGTAACCCTGGGGGCGATCAAGCCGACGTACGGGTTGCCCAGGAAGTAGGCCAGGTCGCGGGTCATCAAGGCCAGCACAAATCCAACCGCAACTTGGGACTGTCGAAGCGTGATGCTGTTGAAGGCTACGACCAGCGCCACCAGCCCCCCGACCGCCATGCCGGTAAGGAAGCCGAGCAGCAGGCTGCCGGTCTCGACGGAGACGGCGAAAGAGGCCATCGCCGTGAGGATGATCTTGCCGTTCAGGGACAGGTTGATTACGCCGGCGCGCTCGGCAATGGTCTCTCCGAGGGCGGCAAAGACGACCGGCGCAGCCGACGCCAGCACCCCCGCCAACCCGATCAGGATGAGTTCGCTATCCATCGGATCCAACCTGCCTTGCGCCGAACCAGCGCCGTCGCGCGCCTTCGACCATCAACACGAACAGCACGAGCGCCCCCTGTGTGACCCCGACGAGCGAGGAATCCAGCTTCAGTTCAAGTGGCAGCTTCACACCGCCAATAATCAGGCCGACAAAGAAGAGCGAAACCGGCACAGCCCAAATGGCACTGTAATTCACCAACATTGCCACCAGCAGCCCAAGAAACCCGTAGCCGCTTGATATCGCTGGGATGAGCCGGTGATAGACACCGGTCACCTGAATAGAGCCAGCCAATCCGGCGAACGCGCCGCAGAGAAAGAACGCGACCATCATGTAGCGGCCGGTGGGAAGCCCGGAGAGGAAGGCAGCACGCGGGTTGTTACCTACGGCCTTCAGCCGCAATCCAAAGTGCGTCCCACGCAACAAGAAATAGATGAGCGCGATTCCGACCAGGCCGAGCAGCAGCGACCAGGGGCTGAGCCGCAAGCCGGTCAATTGAGGCAGCCAGAGCTGTTCCGGGAACGGCTCAGTGCCGCTCATCGAGCCGATGCCGGGTCGCTTCCAGGGACCGAAGATGAGCCAGAGCACCAGTGATGTGGCGACGAAATTCAGGCCAAGCCCCCCGAAGATCTCGTTGACGCCGCCGAAAGTCTTGAGCGCGCCCGCCAACCCGCCCCAGAGCGCCCCGCCGACAGCCCCGGCGACAATTGCCAGCACAATGATCAGCCACGGCGGCAGGCCGCTCTCTTGCAGCATGCGCAACGCCCCGGTGGTGAAGATCGCGCCAAGCGTCACCTGCCCCTCGATGCCGATGTTCCACAGTCCGGCGGCGAAGGTGATCAACAGGCCTGCGGTGGTGAGCAAGAGCGGCGACCAGGCGACCAGGACGTTTGAAATGGTCCGCAGCGAGCCAAGTGATCCATCCAAGAGCTCGCGGTACGCCTGAAGGGGCGGCGCGCCGGCTGCCAGCAAAACAAATGTCGTGAACAGCAGGGCCAGCAGAACGGCGACCAAACTCAGGCTGCGAGCCAGCCATGGGGACGAGACGTTCAATCTGCACGCTCCTTGCGATGATTCCGGCCCATCTGGCTGGGAATCTGCGCCCCCCAGGACGCCGCAGCCACAGCCTAGAAGCCTTTGCCGCCGATCAGCTGCCCGAGCTGATCGACGCTCGTTTGCGCCGCCTCCAGCGGAGCAGAGACATGCCCCCCGAAGAAAACCAGGATGCGGTCGCTGTAATGCAAGATCTCCTCAAGGTCTGCCGAGATAAAGAAGATCGCCGTTCCGTCCTGGCATCGCTCCTTGAGGCGGCGCCAGACCCAGATGGCCGACTCCATATCGAGCCCACGGGTCGGGTGCTCCATCAGCAGCAGGGAGAGCGGGCTGTCGAGCAAGGCGAGCAGGGCCCGCTGCTGATTCCCGCCGGAAAGTGATTCGACTGTCGAAGACGGTCGACCCCGGATGCTGAATTCCCTGATGCGCGCTTCTGCCAGTTCGAGTCCTTCTGGCCAGTCCACGAAAAATGATCCATCCGCGCCGCGCAAGACGAAATGTTCGGTGAGCGTGAGCCCCGGAAACAGACCTTCTTCCATACGGGAAGCCGGCAGATAGGCCACCCCATGCTTGAGGAAGGCATGATAGGGACGGCCCGTAAGATCGTGGCCGATGAGGCGGATCTTCCCGTGGACGAGCGGGGTCAGGCCGACGCAGGCGCGGAGCAGTGTTCGTTGGCCGCTCCCTTCCATCCCCGCCAGCCCGATGACTTCACCCGCACGGATTTCGAGGTCGACATCCTCAATGCGCAGCCGGCTGGTTTCAATTTGCAGCCCATGGATCTCCAGCACCGGGCGACCATGGGGCGCTTCTACCCGTTCGTCGAGGCGAACCACCCGGCCAAACATCATTTCCACCAGCCCGTCGGTGCGGTACGGCGGCTGCGCCTCCCCCACCAGCTGTCCCTGGCGCAGGACGGCGACCTGGTTGCAGAGCTCTTCGACTTCTTCAAGCTTGTGGGAGACGAAGATGACCGTCTTGCCTTGCTGAGTCAACAATCGCAGCGTCTCAAAGAGCTTCTCTTTCTGCTGCAAGCTGATGCCAGTTGTCGGTTCATCCAGGATCAGAACCTGAACGCCGAGCCAGAGCAGGCGCAGGATCTCAAGCTGCTGGCGTTCACCAACCGTAAGCGAGCGCATCTGGGCATCCGGATTGATGCTGAAGCCAAACTGTGCAGCCAGCTCCTCGACCTCGCGCCGGACCCGCCTCAAGTTGAAGAACAGCCCTCGCTCCTGACCCAGAACGAAGTTCTCGAGGACCCGCATCACCGGGAAGTCGAGCGGGTCCTGATGGAGCATACCGATCCCCTGGTGGATAGCATCGGCCGGCGAATCAATCTTCACGGCGGCGCCGTCGAGCGCAACTTCGCCTGCGTCGGGTTCGAAGAAGCCGGACAGGATCTTCATCAAGGTCGATTTGCCGGCGCCATTCTCCCCCAGGATCCCCTGGATCGTCCCGGAGGGGATGCTGAGGGTGATGTCCTGATTTGCCCGAACCGGGCCAAATGACTTTGAGACTCCGCGCAGCTCAACTTTCATTCGTCGAGCCCTTTCACGGCCATGAGGGGGAAGGCCGTTGAGCCGGCCTTCCCCCTACAAGATCGCCGATCACTCAGCGACGCTCTGGCCTTCCATGCCTTCGAGCAATTGCGGCAGGTACCAGATCTGTTGAATGGTAGCCACTTCGCCGTCCTCCAGATAGGGGGTCCCATCCTGAAGGTTGAGCGGGCCAACCCATAGATTCAACCCACCACCCAGCTGGGTGATAAACTCATCCAGCTGAGCCGCGACCTCGTCGCTTAGCCCGGATCCCTTAATGAAGCCGATCCCGGAGGTATCGAGGTTGTTGATATCCGACCAGTCCGGCGGGGTGAACTCCCAGTAGGTCGCAAAGGTTCCCGCCTGGACCATTTCAACCGCATCCAGGTAGGAAGGACCCCAATTGAAGTAGGGCACACCCAGACAGATATCGGGCGACTCATCACAGGCGCCGATGTAGTCATAGGGGACCGCCCAGACCTCTTCGCCCTCGCTCGCGAACTTGTTCGCCTCGACCAGCGCTTCGGTCGTATCGATCCCGGAGATAACCACATCGAATCCGGTGTTGAAGAAGTCGTCGGCTACCTGGGTCGGGTCCGCCGTGAAGCCGGGGATGTTGAACCAGAAGCCGATCCAGGTGACCTTGAACTGCAGGTCGGCCGGATCGTTGCCGAGCACTTCTGACCAGCAGTGACGGGCGCCAAGGTACGCAGAAGCCGCAAGACGGCGCGTTTCATCATTGATGAGCGGTCCAAGGTAGCCGATCTGGCCCGTCTGGGTGGTGAGGGCGGCGGAGCAGCCGGCGATCATCTTGCCGAACTCCATCTCGCCCATCACATTGGCCAGGTTGGCCTGATCCTTGAAGTCGCGGCCTTCAACCCAAGCATGGTCTCCCGAGATGTGGATCACGGGAACATCCGGGTGATTGCTTGCGAACTCCAGCGCGTCGTCCTTCATATCATCCGAGTTGAAGATGATCAGGTCGGCGCCTTCGTTCAGCAGGTCTTCGGCGAGCTGGGCCGAGGTCGTGCCGGGCCGGTCGGCCGGGTTGACCTTGTCGATGTAGATGAGCTCGGCGCCCTGCATCATCTCTTCAACGTACAGTCCGCCCTCGTAGTGTGCCTGGCTCCAGCCCCGGTCGTTGAATGGTCCGACGAGCAGCATGCCGATGGTGAACGGCTCATCGGGCATCGGCTCATCCGGAGGCTCGGTTGGCTGCTCCGGCGGCGGGGGCGGCTCGGTGGGCTGCTCGGGCGGCGGCTCGACGGGCGGCTCCGGCGGTGCGCCGCCGCAGGCAGCAGCGACGAGCGATAGAACTACGAGCGCCGAAAGCAACCACCACAGCTTCTTTCTAGACATCGAACGCTCCTCCTTCGATCTCAATCAGGTCTCAGATTCCAGCAGAGACATCAACTCATGAGCTTTCGGGGTGGTCTCCACCTCCTTTCCATCATTCCTTATCATATCGGTTTCAGATGCTCAGGGCGTAATGCGAGTCCCCGTTTCACCGTTCAGTGCGCGGCCGATGTTCTCCGGGTTGGTGACAATCGCCTGCTGCCCGCCGGCTTCGATGAAGTTGAGTATGGCGCGGATTTTGGGCTCCATGCTGCCCTTGGCGAAGTGTCCTTCCTCCTGAAAAGCGCGCGCCTCCGCCAGGCTCATCTGATCCAGCCAGCGCTGGTCGGGCTTGTTGTAGTTGAGCGCCACCTTCTCGACGGCTGTCGAAATCAGAAAGAGATCGGCCTGGATGCTGCTGGCCAGCAGCGCCGAGGCGAAGTCCTTATCGATGACCGCCTCGACGCCGACCAGATCGCCGTTCTCATCCTCGACGACCGGGATGCCGCCACCGCCGACACCGATGACCGTAAACCCGGCCTCGATCAGAGTCAGGATTGCATCTCGCTCGATGATGCGTTGGGGCAGCGGCGAGGGCACGACTCGGCGCCAGCCGCGGCCAGCGTCTTCGACGACGGTCCAGCCTTCTTCATCGCGACGTCCGAGCGCCATGGCTTCTTCCATGAATGAACCAATCGGCTTGCTGGGATTCTCGAAGGCTGGGTCGTTCCGATCGACCAGAACCTGGGTGACGACGGTGGCCGCCAGCTTCCGAATGCCGCGGCGGGCGAACTCGCTGTAGAGCGAGCGCTGGAACATGTAGCCGATCGCCCCCTGGGTATCGGCGCCACAATAATCGAGCGGCACGGTGTGCAGTTCGTGGGCCGAAAGCTCGGACCGGCGCAGGATGAATCCCACCTGCGGGCCGTTGCCATGGGTCACCACCACGTCCCAGCCTGCCTCGATCATATCGGCGATATGGTCCATCGATTCCGCGGCCGCCACGAACTGATCGGGCACCGTCTGGTGCATCTTGTCCTTGATCAGCGAGTTGCCGCCCACGGCAACGACGGCGACCTTCTTACCGGATCCAGTGTTCATCGAGATTGCCTCCACCTAATGCATCGTGAGGGCCATGACCGCCTTTTGCACGTGGAGGCGGTTCTCGGCCTCGTCAAACACCACGCTTGCCGGCCCATCGAGCACCCCATCGGTCACCTCGATGTTGCGGTCGGCGGGCAGCGGGTGCATATAGATGGCATCTTCTTTGGCCAGCGCCATCTTGCGCTCATCAGTGATCCAGTCCTTGTACTGATCCTGGATTCGCTTTCCCTCGTCGGGATCCGTGGTGGTCAGCAGCGGTCCCCAGGATTTGGCGTAGACGATGTCGGCGTCTTTGAAGGCTGTCTCCATATCGTCGACCACCTCGAATCCCGTGCCGGCCCGCCGCGCCTGCTCCCGCGCCTGGTCCATGATGTCGGGCATCAATTTGAACTCGGGCGGATGTGCGAGCACCAGGTCCAGCCCAAAGCGCGGCATTTGCAGAACGAGCGACTGGGGAACCGAGATCGGCTTCAAGTAGGAAGCGGCATAGGCCCAGGAGACCACCATCTTTTTCCGCCGCAGGTCGCGGCCCTTCTTCTCGATGATGGTCAACAAATCAGCCAGGATCTGGAAGGGATGGTAAAGATCACATTGCATGTTGAGCACCGGCACGCGGGAGGCCTCAGCCACCAGGTTCAAGTAGCGGTTGCCGATCCCCCAGTCGACATGGCGAATGGCGATGCCGTCGAAATAGCGACCGAAGATGTCACCCATTTCTTTTTCGGTGTCGCCGTGGGAGATCTGTGTGGTTCGCGACTCGATGAAGGCCGCATGGCCGCCAAGCTGGGCCATGCCGGCCTCAAAGGAGCCGCGGGTGCGCGTGCTGCTGAAGAAAAACAGCATAGCGAGCACCTTGTCGTCCAGATAAGGGTGCGGCTCGCCCAGCGCGCGCTTGCGTTTGAGATCGAAGGCCACGTCCAACACCGTCTCGACTTCCTCCTTGCTGAAATCGAGATCACCGATCAGGTCGCGGCCACGCAGTCCAGTGATCATGGTTCAACCTCTATCCCAGAAGATGGTTTTCGCAGTGTAGGAGCCTGGCACCGGCGGGTGCGATGCGAGGTCCTCCTTGTCGTCCCGGCTTTCCGGGGCGCACTGGAAGGGTGGTCCCGCGCCCGGCCAAGACCTCCACCCTACTCCATTGCGCCCAAAACGAGCGACAGGAGGGCCATCCGCATCACCACGCCGTTGTAGGCCTCGATCCAGTAGCGCGCATGGCGCAGATCGTCCACATCGATGAGCAGCTCATCCATTCGTGGCAGCGAGTGCAGAATGATGGAATCGGATTTGGCCTTGCGCATGAGATCCGTGGTGACCTTGTAGTTGGCCGGGGTCAGGCCGATGTCACCGGTGCGCTCATCGCGCGACTTGGTGTAGTCGGGCTGCACCACCGGCTCCATGTAGATCACGTCGGCCTCTGCGATGACCTGCTCGATATGTTCCACTTCCTGGTAGTTCAGATTGAGAACATCGAGCTCCTGCTTGAACTCGTCGGTCAGGGACATCTCTGGCGGGGCAATGTAGGAGGCCCGAATGTCGAACTGGCTCATCGCGTAGGAAATGGAATGCATGGTGCGCATGCGCATGTCGCCCACCAGGACGAAATGCAGGCCGTCGAGCCGGCCCAGTTCCTTGAAGATGGTGTACATGTCGGTGAGCACCTGCGTTGGGTGCTCGCCCCAGCCGTCGCCGGCGTTGATGACCGGGACGCTGGCCCAGCGGGCGGCCTCGGCCGGGGCACCTTGCTGGAAATGCCGCATCACGATCACGTCGCCGTAGTACTCCAGCATGTGCACCGTGTCCTTGATCGACTCCTGATAGAAGTCACCGGCGCGAGTCATCTTGGCATCGGAGAAGCCCGTCACCTGCCCGCCCAAACGCAACATCGCGGCTTCGTGAGCCAAACGCGTGCGCGTGGAGGGCTGGTAGAAGGCGGTCACCAGAATCTTGTCTTTGAGCAGATCGCTGCGGCGCCGTTCCCGGGCGATCGGCGCCAATCGGTCGGCCACATCGAAGACCTGGAAGTATTCCCCACGCTCAAAACCCTTGAGCGAGAGAATATCGCGGCCGGCAAAACTACGCATGGGTGCACACTCCTGGTTCTTGAAGATTATTTGGTCGAAACGGATTGCCAAGATCTATACAGTCTTCGAGCAGGGCGCCTCCTCCTCAGGGAGATCGGCCCACCCGACGGACCACATGGAAGCGAAAGGTGCCGGGCAGGAAATAGCTAAACGAATGATCAATGGCCCGCCCCTCAAGGGTGTAGAGGCAAGCCTCCAGGCGGAGCAAGACATCGCCCCGCTTGATGTGCAGTTGCCGGGCGATGTCACGCGGCGCGGCGGTGGCGGAGATCTCGGCGCGCGAGTGGCCCAGGGCGATGTCGTCACGGCGCAGCAGCAGATCCAGCACCGACCCACGGAATCCGTCGGACAGTGCTTCGGGAGGGAGCAGGTCGTGGGGGATCACATCCAGCAGGAAAGCCGCCGGGCGCTGCTCTGCCAGGATCACCCGTGAGATTTCCAGCACAGTCCCCTCGTTTGTGGGCAATGCCAGACAGCGATCGGCCGGGCCGGCGGGTCGCTCATGGATGGTGAGGGCGCCCATTTCCACCCGAAGGCCGCTGCGAGCCGCCAGCGTCTCAATGCTCTGAAGTTCCTCCAGCCCGCTCTCGATGACCTTGGGAGCCTGGGTGACATAGGTACCGACCCCGCGACGACGGACTATCCGGCCGCGGGCCTCGATGGGTCGCATAGCCTCGCGCAAGGTGGCACGCGAGACCCCGAGCTCACGGGCAAGCTCGGGCTCCGATGGCAGATATGCACCCGGCTCAAGCTCGTCAATAAGCTCGCCGAGCGCGGCAGCGGTTTGTTCGTAGAGCGGCTGCGGCCGAGTGCGGCGATTCCGCTTATTCCCTGCCATGCCCGGTTTCAGCCCTCCTCAACCACCGGAATGATCTCAAAGCGGTCCACATCCACCAGCCCCTTGTCTGAAATCCGAAGAGCCGGGATGACGACCAGCGCCAGCAGACTGAGCTGCATGTTGGCGTTGTTCAATGTACAACCGCAAGCGCGGAACCCTTCCAGGAGCTGCTCGGTCTTCCGGGCGACCACCTCTGCTCGCTCCTCCGACATCAGCCCGGCGATCGGCAGCTCGACCAGCGCATCCACCTCCCCCTCCCGAACCACCACCATGCCACCGCCTGCCTTGGCCAGGGCATTGGCGGCAAGCGCCATGTTGGCCTCCTCGGTGCCAACCACCAGCAGGTGATGCGAGTCGTGCGCCACGGTGGACGCCACAGCGCATGGAACAGTAAAGCCGAAGCCCTGCACCAGCCCGACACGGACCTCCCCGCTCCCCCGGTGGCGTTCCACCAGCGCCACTTTGGCCAAATCGCGCGTCAGATCAGGCCGGACGACTCCGTTGGGTGTGGCGACATCTAGCCTCAGATGGCGGGTGGGCGCCTGATTCTCGACAACGCCAATCACATGCACTTTCGCCGTCGGGTTGGCCCCGCTCTCCAGCCGGAAGTCATCGGCAACCAGCGGTCGGTTGATCCGGACCGAGGCCTTGGTTTCCGAGGGATAGTCGTATGCCGGCAACTCCAGCTGAAGCTGGCCCGCCTGCGCGGCCAGTGCTCCGCGAGCGATCACAGTATCAATCTGGAGGGAGGGAAGATCGCTCACGATGAGAACATCGGCGTAGCGGCCGGGGGCAATTTGGCCAACATCACGAGCAACGCCAAAATGCTCGGCGGTATTGATTGTCGCCATCTGCAGGGCCGTCATCGCATCCAGGCCCTGCTCGACGGCATGCCGGACAACACGGTCCATATGACCGTCATGAATCAGCGTGCCAGAATGGGTGTCGTCCGTCACCAGCAGGAAGTGTCGCGGATCGAGACCCTTCTCGGTAAGCGCACGCACCTGCTCGGCCACGTCGTACCAGGCCGAGCCGAGCCGAAGCATCGCCTTCATCCCTTGCCGGACGCGGGCGACCGCATCCTCTACCCGCGTCCCTTCATGGTCGTCCTCTGGCCCGCCGGCCACATAGCCATGGAAGGGCAGGCCAAGGTCGAGCGAGGCGTAGTGACCGCCGACCACTTTGCCTGCCAGCCGGGCTTCCGCCATCTCCGCGTGCATCTTGTCGTCGTTTTCAAAGACTCCGGGGAAGTTCATCATCTCGCCCAGGCCAATTACACCGGGCCACTGCATCGCCTCGGCCACCTCATCCGGTCCCAGGCTTGCTCCCGGCGTTTCGAGCCCAGGCGCCGAGGGCACGCAGGAGGGAACCTGCACCCAGACATGAATTGGTTGAAGGGCTGCCTCCTCCACCATGAGGCGCACCCCCTCGAGGCCCAGCACGTTGGCGATCTCGTGGGGGTCGATGAACATCCCGGTCGTTCCATGCGGCAGGACGGCTCGAACGAACTCCGTGATCGTCACCATGCCGGATTCAACGTGCATGTGCCCGTCAAGGAGCCCGGGAACGAGGAAGCGATCCCGGGCGTCGAGAACCGTGGACTCGCTCCCGATGGTGTGATGGCCGTCTTCCCCGACATATGCGATCCGATCGCCGCTGATGGCGATATCGGTGCCACTCAGGATCTCGCCAGATTGAACACAGACCCAGCGTCCATTTCGGATCACCAGGTCTGCTGCGCGACGGCCCATCGCGACATCGACCAAGCGCTGGGTGGTTTGCACCCACGCGTGCCGATCCATCAACCCTGAACTCCTTTCAACCGGCGAGCAGGGCCGCGCAACTCAGGCGCCCTCGACCAATCTGGCGGCGGCGCGGTTGTGGCGCTCGACCAGATCGCCCAGCTCGAGCGTCCGCAAGCCCCCATCCACGACAACCGGTTTTCCATGAACATACGCCTGGTCAACCTGGAGCGGGCTGCAGAACACGGCTGCCGCCACCGGATCATGCAGCGCGCCGGCATACTCCAACCGCTGGAGGTCGATAGCGATGAAATCGGCGCAGCGACCGGCTTCCAGCGCGCCGATGTCGGCCCGCCCCAATACGGCCGCGCCCCCCAGCGTCGCCATTTCGAGCGCCTGTCGGGCGCTGAGCATAACCGAGTCGCTCTGGCCCAGGCCCGCGGCAAGCCGAGCGATGAGCATCGCCTGGCGCGCTTCGGCCAGCATGTGCGAGCTGTCGTTGCTCGCCGACCCATCGACCCCGAGCCCCACTTTCACCCCGGCGCCGAGATAGCCCAGCACGGGCGCGATCCCTGAGGCCAGCCGCATGTTCGACGAAGGGCAGTGCGCCACCCCGATCCCAGCCGCAGCCATCCGGTCAATCTCAGCCGGGTTGATGTGCACGGCATGTGCAAACCAGACATCGTCACCACCCCAATCGAGGCCTTCCGCGAAGGCAAGCGGTCGTTGACCGAAGTGCTCCAGACAGAAGGCTTCTTCGTCCAGGGTCTCGGCAAGATGGGTGTGCAGCCGGACCCCGTAGGCTCTCGCTAGGGCAGCCGATTCGCGCATCAGATCCGGCGTGACGGAGAAGGGCGAGCAGGGCGCGACGACGATTCGGAGCATGGACCCCGGTGCGGCGTCGTGATAGGTTTCGATCAGGCGGCGCGTCTCCTCAAGAATCGCTTCTTCTGACTCGACGATGCGGTCCGGCGGAAGCCCGCCATCACTCTCTCCAAGGCTCATCGAGCCGCGCGAGGCGTGAAAGCGCAGACCAACCTCGCCGGCGCCGGCGATCGAATCATCGAGTCGGCTGCCGTTCGGAAAGAGATAGAGGTGATCGGAAGCGGTGGTGCAGCCCGAAAGGGCCAGTTCCGCCAGTCCGAGCTGGGTCGAAATGTGGATGTCGTCCGGGCGAAGTTCTGCCCACATGGGATACAGCGTCTGGAGCCAGCCGAAAAGCTCGGCGTCTTGGGCTGCGGGGACAGCCCGCGTCAAAGTCTGGTACAGGTGATGATGCGTGTTGACAAGACCGGGAAGGATCAGGTGGCCGTTGAGATCGAGGATTTCGTCAGCAGACTCAGGCAGCGTTTCGCTGGCGCCCACCTGCTCGATCCAGCCGTCGCGGGCAAAAAGACCTCCATCGGAGATTTCGCGACGCTCCCCATCCATCGTCACCAGGACAGCCGCGTTACGGACCAGTAGCGTCGGCATGGACCTCCCTTAGAGCATACGGCGAGTTTAACACCGGAACGCGCCGGCGTCAATTAATTGTCTGACAAAGGGCGGAACCGATTGCTTTGCAGTTGATGAACCCCGACCGCCCGGATGCACCCTGGCTATCGCGGGGCGCTTCTGGCTACCCTGCCTCGGGATCTACGGTCCGCCGTGCGGCGAGAAGTGTATTTTCCAGCAACATGGCAATCGTCATCGGACCCACGCCGCCAGGAACCGGCGTGATCGCGCCGGCGATCCGGGTTGCCTCGTCGAAGGCAACATCCCCGGCGAGGCGGTAGCCGCGCTCGCGGCTCCCATCCTCCACCCGGTTGATGCCGACGTCGATGACGACGGCGCCGGGTTTGATCCAATCTCCTCGGACCATTTCAGGCCGCCCGATCGCAGCCACCAGGAGGTCGGCCTGGCGCGTGACCTCCGGGAGATCCCGGGTGCGGGAATGACAGACGGTCACGGTCGCATTCGCACCCACCAGCAGCAGCGCCGTTGGCATGCCGACAATATTGGAGCGCCCAAGGACAACAGCTTGGGCACCTTCGATGGCCGCACCGCTCTCTTCGAGGAGGACCATGATTCCGCGCGGGGTGCACGGTGTGAATCGCGGCGTACGCCCCTTCTGCGCCAAACGCCCCAGATTGATTGGGTGGAACCCGTCGACATCCTTGTCCAGCTGGACGGCTAGGAGCACCGTCTCTTCCTGCAGATGGGTAGGCAGTGGAAGCTGAATCAGAATCCCATGCACACTCGTATCTGCGTTGAGCTGCTGGACGAGAGTGAGCAGTTCCTCCTGGCGGATGTCCGCCGGAAGCTCATGTCCGGTCGATTCAATGCCAGCCTCCGCACAGGCCTTACGTTTGGCGCGTACATAGGTATGCGATGCCGGATCGTCGCCCACCAGAACCGTCGCCAGTCCCGGGCGGGGCCCCCCTGAGTCGATGAGAGCCTGCACCCCTTCGGCCACCGCCGCTCTGCGGCGTCCAGCGATCTCCCGCCCGTCGATAATCTTGGCGGTCATCTACCTCTCCTTGTTTCCTTCAGGATCAATCCGCGAAGACGGCCGCCGGCCACCCCGGCAACCATCATGGACCAGACAGGCGCGTCCAGCAGGAGCCAAGTGGCCTTGTTCTGTGCGCAAATCGTCCTGCTCAGGGGCAACCGGAGCGAACCATTCCTTGCCGGGTTAAAAGCGGATCAGGAACCCGGGCAACCTGAGCCATTTCCCCGGCGAGCAACTGAATGTCGATTGGAGCGGCATTGGGCTGCGACCGAACGGGCGCTACGGCCGCCAGACGGGATCGAAGTCGAGTCCCATATCCGAAGAGAGTTCACTGTAGACGGTGCAGCTCTCCGAGATGATGGCGATGTCGTGATTGGTCCCGCTGGGCCAGGTCTCAAAGGCAATCCAGCGACCGTCGACGGACCAGGCGGGTTCGGCCATCGGCTGGGTCGAGAAGCGACCTTCAGGGCAAATCCGCTGCTCGGGGACACCGCGATCCTCGAAACGGGCGGCGACCAGACGGGGGACACCGCTAATCTCGCGCTCGAAGAGTACCAACCCATTGCCGGACCAGTCTGAGAACCCTGCGTTGTCCGCCCCCGTGCGCGAGAAGCGCTGGGCGTTCTCGCCGAAATCGGGCATGAACCAGATCTCGGACACTCCCGAACGCCAGGTGGTGAACATGAGCTGGGTACCGGTCGGCGACCAGGCGGCCTGGCTTTCATGCGCCGAATTCGAGCTGACATTCGTTACGGTGCCGGAGGAAAGCTCGAGAACGTAAATTTGCGGGCGGCCATCACGGAGCGAAGTGAAGGCGATCCGTTCGCCGTCCGGCGACCAGGCGGGGTCGTAGTCGCCGCCGGGTGCTGTCGGCAGCGGCGCAATGCCGGTGCCGTCGACATTCATCACCCACAGGCTCGAGCCGGGATACTGCTGCTGGTTGCCTCGGCAGGGGGAGGTGAAGACCAGCCGCTGGCCGTCCGGGGACCAATCGGGCTGGCAGGCTCCATCGGGGAGCTTCGTCAGCTGAACCAGGCCCTCACCATCGACATTGATCAAGAAGATCTGCGGAATGCCCGTGCGATTGGAGGCGAACGCCAGCTGACCGACGCCGCCGCCGGTCGGCGTCACTTCGGCGGTGACGGCCGGCGTCTCCGTCGGCGCATCCGTGGGCTCGGCTGTGGGCGGCTCGGTGGCGCTCAAAGTCGGCGTGGCGGTCGGATCGAAGACGACGACAGCTGCCGTTTCGCTCGGCAAGGCCGTCGGGGTATCCGTTTCGGTGGCCGCTGGTCCACTGCCCCCGCCGCCGAACAACGCCGCAACTCGGGCGTCGAAATCTGGCGTAGCGTAGGCAGCGCCGGCGACAACCAGAAGCAGAGTCACCAGCAGAACGGCGACCACCGGCCAGCGGCGGGGAGGGCCTGAAGCGGACATCGCTCCGTTGGGCAGCTGGGTGGTGGCCACCGCGCGCCCTGCCCCGATCATGGTTCGCTCGAGGTAGGGGTAGTTGCGGATCATCGTCGGCTGACTTGAGTCTGCAGCAGTCGAAAGCGCGGCGGCGAACTCGGCCACGGTCTGGTAACGATCTTCCGCCTTGACCTTGAGCGAGCGCTCGACCGAGCGTGCCACCTTGGGGGAGACCAGGTTGCTGTGGTCACGCACCGGCGTGAGCACCTCGCGACCCATGGCGCGCTCAAGCGAGTCCTCCGGCACCTTGGCCGTGAGGGCAGCGTACATGGTGGCCCCCACCGAATAGATGTCGGTGCGCGGATCGGTTCGGCCGGTCCCGTACTGCTCGGGCGGCGAAAAGCCAGGCGTCATCGCCTTGGCGCCCGTGGTCGTTGATCCCGATTCGTCGACCACCTTCGCCAACCCGAAGTCGACCAGCATGGCGCGGCCGTCCGGGGTGATCTTGATATTGCCGGGTTTTACATCGCGGTGCAGGATCGGTGGGACTCGGGTGTGGAGGTAGGAGAGGGCATCACAGATCTCAAGAAACCAGGGGATGGCCTCCTGCTCCTGCACCGGCCCATCCCGTTCCAGCCGCTCGCGCAGGTCTTCGCCGGCGATGAAGTCCATGACCAGGTATTGACCCTGGCCGTCGATGACAAAGTGATCAGTCACCCGTGGAAGGTTCGGGTGCCGCAGGCTGGCCAGTATCGTCGCCTCTCGCCGGAATTGGCGCGCGTACTCTTCTGTCGAAAACAGGTTCTCCTTAACGGCAACCTCGACACTCAGGTTGATGTCAAAGGCGCGGTACACCGCGCCCATGCCGCCCTGACCAAGGACCTCTTCGATACGGTAGCGATTATGGAGAACCGTCTCCGTCTTCAGGGGCATATGAAAGGGACCCAACGTGAACTTCATGCAGTTCGAGCAACCGTCAATTGTAACGAATGGGTACCTTTTTAGCCACCAGGTGAGGATGACTGTAGGCTAACTGCAAACCGCGCAGGCGTAACCGGCGCATGGCGTGCCCGGAGCGAAGCGCGATCTGGCGGGGTCAGAACCGGATCCTACAGCAGGAATCCTCCCATTTGCGCCTCGTAGTCGGGGAAGATGACCTCGAGCGCCGGATTGTTGAGCCGTTTGGCGCACAACTCCGCAAGCACATCCCGATAATCGACGGTGACGGCGAGATCTCCCGGTCCGAACAGCTGGCCGCGAGCAAGCCCGGGCCACTCGGCATGAACCCCGCCGTGCACGTTACCGCCGAGCAGGAACATCACCGATCCGTGCCCGTGATCGGTCCCGAGGCTGGCGTTCTCGTAGACCCTGCGGCCGAACTCCGACATGACAACAACGCTGAGGCGGTCACTGTGGTCAATCAGATCTTCGTGGAAGGCTGCCAACCCCTGCGCAAGGTCTTCCAACAGCCCGGCCATCAAGCCTTCGCTGCCGCCCTGGGCGAAATGTGTATCCCAGCCGCCGACATCAATCGCCGCCACCTCCAGGCCCACTTCCACTTTCATCAGCATGGCAATCTGGCGCAATCCAGCGCCGAATTCCGAGACTGGGTAGGGCCGGTCGCCACTTGGCTGGTAATCTTCAGGATCGAGCTGTTCGAGCGTTTCTAGAATGTCGAGCGTTTCACGGCCGACGACGTCGAGCGGCTCGGCGCCCATGTACAGCGATTCGAGTGCGGCCTGCATCTGCTTTGCAGCGCGTGCATCTCCGCCAAGGTGGAAATCGGTGATCGAGCGCAGCGCCGAAACTGGAACGGAACCCCGCAGGCTGAGCGGGGCCATCTCGCCAAGCCCGATGGCCCGGAGCGGCGACGGGTTTCCGGTGTTGAGCGAGGCCAGGTGCCGACCAATCCAACCGGAAGCCGGCCCGCGTTCGTCGCTGATCCCGCGCTCCATCAGCGCCATCGCTTTGAAGTGGCTTCGTGACTCATCCGGGGCGCCACAGGCATGAATGGCGGCAAGATGCCCGGCCTGAAACGCCGGCATCAGTGGCTCCAGCGCAGGATGGAATCCGAAGAACCCATCCAGGTCAACGGTGCGCTGGGCACTCGGCGCGCGCGAATCATCGGGGCGCGGAATGCCCAGTGTTGGACGGTGTTCGTAGTAGGCCGCCTCGCCATGCGGGACGACGATGTTGAGCGCATCCGCCGCACCCCGCAGGAAGACCACCACCAGGGTGTCGCCCCTCGGAGCCTGGTTGGCAGGAGCGAATGCCATTCGCGGCATCCAGCTCGGCCAGATGTGGGCCCCCGGCAATTGCGGCACGGCACGCAGAAACTCGCGACGTGTGAGCGAGACAGGCTTCATCGTCCTTACCTCCATTGAAAGGCGGGCGAGGCCACCAGGCCGGCCGCGACCACCGCGGCCGCATCGATGAGACTCAATTCGCCGACTTCAAGAACCGCCGCCTGGAATCTTCGTTCAGACTCCAGCGGCAGGCTTGTGCCCAGAAGTAGCCGGCTGGTCTGACGAAGCGCCTCGGCAGAGGTCTGAGCTCCTGAGGCCTCCACCAGGGTCTCAAGGTGGATCCGGGTACCCGGCAGCTCGTTGCGAGATAAATTGAGCGCGAACTGCCAGCGCGGCAGCAGCGCACCGCTCCAGGCTGCGGCGACATCCGGCGGACCATCAGGGGTGGGCCAGCCAAAAGGCGGCTGGCCCATCTGCGCCAAGGGCTGTTGGGTCGGTGACCCACCATCCGTCTCGGTCTCAAGCATGCGCAAAGCCGAAACGACGAATTCGGCGGGGCGTTTCAGCTTGGGCCTGAATGCCGGGGCAGCGGGCAGAACCGCAGCTTCAAGGATGTGTTTGACGAGCGGCCGGATCTCACCGCCGGTGGTCAGATACACACTGGCCGCCGAATCAATCAGCTCCAGAGCATGCGTCTCCGGCTCGTCCGTGACGAAGCGCCGGACCAACTTGGTCGCCAGGTAGCGGGCGGTTGAGGGATGAAGAGCCAGGTGGTCGAGGACACGCTCCGCCTCGGCCTGGCCGGCTGGTTCGATCCGCAGGCCGACAACCTCTTTGGGTCCTGGATCATGGATATCCGGATCGAAGGCGAACTGTCCTCGCCAAAAGTGCTCTTTCACGGTCCAGCCGGTGAAGCAGCGCGCCAGCTCTTCGACGTCTCGTTGGGTGTAGCCACCATCTACGCCGACGGTGTGAAGCTCCATCACTTCGCGCGCATAGTTTTCATTGGGGGCATCCTTGTGATTCGCCTGATTGTCCAAATAGACAAGCATGGCGGGCGAATGGGCAGACGCCCAGAGCAGGTCACGGAAGTTGCCGAGCGCATGCCGCCGCACCACTTCACGATCGTCAACCACCTTGAGAAACCAGCAATCGCCCTTCTCAACTGAAATGTTGAAGTGGTCGGTCCAAAAGGCGACCATCAGCTCATAGAGCTGCCGGCGCGAATAGACTTGACGCAGCAAGGTTCCCCGGGTGAGTTGGTCACGGACCTCCTGCCGTTCCCACCCAACCAGCGCATCCGCATCAAGTCCAAGCACATCCAATCCACGGATGCGCCACTGCCCCGGATCTTCGATCGATTCCGGGTCGAGCTGTGCCTCGATCCAGGAGTCCATCCCGATCTCGGCGACTTCGGCCCGCTCTGCCAGCGTGGGTCCAAAGGTCAGCCGGCTCAGCACCCGGAAGTGGCGTTCCTGGTCTGGGATCCATGCCCCGGAGCTGCCGGACGGCCGGGCCAACCTGGCATAGACCGGCGAGCAAGCTGAGGCAGTGGCGCCTGCAGCGGCGATCGCCGCCAGCTTGAGAAAGGATCTGCGTTGAAGACTCATGCTCATGCGTGAGTGGGCACAGCTTCCGGCACAACCCCTGGCTCCGGCGATGCCTGCCAGCCGAGCAGCGCGAGGACCGCGGCGCCAAGAGAGGTGATCAACGTCAAGGGGATCACCAGGAACCAGCCAATCCCGGGGAAGGCGGCAGCCAATTCGAGCGCCACGGCGCCGGCAAGAAAGGCGCGCACCGGAGGGATCGAATCGTCCGTCCGACCTCGCAAGGCAGCCGCCATGGCAGCGGCGATCCCGGCGGCGCCGAAACTGGCGATGCCCAGCAGCCCCATCAGCAATACAGCGGCGAAGAACTTGGCCGGCCCGAAGGGAAGCGCAAAGAGAATCCCGATCGGTACACTCAAGCTGACCGCAACCGCCACGCCCATGAAGAATGTGCGCCAGGGCGTTCGAACGACCCGGGTCCGCGCCCGATCGATCACTTCGGGGAACAGCAACCACCAGGCGGTCAGCATCCCGGGGAACACGATTCCCAGCGCGAGCAGCGTACCGAAGACAGCATAGACATCGGCCATTGGATCGAACCTCCTTGAGCCGTTGGGTTCTATATCAGTGCTACAGGTCAGTCGAGGGAAATGTTGCGCGCAGGTGGATTCTGGTGAGCCTTCAGCTGGCCAGCACGCTGGCACTCAGCTTGCAGGTGAAAGTCGATGAATGAAGGGAGTTTCGAGGCCTGTGAAAGCGGCAGGCTTCAGGCTTCGGAGCCCTCAGGGTCGCCTGATTCGACCCGCGCCGCGCTGCGCTCTGCGGGGGGTCGACGGAAGAGGCTCAGGATGAAGGCCCCCAATCCGAGGATGCCGAGATAGGGAAAGAGGCCGAACCAGCCGATGAAGGGAAACAAGCTGGCCAGGATCAGGATCGCGCCCGCCCATCCCATCCGGGCCATTTCGCTGCGCTCCGGCATGAGTCGATCCGCGACGAGCTGAACCATGCCGGTGAGGCCTAATGTGAGCATCACCAGGAGAATTGAGAGCACAAGGAGGGCAGGCACGACCAGGAACCGGGCGCCGGCGCCTTCGATGAGCGCCAGGAGCCCGAAGAGAATTGCGCCCAGGAAAAGAAGGTTCACCAGACCGACCAGGAAGGACCAGCCCGGCGCGTCCGCCGCGGTGAGATGAATCCGACGCACTAGCCGCGGAAAGAGGAGCGCCACAGTTTCGAACAGCGCGACAAGCGAAGCCCCGGTCGCCAGTACGAGGACGACCATCGCGATTCCTTCAAGCATGCAGATCCCTCTCGATGCTCAAGCTAGCTTCCGTTGGACATGTTGCGACGGGCTTGCCAGTACCGCAGCAGAAGACCGTCGAGCAGGAGAAGCCCGAGTGCGGCAGAGAAGACATAGGGCCAGGCCGCGGCTGCGCCGGAAAGCTCCATGGGCGGATCCGAGAACCGGGCGGCTGCGTCCGCCACCATCGACTGCAGAGCTATCCAGCGCCCCGACCCGGCGAGAGCGATGCCCGTCAGCGCAGCGTCGAATTGCTGGCCGAGAAGCGACACGTTCAAGACCGGTATCCTGATCACTTCGCCAATCGCGCCCACCAACGGCCAGATCAGGCCGGCAAGAAGCACAGCCAGCGCCGATTGAGCCACCAGCACGGCGGCCAGCGCTCGGCGATTCGGCGTGCCGATGGTGAGCGACCCCATAACGCCGGGTGTGAGATCACGCGACAACTCCAGCTCCTCGACTTGGGCCAAAGCTTCAAAGAGCCCTCGCAGCCCCTCAAGCTTCGCCGCCAGCGCCGGATCTGACTTCAGCCGGCCCTCAAGCTTAACTTTCTCCGCCGCGCCGAGCTCACCGTCGAGGTAGGCATGGAGAACCTGCTCATCCATCGGATCCTGCTCAATTCGGCTCATCGGATCCCACCCTTTGCGCCAGCAGCTTGCGGGCACGGAAAAGATGGCTTTTCACATCGCTCATGGGCAGATCAAGCGCCTGGCCAATTTCAGCGTAGCTCAGCTCCTGGAAGTGGCGCAACTCAATCACAGCCCGATAATGCGGCGGGAGCGAGAGGATCGCCGCTCGAACCTGCGCATCGCGTTCAGCTTGCTGCTGGCGCTCCTCCAGGCCATGCGCACGCGCCCCGCCGGGCCGATCGAATTCCTCATCGAGCGCCACACTCGTGAGGCGTTTCCGCTGATGCTGATTCAGGCACAGGTTGGCGGCCAGCGTCCGCAGCCAGGGGCCAAAGGGTCGTGAAACATCGAAGTGCTCCAGCTTTTGATAGGCGCGCAAGAAGGCCTCCTGGGCCATGTCTTCAGCCGCGTGCCGCTCGCCCATGAATCGGTAGCAAACATTGAACACCGACGACTGGTAGCGGCGTACAAGCTCACCAAAGGCCTGTTCCTCGCCGCGCCGGACGCGCAGCACAAGGGCGCGGTCCGAGGGCTCCTGCATTGCATAAGGGTACTACAGGAGCAGAGTGGCGAAAGTTGCGTGGAGCGTTCTCCACAAGCCACTTGATATAATTGGCGGGTCGCCTCGGCGCTCATGACCAGAGGCGGCCCCTACCGAGCCACCGGTGCCCCATGACGTTACGCTTCACAAACAGCGCACTGCTTGGATTGCTGATGATCCTCACCCTCACCGGAGTGAGTGCGCTCATTGTTACGCTTGAGCCCTGGATCATGACCCTGCATCGCTGGGCGGCCTGGGCGCTTATTGCCCTCATTCCCTGGAAGGTGGGCATCTCACTGCGCTCGCTCGGCCGCGGACTTGGGCGGCGCTCGCGCCGCTTGCCAATCATCTCCCTTTCGCTCCTCCTCGCAGCCGGCGCTGTTCTGGTCATCGGATTGGGGCTCCTCTGGGCCTGGAGGCTGGAAGGCGAATGGACTCTGCAAGGCTTCACAGCGGTCAACCTCCACTGGCTGGCCGGCCTGTTTCTGAGTGTTCCGCTCGCCCTCCACATCTGGAAGCGCTGGCCGCATCCCCGCCAGCAGGATCTCATCTCCCGGCGAGCCGCGCTGAAAGCTGCGGGCCTCGGCCTTGCGGGATTGGCCGGGGGCTGGCTGGCCGACCGCCTGGCCGCCGAGCGGGCGCTCGCTGCGCACCCCCGCCGTTTCACAGGCTCACGCGAATCCGCATCCTTCCTTGGTAACGCCCACCCTGTCACCACCAACCCGGGACACGGCAGCCCCGAGCTGGACGTCGACACCTGGCGGCTGCACGTGCTGGGTGAGGTTGAGTCGCCAATCTCGATCGGATACCGGGATTTGTTCCAGATGGAGGCAGAGGAGGTGGCCGCCACGCTGGACTGCACCGTCGGCTGGTTTACCCAACAGCGCTGGCAGGGCGTGCCGCTGCGAAGCCTGCTGGCAGAGGCCTGGCCACGAACGGAGGCGCGCTGGGTTCGCCTGCGTGCCTCCTCTGGCTATACGAAAGACTTCACATTAATTGAAGCGGAGAACATCCTTCTTGCAACACACGTCGAAGGTGAAGCGCTGAGTCACGCCCATGGCTACCCCTTGCGCGCCGTCGTTCCATTCCGCCGAGGTTGGTTCTGGGTGAAATGGATCCGCGAGATCGAAATCCTCCCCTTCCGGGCCACCTGAGGAGACATGCCTTGCGCGGCCAATCTTGAGATGCTGGGCGACAGACTCGGGCCGCAATTAGCCCAACCTCCAGGGAAGGTGCGGAAAACAAAGCCGGGAGGTTGGAGGTTGGGGTTCCATCCGGAGCGGCAGCTACCCAGAATGCATCCTGGGGAGCGTCCTTGACCGAAGATTAGCGGGCGACTCAATTCTGACGAGATTATTGACTCCGCCGTCCGAATCGCCTATATTCGACAGTTCATCAGAACGCTGGACAAGACCAAGCTGAGGAGTCCGTTTCCGAGCCGCTGAGCGACACAGCCTCCCTCACCTCAAACGGGGAGCTTCTTGCCGCTATCGGCACATAAATCTGACCCTTCCTCGCTCCGACTCCCGGGACTTCCCCAATGTCCAAGATGGGAGATTGTGCGGCAAGTTCGGCCGGCATTTCGGAGCCAAGCTTGGGGTTCAACTCCACCCGGAGGAGCCATTGGACAACGTCATCCATTCTGCACTGACCAAGCTGATTGAGATTGGGGAACAGAAGGGTTATGTAACGGTTGAGGACATCCTGCGCCTCTTTCCGCAGGCAGAATCGGACGAGGCTCTCCTCGAAGCCCTGCGCGAAGAGCTTCACTCCGAAGATGTCACCGTCATCGACCGGCTGATCCCCTACGAGGAGGACGACACCAGTCCTAACGGCAAGGACGACGAAGAAGCGCTTTTCCTGAACGCCGATAATGCCGTCAGCCTGTACTTGAAGGAGGCAGGCAGCGTTCCGCTGCTCACCCGCGAAGAAGAAGTTCAACTGGCCGAGCGAATCGAGCGCGGTCTATACGCTCGCCGCGAATTGGCCTCTGGGGGGATCGACGGCTCAAGGCGTATGAAGCTGCTTGCCCTGATCGAGGACGGTTGGGCAGCTCGTGAGCACCTGATTCGCGCCAATCTCCGGCTTGTGGTCAGTGTCGCCAAGCGCTACCTGCGCCGCGGCCTTTCCTTCCTCGACCTGATCCAGGAAGGCAATCTCGGCCTCATCCGGGCGACCAAGAAATTCGACCACCGGCGCGGCTATAAGTTCTCCACCTATGCCACCTGGTGGATTCGGCAGGCGATCACCCGGGCCATCGCCGACAAAGGCCGGACCATCCGCGTTCCGGTCCACGTCATTGACCAGATCAACAAGCTCCGTCGGGCAGCCAACCGCCTAACCCAGGAGCTCGGGCGAGAGCCGAGCGTGGAAGAACTCGCGGCCGAACTCGAGGTCCCGGTGCAGAAGGTCAAACTCTTGCGGCAGTACGAACTGCACCCCTCGCCGCTCGAGACAATGGTGGACGACGAAGAGGAAGTGGACCTCGCCGACTTCATCGCTGACGAGAGCGCGCCTGCGCCGACGGAGCTGGCGAGCGACACGCTGCTGCGCGAGCAGCTTGAGGAATTGCTCGATGTGCTCTCGCCACGCGACTCACGCGTGATCCGCATGCGCTTCGGGCTCCAGGATGGGCACCGCTACACCCTGGCTGAGGTCGGTCGTCGAATGGGGATCACCCGTGAGCGGGTGCGGCAGATCGAAGGGGAAGCGCTAAGCCAGCTGCGCAACCCCTCGCACAAGAAGCGCCTCATGGAGTTCCTGCGCGACTGAAAGCGAGCGCCAGCCACCACAGGCACTGCGCTGCGGAAGCACTTCACGCCAAAGCTAACAGGGAGCCCGCTGGGCTCCCTGTTTTGATTTCACCGCAGCCTGATCGGCTGGCTATACGTCGAGGTTGCGCACTTCGTGCGCATGCGTCTGGATGAAGCGCCGCCGGGGCGGAACCGAGGCGCCCATCAGCATATCAAACGTTCGGTCCGCAGCTGCGGCATCTTCGATCGTCACCTGGAGAAGCGTGCGGTTGCTCGGATCCAACGTCGTATCCCATAGCTGGGCGGCGTTCATTTCGCCGAGCCCCTTGTAACGCTGCAATCCCACCCCTTTGCCGTCCGCCCCGATGCTCTTCAGGATTCGCTCCCGGTCCTGCTCCGTATAGGCATAGTGGACCTTACTCTTGTAGCTGATCCGGTAGAGCGGTGGCTGGGCGATGTAGAGATTCCCGCTATCGATGAGTTCGGGCATGTAGCGGAAGAAGAAGGTGAGTAGCAGCGTCCGGATGTGACTGCCGTCGACATCAGCGTCGGTCATGATGATGATCCGGCCGTAGCGCAAATTCTCGATGTCGAAGGTCTCTCCGACGCCGGTTCCCATCGCCGAGATGAGCGACCTTACTTCATTGTTCGAGAGAATCTTGTCAAGACGGGCGCGCTCAGTGTTGAGGATCTTGCCCCGCAGCGGAAGAACGGCCTGGAAATGCCGGTCCCGGCCCTGCTTTGCCGTCCCGCCGGCCGAGTCGCCCTCGACGATGTAGAGCTCACACTTGTTCGGATCGCGTTCCGAACAATCAGCGAGCTTGCCGGGCAGCGTCAGGCTTTCGAGCGCACTCTTCCGGATGACCAGATCGCGCGCCTGGCGCGCAGCTTCGCGCGCCCGAGCCGAGGTGAGGCACTTTTCGACGATGGTCCGGGCCTCGCGCGGATTCTCTTCCAGAAACGCGCCGAACGCTTCGTTGACCACCTGCTGCACCTGAGTCTGGACCTCAGGGTTCATGAGCTTGACTTTGGTCTGGCTCTCAAACTGGGGTTCTGTGTGCCGAACGTTGACGATGGCGGTCAGGCCTTCGCGGGTGTCATCACCGGAGAAGTTGGCATCGCCTTCCTTCAGCAAATTGCTCTTGCGTGCATAATCGTTGATCGTCCTGGTGATCGCGGCCCGCAGTCCCGTGAGGTGCGTTCCACCATCGACCGTATGGATGGTGTTGGCAAAGGAGTACACCGACTCTGCGTACGCATCGGTGTATTGAAGCGCCACCTCGATCTCGCTGCCTTCGATCTCTTTCTCGACGTAGAAGATCTTGTGATAGGTCCTACGGTTGCGGTTCAGGTAGCGGACGAAGGAGGTGATCCCACCCTCGAAATAGAAGTTCATCTCCCGGCCGTCGCGCTCGTCGAGCAGGTGGATGGTCACCCCACGGGTGACAAACGCCATCTCCCGGAATCGCTGAACCAGCGTTTCAAAGCGGTAGTCGAACTCGCCCTGGAAGATCTCCTTATCATATAAAAAGGTCGTTTTGGTGCCGGTAGCGCCCTTGGGCGCTTTCCCTTTCGCCTTCACGGGCTCCAGGGGGATACCGCGCTCGTAGCGCTGGAAATGGAGCTTTCCGTCGCGCAGCACCTCGACTTCACACCAGGCGGAGAGCGCATTCACAGCGGAAACACCCACGCCGTGCAGTCCCCCTGAGACCTTGTAGCCCTCGCCGCCGAACTTGCCGCCGGCATGCAGCACCGTCATCACGATCTCCAGCGCCGGTCTCTTCTCTTCCGGATGGAGATCGACCGGAATGCCGCGTCCGTTGTCCTCGACGGTGACGCTGCTGTTCGGGTGGATGGTGACATCGATCCGATCCGCGGCACCGGCGAGCGCCTCGTCGATGGAGTTGTCGACGACCTCATAGACCATATGGTGCAGGGCCTTAATGTCGGTTCCACCGACATACATGCCCGGTCGGCGGCGAACGGCCTCCAGTCCTTCAAGGACCTGGATGTCCTTCGCACCGTAGCTGCTCACCTTGCGAGCACGTTCCTGAGTCTTCTTTGCCAAAGATTTATCTCCTTCAACCGTCTGTATCGAGATCGTCGGCGATGGCGTCCGGCATCCCCAGAGACGCCTTCCGCAAGCGAAGGAGCCACTCCCGACGACTCTGATAGAAGGCGTAACTTCCCGTCAACAGCATCCCGCTCACAAATGCATGGCCGAGCAGTGCCAGGAGGGCCAGCCAGGAATCCTCCCGGGGCAGCAGCCAAACCTGATTGGTCAACCAGCTGATTCCGAAGGCGAGCAGCAGGAAGCCAACCGTGCTCAGCGTGTTCCAGCGCACGACCAGCGCGCTGTCGACCATCGCCCGCAGCACGCCCAGCCGATAGCGGATGATGGCGTGCGGCGTGAAGGCCAAGTAGATCGCCAACCATACCAAAATGCTGAAGCCCACGAAGAGCAAAGCCATGCCGATGATGGGAATCAGCAGTGAGGCCAGCGAAGCGACAACAAGCGCAACGATCACCAGCGTTGCAGCGCCGAGATAGAGCACGATGGCAAGCAGTATGAGCCGCCACCATGCGCCCCATCCCGAAGCCAGCGCCTGGCTTGGCGCAACTTGTCGTGCCAGCTCCCGATGATAGATCGCACCGAAACCCAGCCCGCCCACACTCAGGATCAACCACAGCAGCAATGCCGCAGTTGGACTGCTCACCTCGAGCCCAGCGAAGGCAGCCCATGGCGCTTCCATCGGCATGCGCCCCGACATCAAGCTCGGAATCCCTGCTGGCAGCGTGCTCAGCGATGAGAACAAGTTAAGGCGTTCCCCGAGCAAAATCAGGGCCTGCTGGAGTGCCTGGAATTGCTCAACGAGGACCGGATCCGTCCCCGCCGGGATGGACAGCTGCCCTGCGGCATCTTTGAGAATCGCAGTAACTCTCAGGTGCGGTCCCAGCCATAGAAACAAATCGAGGACGAGCGGAGGCAGGAGCAGAACCGGGCGTGCTGCCATGCGATCGAAGCCGACCATCAGCGCGCCCAACACGCCAATCGGCGGAGAATGCGACCGTTCGTAGGATTCCCTCACGAAACTTCATTCTACCACGGAGCACTCTCGCGTGCCCTATCCTCGGAACGCATGTTCGATTTTACGCCCGAGCTTCAGGGTGCCATATCGGACATTGACCCTCCTCCACCCCTCCGCTAGAATCGCCTCGCCGAAGGGAGACCCATGCATCCACCGATCGCATTCCTGACTGATTTTGGGCTTGATGACACCTACGTCGGTGTCATGCAGGCCGTCGCCAGCGGCATCGCCCCGGGCGCACCGCTCATCAACATCAGCCATAGCGTCCCGCCTGGTGACATCCGGCACGGCGCGTTCCAGCTCTGGCAGTCCCACCGCTACTTCCCCCCAGGATCCGTTTTCGTGATCGTGGTTGACCCGGGCGTGGGCACGCGCCGCAGGCCGGTGGCCGCTGCCTGGCGAGATTGGTTCTTCGTCTTCCCGGACAATGGGGTTCTCAGCTACCTGTTGCTGCAAGAGCCAGCTCGGGAGGTCGTAGAGCTCGTCGAGCCAGCTTATCGCCTGGAGGACGTCAGCACGACCTTTCATGGCCGTGATGTCTTCAGCCCCGCTGGAGCTCACCTTGCCGCCGGCGTCCCGCTGCGTGCGCTCGGTCCGACAGCCGACGACCTGATCACCTTTCCCCCGCCTCAGCTGCAGATCGTATCCGCCGGCTCCATCCGCGGCGAGGTCATTCATGTCGATCGCTTCGGCAATCTGATCACAAGCATCGGATATTTGTACGACGACGGCAGCCAACTCGCCCTGGAATCCTGGATCCCCGGCCCGACGGCAATGCGCCAACCTTATACGAGCCAATGGGTCCGCCTGGCCGGCGGCGACCCACTGCCAGTGCATGCAACCTTCGGCGACGCCGAGATGGGAGAAGCATTGGCCTATATCGGGAGCGAGCGACTGCTTGAGATAGCTGTTAATCGGGGCAGCGCCGCCGCAGTCTTCGAGGCCGGGCTGGGCACCGAAGTCAGCCTCCACAGCGAAGGATAGCCATGCAGAGCTTCCAAATCGAAGGCGGGCACCCGCTGCGAGGTGAGGTAACGCCGTCAGGCAACAAGAATGCCGCACTTCCGCTGCTGACGGCCTGCTTGCTCACCGACGAGCCGGTGATCCTGAAGAATCTCCCGAACATTCGAGACGTCCACAGCATGCGTGTCTTGCTCGAAAGCCAGGGAGTGAACGTCGAAACATTGGACGAACATACCTGGCGTCTGACCGCCGGCAACGTGGGAATCTCGATGCTGGACCCAGACCGTTGCCGGCAGATGCGGGCTTCCGTGCTGCTGGCCGGCCCCATGCTCGGCCGGCTAGGCGGAATCGACCTGCCACCGCCCGGCGGTGACGTGATCGGTCGGCGGCGGATCGACACACATTTGCTGGCGCTGGAATCTTTCGGCGCGGAAGTTCACCGCGAGGGGCGCATCACGCGGCTGCGGGCCCCGAACGGTCTGCGCGGGGCCACCGTCCTCCTGGACGAGGCCAGCGTGACCGCAACCGAAAACGCCATCACGGCGGCTGTCACTGCGCAGGGGGAGAGCATCATCCGCAACGCCGCCTCGGAGCCTCATGTTCAGGAGCTGTGCCACTTCCTGAATCAGTTGGGAGCCCGGATTGAGAACATCGGCTCGAATACGCTTCATATCACCGGTGTCGCAGGGCTCCACGGAGGCGAGTTCACCATCGGACCGGACTATCTGGAAGTCGTGAGCTTCATCGGCGCGGCAGCAGTTACCGGCGGGGAGATTCGCATCCGGGACGCCGGCCCGGAGCATCTGGAGATGACCCGCCTGGTCCTCGGTCGCCTTGGCGTGCGTTGGGACGTGGACGGCGGCGACCTGATCGTGCCTGCCGAACAGGAAATGCGCGTGGTTCCCGATTACGGTGGAGCGATTCCCGAAATCAGCGTGATGCCCTGGCCAGCCTTCCCCACCGACCTGATGAGCATCGCTATCGTCATCGCCACCCAGTGCGAAGGAACGATCCTCTTCCACGATTGGATGTATGAGGGCCGCATGTTCTTCATCGACAAGCTGGCCTCCATGGGCGCCCGTGTGATTCTGTGCGATCCACACCGCTGCATCGTCGAGGGCCCGAGCCAGCTGATCGGTGAGCGGCACGAGAGCCCGGATATTCGCGCGGGGCTGGCGCTGGTGCTGGCCGCGCTGGCAGCGGCTGGCAGCTCCCAGATTCGGAACATCGGCCAGATCGAGCGCGGCTACGAGCGCATCGACGAGAAGCTGCGCCAGCTGGGGGCTCAGATCCAGCGCATCGAGCACTGATTCCGGCAGGTCTGTTCCGTCCAACCGGCAGGTGGGTGAAAGCATGAGGCCGGGCCCTGGGGGCCCGGCCTCATGGTCGAATGCTGGGCTGCTTAGCCTCCTCTATCGGGGTCGTCCCGCTCGGAGTCTCGGCTGAGCGCGAAGACCTTGACCACCCGCTCCACCAAGTCGAAAGCAACATTCTGCTGGAATCCGGCCAGCCAGGCGAACGCGTAGACAAGCCAGATCGATTGGATCTGAGTCTCGGAGTTGGGAAGCAAGGCGAAGAGGCCGGCGCGCACGATGAGGAACACGAACGCCCCCATGACCACACCCATCATCGGGTTGGTGACATACCAGATGGACCACTGCCGGTCGAAGTCCTGATCTCGAGCCACGTGCGTCCGGAGGGCGACCAGCGCCCCGACCACGCCGCCCAAACCGCCCCAAAGCAGCGTGAACACCGCGGTGTTCGTGTCGAGGGCGGTCTGTTCGGAGAGGTTCGGCAGATTCTGCTGGACGAAGCGGGTCACGCCGCTCGGCAGGTACAGCATCCCAACCACGATGGCCAGGGCCCAGACGAGCTCATAGAGCAGCAGACGCGTGCCGATCGACCGTGACCATTCTCGTACGCGTCCAGCGTGATGAATTCGAAACTCAACCTCTCCCAGAATGCGTTCCGCCTCCTCAAAGTTGTCCCGGCTGGCCATGAGCTGGTTGCGTGATTGCTCAATCTGGTCCAGCAGCCGGCGGGCGAGGTTGAGGTTGTCGATCTCCTGGTACACGCGGCCGCGCAGTGTGTCCGCCCACGCCCACAAGTCGCGCAGCTGATCATCTGATACGAAGAGATTTACCAGGGCTTCTTCCGAATCCAGCTCTGGCGGAGCGGGCGAGGCCGGCGGCTGAACACTCGGACTGGGGAGGGCCGCCGCTGTGGAAAACCGGCTCGCTTCCCGAGGCGGCTCAGGCTCGAAGGTGGGTACCGGCATGTCCGGCAAGGAAGGCTCGGCCACCTCGGCGGCGGACTCCGCCTCGCCAAACAGGTCATCCGGCATCTGGGGTCCCACCGCGCTCATGCCGCGATCCTCCCGGCCGCCCGCCGGGGGTTGAACCTCCGCTCCCTCGGCTTCGCGACTGCGCTCGGACCCCGACGGATACAATTCGGCGAGCTCTTCCGGGGTCAGGTCCCGCGGCGGTTGCTCCTCAAAGGCGAAGGGATCTCCGCGCTCAGGCAGCATTTCTTCTGGGCCACTCCCAAGGACGGATCCCTCACTCCGGTCGGGCATCGTACACCTCCTCCGCCAGCCGACGATATGCCATAGCGGCCATGCTGTTGGGGCGGAAACTCAACACGGTTTTACGGGCTGCAGGCGCCATGGCCAGGGCTTCATCGACCTCAATGACCGTTTGAAACACCCGGTCCACGAAGACCGCCCGCAGCTCGCGGACCACTTCACGACTATGCGGGGAGTCCGGTCGGTAGACCGTCGCCAGCAAACCCAGCAGCTTCAATCCTGGGTGGAGCCGGTCGCGCACCAGCCAAACCGTTTCCAGCAGGGCGCGCACGCCGCGCATCGCCAGGTACTGGCATTCAACCGGGATCAGCAGTTCATCGGCGGCCGTCAGCGCATTGACGGTCAGGAGTCCCAGGCTGGGCGGCGTGTCGATCAGCACGTAGTCCATGCGATCACGGCCATTGGCGAGTCCCAGCCGCAGCCGCTTCGTACGATCCCTGAAGCGGGCCATGGAATATTCTGCGGCAGCCAGATCGACGCTAGCCGGGGCAAGCCAAAGGTTCTCTTCAAGCGGCTGCACCAGCCGCCGCAGCTCGCTGCCCTCCTGCATCAGGAGCGAGTAGGTGGTGGCATTGAGCTTGTAGGGATCAAACCCGAAGCCGGCGGTGAGCGCGGCTTGTGGGTCCACATCGACCAGCAGGACCCGCAGGCCCCGCTCGGCCAAGGCAGCACCGAGGTTTGCCACGGTGGTCGTCTTGCCGACCCCGCCCTTTTGATTGGCCACCGCGATGACCCGCGCCATGGGTCCGAGTATAGCGTACGGCGCGCGCCGGAGCAACAAATCCCAGCCGCGCGGCCGGAAAGAGGGCTTCAATTGACCAGCCATACTCGATACGGTATAATCAGCCGACGCGTTCAGAATTGAACAATCCACCTGTTGGAAGGATCGGTGTCGCGCAATGCCCAAGCGAACGTATCAGCCGAAGAAGCGGCGTCGTGCCCGCGTCCACGGCTTTCGCTCCCGAATGAAATCCAGAGCCGGACGCAGGGTGATCAAGGCGCGCCGCGCCAAGGGACGAAAGCGCCTGGCGCCGAAGATGAACAGGCACGTCAAGAAGGTCAACTGGAAGAGCTAGTCGATGCGGTCGGCGCGGGCCGGTGGGCCTGGCGCCCGGCGACTGCGGTGAGCGATCGCATGGATGGAACGTAAGCAAAGGCTCACCAGCTCGACGGACTTCAAGCGGGTGCGGCGTACAGGCAAGTCCTATGCCCACCCGCTCGCTATTCTTATCACCAGCCGGAGGGAAGGCGAGCCAAGCCGCTTCGGCGTGGCCACCGCACGTGGGATCGTGGGAGCCGTGCGGCGCAATCGTGCCAAGCGGCGCCTGCGGGAAACCCTGCGCAGCCTTCTCGCTGAGATCCAGCCAGGTTGGGATGTCGTCGTCATCGCGCGTCCTATGTTGTTGGGGGCGGAGGTCGCGGAATTGCGTGAAGCGATCGCTGAACTGCTTCGACGCGCCCAGCTGCTCAAGTGAACAACCGTGTCATGAAGACGAGTTTGCATGAACATCGGCATGAAGAAGAACCTGCACTCAGGGATATCCCGCTCACCTGGGCGAACCTGGGTCGGCTCCCCTTGCTGGCGCTCATCCGGCTCTACCAATTAACAATTTCCCGGGCGCTGCCCGCCGGAACCTGCCGCTTCTACCCCACCTGTTCGCACTATGGTTATCAGGCGATCGCGAAGTATGGCCTGATTAAGGGCGGCTACCTCAGCGTCTGGCGCGTCCTCCGCTGCCAACCGCTGCATCCGGGCGGGTACGATCCGGTTCCATAGGAGTTCCATGTCGCCTCTTTCCATCAAGAGCAGCAAACTAGCCCTGATCCTCGGGTCGTTCCTGCTTCTGTTGTTGCTTTCCGCTTGCACCGGCAGCGCGCTTGCCGCCACGAGCTGGCCCGGACTCAGCGTTTCTAATGGCGTGGCTTTCATTGCGTTCAATCAGCGGGTCTATGCCGTCGACACGAGTACCGGACGCGAGCTGTGGCGCTTCCCCATCGAAGAAGAAGGCAACCCGACTTTCTATGCGCCTCCCGCCACCACAGACAATGGTCTGCTCATCGTCGGCAGCTATTCCAACTTCGCTGTTGCGCTGAACGCCGATAGCGGCGCGGAGATTTGGCGTTTCGACCGCCCGGGCGGCAAGATCGTCGGCGCTCCAGCCGTCGGCAACGGACTCGTGCTGCTGCCATCCGCCGACCGAACGCTCTACGCCGCCAACCTTGCCGCCGGCTCCTTCGTGTGGGACTTCACGACCGATTGGCCGCTGTGGGCGGGCCCGGTCATCCATGAGGGGACGGTGTATCAGGCCTCGCTGGGCCATAATCTCTACGCCCTCGATCTCGAGAGCGGCGACGAGCGCTGGCGCCAGGATCTGGGCGGCGCCGTCGTGGATTCACCCAGCCTGGCGGATGGGCTGCTGCTCACCGGGACGTTCAACGACGAACTCCTGGCGATCGATGCCCAGAACGGTGAGATCGTCTGGCGCCTGAATACGGAGGGTTGGGTTTGGGGCAACCCGACCGTTGCCGACGGCAGCGCCTACTTCGGCGATGTGACCGGGAAGATATTTGCCGTTGATGTCGCCACCGGCAACGTGATCTGGGAGGACCAGATCGCCGGTCAGGTGGCGGCGACGCCGGTGGTTGCCGATGGCGTGGTGATCTTCATCACCGATACAGGTGAGGTGCTCGCTCGGAACGTAGCCAGCGGCGCCCCAACCTGGCAGCAGGAGATTCAAGGTCGGCTTTTGAGCGACCCGGTGATTCACGAGGGAACACTGCTCGTCGCATCGGACTCGCTCGAGGATTTGCTGACTGCGTTCGACGTAAGCTCCGGCGCTATCCGCTGGACGTTTCGTGTGAGTGAGGAGTAAGGCCTACCGATGTGGAACACGCTCATTCTTGATCCCATGATTAACTCTCTCCTGTTCATCTATGGCGCACTGGGTGAGAACTTCGGCCTGGCGATCATTGTGTTTACCGCCCTGATCCGGGTGATCACGTTCCCGCTCACCTATCAACAGCAGACCAGCACGCAGAAGATGCAGGAGATGCAGCAGTCGGACCAGTGGAAGAAGATTCAGAAGAAGTACAAAGACGACCGGGGGAAGCAGCAGGAAGAGATGATGAAACTGTACCGCGAAATGGGCGTCAACCCGCTTTCCGGCTGTCTCCCATTGCTCATTCAGTTCCCGATCATCATCGGCCTGTATCAGGCGATCATCCGCACGCTCGGCGATGCTCCGCTCCAGCTCTTTGAGCTTTCCGGGCATATCTACAGCTTCATCCCCAACGGATTGATCCCGCTGAACAGCCAGTTCCTGTGGATGGACCTCGGACAGCCGGAGCGGCTCTTCATCCCCGGCATCGCCTTTGGCATCCCGATCCTGACCATCCTGGTGGTCATCACCACCTGGCTCCAGACGAAGGTGACGACCGCCGCCACCCCAACCGCAGAAGGCCAAGGCGCGCAGATGGCCCGCATGATGGGGCTCTATATGCCGCTGCTGCTCGGCTATTTTGCCTACACGTTTGCGGCCGGCCTGGCGCTCTACTTCGTCATTTCGAACGTGCTTGGCATCGTCCAGTACGCCGCATTTGGCAAGGTGGATTGGCGTAAGCTGATTCCAGGCGGCGGTGCCGCCAGCGCCAAGGCCTGATCCGCCATGAGGACCTGATGGAAGAGTACAAGGCAAGCCTGGAAATCATCGCCCCCACAGTCGAAGAAGCGATTCGCCAGGGGATGGATGAATTGGGCGTTCCGCGAGACGCCCTGAACATCGAGGTGCTGGACGAGGGCAGCCGCGGAGTTTTGGGCTTGGGTGCGCGGCAGGCGCGCGTGCGCCTGACCGTCGCCAGCGAGGAAGCCGAGGCGGTCGATGCCCCTGCGCCGGCTCCCCCCTCCCCCGAAGCCGTCCCCACAGCCATGGACAGACCGGACAGCGCATCGGCGGATGATGAAGAGACGCTGCGAATCACGCGAGAAACGATCACCGATCTGATTCAGCGGATGGGAATCGAGGCGCATCTGGAGGCCCGATTTGGCGAAGCAGACGCGCCAGGAAAGATCCGGCCGCTCCTGGTGGACATCACCGGAGACGATCTCAGCATTCTGATCGGCCGCCGGGGCGAAACCCTCAACGCGCTCCAGTACATCACCCGTTTGATCGTTGGCAAGGAACTCAAGAAACCGGTGGCGGTGGTTATTGACATCGAGGGCTATCGCGCTCGCCGCGAGACACAGCTGCGCCAGCTGGCGCGGCGCGTGGCAGAGCAGACGGTGGAGAGCGCCCGCCGGATGGCGCT
>JBFJVD010000004.1:0-39298 GCA_041624375.1 Anaerolineales bacterium
AATGGCCCGGGCATCCCGGAAGATGAAATGCCGCGGGTCTTCGAGCATCTCTTCCGCGGCCGAGTCACCGTCCAGGATCCGAACAACCCAATTGAGGGGACCGGGCTGGGTTTGGCGCTGGCCAAGACCGTCATTGAGCAGCACGGCGGCCGGATCTGGGTGAAGAGCACCGAGGGCGAAGGCGCCACCTTCTATTTCTCACTCCCGCGCGAGGCGGTTCCGAAGACAGGCTCTCTCAAGCGCAACGAGTAATACCCACAACCTTGTAGGCCGAGCCACAGCCGGAGTCTCTGCATGCAGGTCGATATCGAGCTCTACCGCCGGCAGGTCGCTTTGGCCGGGCCGGCAGCGCGCACGCTTTCCGTCATCGATATCGCACCCGAAAACCCCCGACGTACGCTGGTCTTCGTCCACGGCTACGGCGGCAACGCGCGCCAGTGGATCCACCAGCTCACTCACTTCTCCGACCAGGATCGCGTCGTCGCCGTCGACCTGATCGGCCATGGGCACTCTGCTCGCCCCGCCGACGGGTACCAGATCACCGATCTGGTGGGCGACCTCCATGCGCTTGCTGAAAGTCTGCGCCTGCAGGCCCCGTTTGTCCTGGTGGGCCATTCGTTCGGCGGCGCGATCGGCGTCGAGTATGCACTTGCCCACCCAGACAACGTTGAGCGGCTGGTCCTCATTGCCGCTGCGGGGGAGTACCCGCTCGCCAGACGCCTGAGCCTGCTCCTCAGCCTGCCAACTGCGGTCCTGAATTTGATCTACCCCTTCGTGCGCCGCTCGGTCGGCGCTCCCCCGTACGTGCTCAAGCGAATGCGCCGCTCGACCCTGGATCAGTGGAACGGCTGGGATCGGTTTGGCCAGTTGGGGCTGCCCACCCTGGTCATCCGCGGCCATCGGGACCGTGTCTTTGCCCGCCAATACTTCGAAAAGGTGGCGCACGCTATCCCCAAATCCGAGGATCTGGACGTCGGTGCGTCGGGCCACATGGTGATGCTCGAGCGACGGGAGGCGGTGAATCGGGCCATCGAGCGATTCGTCGACGGCCCGCGCTCATGGCGCGACACCCCAGCAAGATCCGTGCTGCTCAAGGACCGCCCCTGGCTCCCGCACTACGACGCCGGCATCCCGCTGACGATCGGCGTCCCGGACATCCCGCTGGATGAGCTTCTGTATTCGGCCGCGCGCCGCTTCCCCTTCCGCCCGGCGATCCACTTCGAAGGCCTGAAGATGACGTACCGCCGCCTCGACCGGGAGGTGAACCGGTTCGCCCGCGGCCTGCTCCATCTTAGGTTGCAGCCCGGCGACCGGGTGATGATCTTGCTCCCCAACCTACCGCAGACGGTCGTGAGCTTCTACGGTACGCTGCGAGCGGGCGCTACGGTGACCTTCGCCTCCCCTATCTCCGAGCCGGAGGAGCTGCTGCGCCAGATCGAAGACTCCGGCGCGACGGTGCTGGTCACCCTCTCCAGCCAACATCAGCTCGCGTTGCGGGCTCTCACGGAGACAACCCTTCAGCATGTGATCTTCAGCTCGGTTTGGGATTACCTCCCCTGGGGCAAGGGGATCTGGTTCCAGCTGACCCGCGCACGGCGCGAGGGACACCTCTTGCCGCGATCGCTCCCGGCGAACTGCCTGACGTTTGGCAAGTTCATCTACCATCAGAAGCCGAGCCCGCCGGAGGTCGATGTCGACCCGGCTTCGGTCGCCCTTCTCCAATTCACCAGCGGCACCACCGACGTACCAAAGGGCGTTATGCTCAGCCACCGCAATCTCGTCGCCAATACCCTGCAGACCCGGCATTGGATCCCGGATGTACGTGAAGGCCGCGAAGTGGTGCTCTCGGTGCTGCCTTTCTCTCACATCTACGGGCTGATGGCCGCATTGAGCGTCCCGATCGTGATGGCGGGAGCGATGGTCCTGCTGCCAACGTTCGTCACCAGGCAAGTGCTGGCGGCCATCCGTCGTCACCGGCCGACCCTCTTCCCGGGCGTACCGACCATGTACACGGCGATCAACGATTTTCCCGGTGTGCGCAAGTACGGCGTTGAGTCGATCCGGGCCTGCATTTCGGGCGCGGCGCCGCTGCCCATCGAGGTTCAGGAAGCCTTTGAGAAGCTCACGCGTGGCCGGTTGGTGGAAGGCTACGGATTGACCGAAGCCGGTCCAGTCACCCATGCCAACCCCTTCAACGGGCTGAGGAAGGTTGGCTCGATCGGTCTCCCCTTCCCCAGCACGGAGGCCCGGATCATTGATCTCGGCAGCGGCAAACCCGCTCGCCCCGGCCAGATCGGGGAACTTCAGGTCCGCGGCCCGCAGGTGATGATGGGCTACTGGAACGACCCCGAGGGAACCCATGAGGTGCTGCAGGACGATGGCTGGCTCCGTACGGGAGACCTAGCCAGCAGCGACGATGACGGTTACTTCCAGATTGTCGCCCGCAAGAAGGAGATGATTCTTGCAGGGGAATACCAGGTCTATCCACGAGACGTCGAAGAGGTGCTCTATGAGCACCCAAAGGTGCATGAAGCGGCCGTCATCGGCGTCCAGCGGCCCCGCTGGCCGTTCCAGCGGGTGAAGGCTTATGTAGTCCTGAAAAAGGGCCAGCTCGCCAGCGAAGAGGAGCTGATCGAGCTCTGCCGCCGGCGATTGGAGCAGGCGGCCGTCCCCTGGAGGATCGAGTTCGTTGATCAGCTTCCGAAGTCCTTTGTCGGCAAAGTGCTGCGCCGGATGCTGATCGAAGCCGACGAACGCCCCTCCGCCTAGACCTCGCCTTCCCTTCTCTCGGTTACCATGAAATCCGGATTGCCGCGCGTCGGCCCATCATGAGTCACAGAAGGAGGTTGGCTTGCCAGAGACCGGCTTCATCTTCGGTACGGTCGGATCGCCGCGCTCCACGCCGGCCAAACCGGGAGGCACGCTTGGCGCCATCGACCACCTCGCCGTACAGGAGCTGATGGCCTTCGAGATTGCCTGGGTACGCTCTGTCCGTGTTTCCGAAAAGACCTGCCGTGAGATCAAGACAAGAGCGGAAGAGCGGGGAGTCCGCTTGAGTGTCCATGCGCCCTACTACATCAATCTCAACGCCGATCAGGAGGAGTGGCCGAAGAGCCGAAAGCGCCTGATGGACGCGGCACGTGCAGGATCTCTGGCAGGCGCGACCGACATCGTCTTCCACCCCGGGTCCTACTTCAGCAATCCCCCCGAAGAGGTGCTGGAGCTGGCCATCCCGCGCCTGCGTAGCTGCGTCGAGGAGCTGCGGGCGGAAGAGAACCTTGTTGTGCTGCGGCCGGAAACGATGGGCAAGGGTGCGCTGCTCGGTTCGCTGGCCGACACCCTCTTGATGAGCCGGGAAATCGACGGCGTTGAGCCCTGCCTGGACTTCGCTCATTTGCATGCACGGCCGGGCGATGGGTCTGTGAACACCTATGACGAATGGTCGGAATTTCTGGGCGCCTATCGTGAGGCGCTCGGCGGTGAATCGCTCGGCCGACTGCACTGTCATCTCTCGGGAATTGAATACGGCGAGAAAGGCGAGCGAAATCATCTGATGCTGGCGGACGCCGATCTCGATCTGCAGGCGCTGCTCCAGGCGCTTGCCGATCATGGGTGCGGCGGCCGAATCCTTTGCGAAAGCCCAGAAGACATGGATCTCGACGCCCAGGTGATCAAGAAGGCCTGGAGTCGCACCACCGCCAAGGCCTGAGCCTTTGACTTCGCCGGAGGCGGCCCTACAAATACTTCAAGCCGACATGCGGGCCTGCCGCCGCTGCCTGGAGGCCGGCCATCGGATCACCCCCGGGGCCATCTTCCGTGGGCGCGCCAGCGCCCGCGTCATGCTCATCGGGCAGGCTCCCGGCGTCACCGAAGTCGAGGCCGGCAGACCCTTCAATGCGGGCAGCGGTACACGCCTCTTCCAGTGGCTAGCACAGGCGGGGTTCGAAGAGCAGGCCTTCCGGCGTTCCCAGTACATGACGGCGGTGACGAAGTGCTTTCCCGGCAAAGCCTCGAGCGGCGGCGGAGATCGGGTGCCGTCCACAGCTGAGCAGGATCTCTGCCGCCCCTACCTTGAGGCGGAGCTCGCCCTTGTGAAGCCCGAACTGGTTCTCCCTGTCGGCCGGCTTGCCATCAACCTGTTTTATCCCCGCAGCCGGCCGCTGACAAAGATCATTGGCACAGAAATGGAAATCGAGGGTCGCGTAGTGATTCCACTGCCTCACCCTTCGGGCGCCTCCCGCTGGCATCAACTCCCAGAAAACCGAGCCCGCATTAAGGCTGCACTGCGCCGCATTCAAGTGCACCGGGAGCGATTAGGCCTTTAAACGATACGGGGCGAACCGAAGGGTTCGCCCCGTGATCCTTCTTACCCACACATCGTCTACGAATCCGTATCAGAGGCGCCGTCTTCACGATCGTTGGGCTTCGGCCCACGATCGGGGACACGATCGGGTGCGCCATCTCGATCGCGCGGCGGCCGATCGTGATGCGGCTTGCCTGCAGCGACCACCTTGGCCAGCAGACCCTCATCTGTGCGCATCGCACCTACGGCGACCTTCATCCCGACTTCCAGGTCCTCAAACCCGTTCACTTCGCCGTTGCGGGACATGTAGCGGGTGTTCTCATCCACCAGCACCGTCACCTGTTCGCCCTCACGGGTCTCCGCGGTGAAGCTTCCGTCCCCAAGCCCGATGATCTCGCCGATGAAACGCACCTCCGGGCGCGGACGATCGGGTCGATCCTCCGGATCTCCGACCGCCACGACGAGGGCCAGAGGCAGGCCTTCGTCTTGAGGCTTGGCGAGAACGCCGGCGAGCATGCCGGGTTCGAGATCCGCCAGCTCGTTGATCTCCCCGCCGCGGCTGCGGAAGCGCGTTTCCTCATTCACCAGGAAGGTGCCCTCTTCACCATCTTTGTTCAGCAAGGTAAACGTGCTGCTGTCGAGGCTGACGGCAGTTACTTCGCCGGCGAAGCGGATCAGGCGCGCGTGCTTGCCCGGTTTGCCGACGCCGACATGACTGGCAAGCAGGCCGCCGTCATCCGTTTCCCTGGCAAGGACAAAGACCGGCATTCCCGGCTCAAGATCTTCGATTCCCTCGACGCTGCCCTCCCGGCTGTGCCATTCCGTGTTCTCATCGGTCTGGATGCGAATCTCTTCACCCTTCAGCGTTTCCATGCCGAAGGTGCCGCTGGCGACATCGACCGAGGTGACCTGGCCTGCAAGTCGATTCTTGTGCCGCTCGGGCGCGTCGTCTTGGGCGTAGGCCACACCGGTGACCGACAGGCTGAGTGCCAGAACGAGGGCGGCGGCTTTGGTCCACATGTGAGACATCATGGATGTCCTCCTTTCATGCGTTGGATTGTGTGCATTCTGGGAGGAACGGGCAAAACCTGCATCGTCCCGATGTAAAAACCGTGTAAACAGGCGTAGGAGGACTTTAGCGGGATCAGTCAAGCGGAAAATCCATTTCCTCTTTGCCGACCAGGCGATCCTGAATCCGCTGCACGACTCGCTCCAGATGCTTTGGCTTGTGAACGAAGTCGAGGTCGTCGGTTCGGATTGTGAGCACCGGGCAAAGGTCGAACGAAGCCAGCCAGACGTTGTACAGCGACTCGAGCAGGCCAAGGTACTCGGCGCTGATCCCCGACTCCATATCCCGGCCGCGCGCCTGAATCCGCTCGAGCAGGACCGGCACCGGCGCGCGCAGGTGAATGAGAAGGTCCGGCGCCGGCAGGCCTGCAACAACCAGATCAAACAGCCGCCGATAGGTCTCGAAGTCGCGCTCCGAGAGCGTCTTGAGCTGGACGGCGGCGCGAGCGAAGATCTCCGCATCCTCATAAATGGAGCGATCGATGATCGCCGAGCGATCGGCACGCGCCAGGCTGAGATGCTGCTCCGCGCGATGTCCGAGGAAGAACACCTGAAGGTGGAAGGCCCAGCTGCCCATATCCGCATAGAAGTCCGCCAGGTAGGGATTATCGATCACGGATTCAAAGGCTGTGAGCCAGCCGAGATGTCTGCCGAGCTGCTCCGTCAGGCTTGTCTTACCCGTGGCGATGTTGCCGGCCACAAGTACGAAGTGATTCGTCATCCATCGACCTCTGGCGGGAAGGGCTCCGGATTGCGGCTCAGCCGAGCTGCAAAGCGATCAATCTGAGCTTTTTGCCCCCGGGTCGGCTGAATGAAGGGGCGAGCCTCGCGAATCTTCTCCCAGGCGCTCGGCGGTGACATGCCGCGGGCCACAAGATAGGCGGCGGCCAGGGTCGGCGCCCGGCCGACGCCTGCGGCGCAGTGGATGTACACCGTCCCGCCGCGGTTAATTTCCTCCATGATGAAGTCCACACCCTCTCGCAGATGCTCGAGGCTAGGCGGGGTGTTGTCGATCGTCGGGAGGTGAAGATAGCGATCGGGTGCGAGGCCTGCCGAGGCATTATCAAATTCCGCCCGCAGGCTCACGACCGCCGTCACACCACGCGCCTCGAGGAGAGGCCAACCATGGCTGCGGTATTGGCCGTCGACATGGAGCTGTGGAAGGATCTCACTGTCCTGGCGAGGCGGTGCCCCACGGATGATCCGATAGCCGAAGCTGTAAGCGCCGCGCAGCGCGGCCCAAATCCGCCCCCGGCGGACCCATTCCGCGAAGATCTTGAGCCAGGCACGGAGTGCAAGCTGCGAGCCCGGGTTGGCTCCCTCATTGTTCATGCCCAATTTATTCCGCCTCCTGCCTTGCCGGAACGACGACCTGCAGTGCCTGCGGGACAACTTCTACCTCAATAGGAGTTTCACCAATCATCTCGCCATCCGCCTGCACATCCTGAACGGGATCGCTCTCAATGCGCACCCGCCGAACCTGCCAATGCGGGAGACTCTCAGGGACGTTCTCCACGCCAGCGACCGAAGCTGCGAGGGATATGAGTGTGTCGAAATCGACTTGACGGATCACGACCACATCGAGCAACCCGTCGCTGACATCAATCTTCGGGTGCAGGGCCAGCCCGGGGAGACCGAGATTGCCCGAGTTCGCCACCAGGCAGCTCATCCCTTCGATCTGGACCGATTCATCATCCAGCAGAAGCCGATAGGTGGTCTGCGGCGGCTCGCGCAAAGCCTTGATCGCTGACAGAATGTAGGCAAGCGTGCCCATCCTGTCCTTCAACTCGCGTTCTGCCCCCTCGATCACCACCGCTTCGAATCCTGTGCCCAGCCGCAGCAGGAAGTGCTCCTCACCGACCCGGCCCACATCCAGCGCTCTCCGCTCGACATCTGGGGCGAGCAACAGCCTGGCCGCCGCTTCCAGCTCGCGGGGCACCCCAAGCTCGATCGCCATGACGTTCGCAGTGCCGCCGGGAAGGATCCCGAGCGGCACATCCGATCCGACCAGACCGGAGGCGGTCTCCATCACCGTGCCATCCCCGCCATAGGCTGCCACCAGCTCGGCCCCGGCCTGGACCGCTTCACGGGCCAGGCGCCGGGCATCGCCTCGCTCGTGGGTCAAAGAGACATCCCACTCGATGTCCGCCTCGCGGAACACGCGATTCAAGGTAGGCAGGACAGCCTCATCCTGCCCAGCCGCCGGGTTGAGGATCACCTGAAGCCGTAAGATACGTGGGGGATTCATATGGAATCCAGTGCCGCTTTCAGCTCCAAGCCCAACGCTCGTAACTCCGCTTCCGTCAGCTCGGCCTGCACGCGCTCGAACAGCTCGCGTTCCTCCATTCGGATGTGCTGCTCGAGCGCATGACCGAGCGAGTCAAGCGCCGCCTCCAGGTCCTGCGCCTCACCGAGAGAGCCGAACAACTCCCGCAGCGTGTGATGTTCCTGCAGCATCTGCTCGAGCAGCGCGTCGATGCGCGGGTCGCGCCCGCGGATCGCGGGTTGAAGAATCCGCTCCTCGACACCGAAATGCGGCGCCAGTTCCCGCGAGTAGACGCGTTGGGCGTAGGCGAGTTTTTCGGCCGGGGTCTGCGGGACGTCAGAGAAGCTTGACGGGACACGTTTGAGGATCCTGGCACAAAACAGGCCGTCTCTGTGTTGATGGGATAGCGGCACAAGAGAGGAATGTCGCTTCAAATTTGAGCTCCAGCAGGCAGTCAAGCTGGTATCATCCTATCACTCACCAACCAGCCGGAGGGAACTCTCTTCGTGACAGATCAACAACACCCGCTGGCCGGCCGGCGCTGTCTCATCACCGGTGGAACCGGGGGGATCGGCCTGCATGCCGCGCTGGGCCTGGCGGAGCTCGGGGCCGATCTCATCCTCATCGGCCGGAACAAGGATCGTGGGGAGAGAACATTGGCAGCGATTCGCCGGCTCGGAGCTCCGGGGCATGCGCGTTTCATGTCCGCCGACCTCTCACTGCGAACGAATGTCGAGCGGATCGCCCGCGAGGTCTGCGAGCATTGGGAGGCTCTCGATATGCTGGTGAATAACGCCGGCGGCTTCTACTTTCGACGCGAGACCACCGAGGAGGGCCTGGAGCGGACTTTCGCGCTCAATCATTTGAGCTACTTCCACCTGACGCTGCTGCTCATCGATCGGCTGGCGGCGGCACCGGCCGGAAGGATCGTCAGCGTCTCCTCGGGCGCCCATTGGAACGGCAGCCTGGACTTCAACAACCTGCAGCTGGCGCGTGGCTATTCCGCTTGGCGAGCGTACAGCCAGTCGAAGCTGGCCAACCTCCTCTTCACGTTCGAGCTTGCACGCCGGCTTGAAGGAAGCCAGATCACCGCCAATGCGATGAATCCAGGCTTTGTCGCCACCAATCTGGCCAAAGACAACGGCTGGGTGGTCCGCATAGGAGCCAGCCTGATGTATGCGCTTTTCGCCCGCCCACCCGAAACCGGTGCCGACACCATCGTCTACCTGGCCGGCGACCCACAGGTGGCTGGAGTGAGCGGCGAATACTTCCAGGCCCGCAATCCAACCCGCTGCTCTCGAAGGTCAAGAGACCCCGAGCTTGCGCGACGGCTTTGGCAGGTCAGCGCCGAACTGGTGGGCGTGCCCGAGGACACCCTCGCTACGCTGCTCCAATAGCCCTATTTCTGGGTCTCGCTACGCGTGCAATGTCGCACGCGTAGATCGATTTCTTATTCCAGCGAAAAATAGGGGGTCAGGTCTTCGGTGTAACCAAGGGGGTGATACTCACCACTCGGAACGTCCACCTCATACGTACCCCGGTAGTCGCCGGCCGCGATACTCTGCAGCATTTCAACCAACCGGTCCACATCCTCGAAGTTGTTGTAGCAGCCGAAGCTGGCGCGGACCATGCCCGGCATCTCGGTTTTGTCGCCGCCGAGAACCCGTTCACGCCAATCCACCGCCTCTGTCTCCTCGAGATGCAGCAGGTGAACCACGTACGGATGCGCGCAGAAGCAGCCGCTACGGACGCCGATCCCGCCCTCAAAGCCCAGGATGGCTGCCACCAGGAAGTGAGAGACGCCCGCCAGGTTGAACGGGACTACCCCGACGCGGTCCGAGTGATCGGCCGCGCCCGTCGATCCATAGAGCTGAATGCCGGGCACATTCTGCAGGCGATCGAGGGCGTAGCCGAGCAGCTCGGCTTCGTGTTCGGCGATCACCTGCATGCCGATCGACATCAGCGCCCTGGCGGCCGCTGCCATCGCCACAGCGCCGATCACGTTGGGGCTGCCGGCCTCGTCCCGATCCGGCATCCCGGCCCAGTGAACCTCGTCTAACGTCACCACCTCCACGGTCCCGCCGCCGGTGTACTCGGGGGCAGAAGCCATGAAGACTTCCTTCGGGCCGACCAACGCGCCGGTACCGAAGGGGGCGTACATCTTATGTGCAGACAGTGCGACAAAGTCGAGATGTTCGGGATCCGCCAGGGGGCCCATCTCGATGGCCCGGTGCGGTGCCAGCTGGGCGGCGTCCACCAGAATCATCGCCCCCACCCGGTGTGCCTTTGCTGCCAGACGACGGATGGGTTGAAGATGGCCGGTGACGTTTGAAGCGCCACTGACGGCGACAAGCCGGACCCGCCCTGCGTAAGCCTGGAGTTTGCTGTCGAAGTCGGCCTCATCCAGACGGCCATCCGGCAACACGCCCACATGCACGGTGCGCGCGTGGCCCCGCCAGGGGAGGTCGTTCGAGTGATGCTCCAGCTGCGTTGTGAGCACAACGTCGTCGGCGGCCAGTCCGAGACGGTAGGAGAGCTTATTGATCGCCTCTGTGGTGTTCTTGCCAAAGATGACGGCGTGCGTTTCCGGATCGGCGCCGACAAACCGGGCGAGGATCTCGTGCGCCCGATCGTAGGCTTCCGTGCTCAGCCTGGATTTAAAGCCGGTCCCCCGATGCACGCTGGAGTAGTAGGGAAGAAACCGTTCGATGGCCTCCATCACATCGGTCAGCGGCGGTGTGCTTGCCGCGTTGTCCAGGTTGACATAGCGAACCATGCGGCCGTCGAGCAACGGTACCTCATGATCCAACCCCACTATTCGTTGACGCAGGTCGAGTCGTGACGACCCTTCAAGCGTGGCAGCCATCAGTTCCATCCTCTCCAGCGCAGGTGGCTTACGGTGATTGTATAACGAGCGCAAAGCACTCGACAGTCAGCTGCATATCCACCTCGGTGTCGGTGCCGCCCGCCGGCCACCCTCGCACCCTATGCGGCATTCCGGATGAAGCGTAACTTGGCTTCCTTTCGGCTGGGATGCTTCTGATATCGTTGAGATCAGGGACTCCAGAGGGACGAAAGGGAGCAGCATGCAGATGAAGGTGGATTTCACGGATGCACTTGACCACGGGCTGCCCGAGGCGGGCATCGCCATTGAACCGAGCCCGCGTTGGGTGCGCGTCCGCTTCGGTGGAGAGTTCATCGCCGACAGCCGGCGCGTGCTTCTGGTGCGAGAACGTGGCCGGACACCCAGCTACTACTTCCCGATCGAAGATGTTCGAATGCAGTTTCTGAAGGAAGGTGAGCACACCCGAAGCGACCCGCTCAAGGGTGATACCCATACCTGGTCGATCGAGGTCGGCGACCATCAGGCAGGCAACGCGGCCTGGACGCACCCCTCTCCCCCGCCGCACAGCTCGGCCCTCGCAGGCCATATCACATTCAATTGGCACAAGATGGACGCCTGGTACGAAGAGGAAGAAGAGATCTTCGTTCACCCGCGCGACCCCTACAAACGGGTAGATATCGTGCCCAGCTCGAGGCATATCCGGGTCGAACTCGAAGGGATTCCACTGGCCGACAGCCGGCGCCCCTTCCTGCTTTTCGAAACCGGCCTTCCCACCCGTTACTATCTCCCAGCGGAGGATGTGCGGATCGAGCTGCTCGAGCCCTCTGAATTGCAGACCCAGTGCCCCTACAAGGGCGTCGCCTCCTACTGGTCCATTCGGACGGGCGACAAGCTTCACCGGGACCTTGTCTGGAGTTATCCGGATCCAATCCCTGAGAATCCGAAGATTCGCGGCCTTCTATGCTTTTACAACGAGAAAGTGGATATTTACCTGGACGGGGAGCTTCAGCCGCGGCCGAAGACGTTCTGGTCGTAACTGCGACTCAGCCTGACCGACCACCAGTCGGGAAGAAGAGTGACACCCGACGGATCGCCATGCCATCGACGGCTTCTACCCGAATCGTCACATCGCCGAACCTGGCTTCATCGCCGACCTCAGGGGGCAAGCCAACTTCTGCCAGCACCAGCCCGCCGATCGTCTGAACGTTGTGCGCTGCGGCGGGCAGCGGAAGGTAATCCTCGATCTGCTCGAGCAGAACGGTGCCTTCGGCCTCCAGATGACCGGGGCCGACCAGCATCAATGGCGGCTCTTCGTCGACGTCGAACTCGTCCCGCACCTCGCCGACCACTTCTTCCACCAGATCTTCCAACGTGACCAGGCCGAGCGTGCCGCCATGTTCGTCAATCACGATGGCCAGATGAAGCCGCCGCCTGCGCAAATCGGCCAGCAGTTCATCAACTTTGAGGGTTTCCGGCACGATGGGGACTTCGCGGAGCAGCGCCTTCATCTCAAACGGTTCGGCGCTGATCTGCTGGCGTACCAAATCCTTCAGGTGGAGAACGCCCACCACGTTATCGATCGAATCCTCATAGACGGGAAGCCGGTTGCGAGGTGAGGCGTCGATGCGTGCGAGCAGTTCAGACTCACCAATGTCGAGCGATATCGCGTCGATCTGGGTTCGGGGCGTCATCACCTGGCCGACTCGGCGTTCGCCAAAATCGAAGATGTTCTTCACCAGTTCCTGCTCGCGAGGGTTCACCAGCCCAGTGGCGTAGCTCTCGGCCACAATCAATTCAAGCTCTTCCGAAGTGTGCAGCCGGCTCTCCTCGTCTGGATCCGGAACCCCCATGACGCGCAGAACCAAGAAGCCGATGTCGTTCAGGAGGGAGATCGGCCATGCGAAGAGCCGCTCGAGCAGGGCCATCGGCCAGGCAAGGACAAGGACCAGCCCCTCGGGGCGCTGAAGCGCCAGCGACTTCGGCACCATTTCTCCAAGCACAACATGCAAGTAGGTGATCAAGGAGAGGGACAGAATGAAGGACACCGTGTGGATGGCGGCGCCCTCCAGATTGAACCAATCGTGAAGCGGCCCTTCGATGAAGCCGGCCACCACAGGTTCACCATACATGCCAAGGCCGAGGCTGGCCACGGTGATTCCAAGCTGCGCCGTGGCGAAGTAACGATTTGTGTTCTGATTGTCGCTGATCGTCTCACGCACCTGTACCGCCGCCCGGCTTCCCGATTGAGCAAGCTGCTCGATGCGCGACGCTCGGACTCCGAGGATGGCGAATTCCGCAGCGACGAAGACCCCATTCAGGCCGACCATGACGAGGATGATGAGCAGCGGAATCAGAATCGTCATGAGGCGCCCACTTCACCTTCGGGGAGGGTCTTCCCCGGCGGTAGCAGCACCGACACCTGCTGAACACGCCGCCCGGAGGTCGACTCGACCCGAAAGCGGATGTCCCCAAGGCGAAGCTCTTCGCCGTTGCGCGGGAACCGGCCGAGCTCGGAGAGCAGCAGACCCGCAACGGTGTGGGTGATCTCGTCTGGGAGCGCCAAGCCGAGCAGCTGATTCAGCTCACTGATGAGGGTGTCGCCGCGCACGATCAGCCGCTGGTCATCGGCCTGCACGATTCTGGCGCGCTCCTGATCAAACTCGTCCTGGACCTCGCCAAACAACTCCTCGATAAGGTCCTCTCGTGTCACCATGCCACTGGTTCCGCCATATTCATCGAACACAACGGCCAGGTAACTGTGTGTCTCGTTCAGGCGGTTCCAGACCTCAAGGACAGGCAGGGATTCTGGCACAAAGGGGATCGGACGCAGAATCGTACGGATGTCAGCCTGGACGTCCTGGCGATACAGCCGGAACAGGTCCCGCAGGTGCACGAACCCGATGATGTGATCGAGATTGCCTTCGTAGATCAGGATCCGCGTGTAGGCCGACTCGGCCGCCAGCAGGAGCACCTCCTGCAGCGATCGATTCACATTGGCGCCGACAAGCTGTGTCCGGGGCACGGCGACATGCTCCGCAAGCGTATCGCGAACTCGAAACGCTCGCCGAAGTAGCTGGCGTTCGTCAAGATCGATTAATCCCCCGTGGTAGCTTTCGCGGACCAGGATCAGGATCTCCTCGGGTGAATGGACTCGACCATGACCATCCGAGCGGTCAATTCCTAGCAGCCGCAAGAGCAGCTCGCCGCTGCCATTGAGGATAGCGATCAGGGGTCGCAACACAACGTCGGCGGAGAGGCGCATGGGGACCGCGGTCGCCATGGCGACCGATTCGGGGTATTGGAGGGCGAGCGATTTCGGCACCAGCTCACCCAGGACGACCTGGAGGCCTGTAAGAAAGAGCAGGACCACGATCGCGGAGGCGCCTGCTGCTGCCGCGCTGTGACCTTCGCCTTGTGCCAGTGGCAACGGCAGGCGACCCAGAATGGGGGTCAGGTGGGGTGCGATCTGCTGCTGGCCGTAAATGCCGAGCGCGATGCTCGAGAGGGTGATCCCCACTTGACTGGCGGCGATGTAGGCATCGAGGCGGCGGGGATCATCGACCACGGAAAGCAGCATGCGCGCAAAGCGATTCCCGCCTTCTGCCGCTTGCTGAATCCTTGCCCTACGAGCTCCAACTGTTGAGAATTCGCCGGCTACATAGAGGCCATTCAGGCCGATGAGGACTGCAACGATTACAACCGCCGCAAGAACGCCGAGCAACGCTGCTCCTGTCCATCCGTCGCCCGTGGGCCACCATTGGCTATCCAATGATGGGACCGCGGGGCAGGGTCAAAACGAAGAGAGATATCCGCAGCTAGTATACCTGCCATGGACAGAAACCGAGGCGCGAGGGTCAGTGCGAATTCCAGGCAGCTCGACGCGTGATGTTCCGCATGAGCGTCCTACAGGCCAAGCTGGAGACGGATCTCGGCGACGAGACTGGCGGGGGATTCGCGGATGTCGAGGATCAGCGCGTTTGAGGGTTCCTCGAGCGCCTCGAACTGGGAGGCGAGCAGTGCTGGCGGCATGAAGTGACCTTTGCGCTGCGCCAATCTTCGTTGAACGACCGCCTGGCTGCCCCTCAAATAGACCAGTTGAACTGCGTCCCGCTCGACGCCCAGACGCGTTCGGTATGCCTGTTTCAAGACCGACGCGGCCATGACTGCAGGCTCTTCCCTTGCCATCATCCTGTCGATGACTGCGCGGAGTCGGTCAAGCCAGGGGCGCCGGTCTGAATCCGTGAGAGGTTCGCCGCGCGACATTTTGGCAATGTTCTCGGGAGGGTGGAGTGAATCGCCTTCGATGAACGTCCAGCCGAGTTCGTGGGCCAGCCGGCTCCCGACAGTCGTCTTTCCCGACCCCGAGACCCCCATGATGATGACAAAGCAAAGATTCATCGGCACCTTCATCCCAGCATTTATCGAAGGAATGGAATAAAGAGCCACGAACGCTCGCGGTAGCCAGCAAACTCCGGATAGCGCCCCAGCGAGCGATCCTTGCGCAGCATGAAGGGATACCAGACCAGGAGTACGGCTGCCGCCAGAATGATGAGCGGCAGCCAATGATAGGCGAGCAGCGCAAAGCTCAGGTAGATCAGCAGCTCACCGAAGTAATTGATGTTTCGCACTCGCAGGAAGAATCCATCGGTGATGAGCGTTTCAGGCCGTAAGTGGAGCGACGTGTGTTTCTGCATGTCGGATGCGAAATGGAAGAAGATCCCGATCGCATAGAGTGCAACGCACCCGGCCGCATACCACGGCGGCAAGACCACGTCCCGGGAGATCAGCAGCCACGGCGCCACCAGGTAGAGGGTCAGCCCGCCCACCAGGAGCACAGCCTGCCACAGATTGCATGGATGATCCCAGGTGCGATCCGGGAAGATGTGGCCCTTCAGCACCCACAAAAGACCATAACTACCGTGAAGGGACAGGTACAACCAGGCAGCTGCGCTCTCCCAGCGCCCATAGACAGCGATAAGACCGAATACGGCCAATCCGGTGAGGCCCTTGTGCAGGTCAATCACGTGCCGTTGCTTCATCCCAACCTCCTCATGGAAGTAGTGCGTTTGCTCCCACCCATCAAGGATCTATCTTCACTCTTGACGATTCGCTGGATTTGATGGATATTGCAGACGAAATTGTGACCGGAGTCAACCATGACGGACCCACCCGGGTCCTGGGACCATGCGGTCCGGCGTGGCCGGGCCGTTCAATTCTTAAGGGGGACTCTGGGAACTTTTCGAGCCAACTTTGCGTCCTCTTGCTGGGTCGTGTGTTGGCTGCACGACACTTTGATAGCGGTTTGATACCGCAGGAGAGCGAACCGAAATGCGCAGGAATTTCCGAATTTCACTTCTCATCGGCGCTGCCCTGGTGGCACTGGCACTGTCCGGTTGTGGAGCACTGTCTGCCGGCGGTTTGTCGGGGGCCGAACAGGTGGACACCATCACGGTCAGCGGATTTGGCACGGCGACGGGCGAGCCCAACATTGCCACCATCCAGCTGGGGGTGAACGTGATCGACAGCGACATCGCTGAAGCCGTGCGCGGCTCCAACGAGGTCATCGCCGATATCACCGAGGCGCTCACCGGCATGGGCATTGAAGCCAAGGACATTCAGACCACGAACTTTAACGTCTGGCCTGAGGACCGCTTCAGCCCGGAGACCGGACAGCCGACCGGCGAACGGGTCTTCCATGTTGAGAGCACTGTCCAGGTCAAAGTGCGCCAGATCGATCAGACCAGCCAGGTCATCGAAGCCGCACTCGACAGCGGCGCCAACAACATCTTCGGCCTGAGCTTCGGGATCGAAGACCTGAGCGAGCTCGAGCAGAGCGCGCGCCAGGACGCGATTTCCGATGCGCAGGACCGGGCTGAGCAGCTGGCGGCCGCGATCGGGGTGACGCTCGGTGAGCCGGTCCTCGTCAGCGAGGGCAGCGGCCCCATCGTGCCCGGACCATTCATGAACTTCGCAGTGGTGGAGCAGGCGGTGGGCGTTGGTGGGGGGCCACCCATCAGCTCGGGCGAGCTCACCGCGAGTGTCAGCGTCACCGTGGTCTACCGCATCACCCGCTGAGCTCAACGCTTCTGCGAAACTTCGGCCGCCGCATGTCGCCTGCAAGCGGGCATGCGGCGGCTTGCCTTTTCCAGCCAGTCCGGCCCAGGGCGCCTGTGCCAGGCGCAATCCCTCCAGATCCGATACCGCCGAAACTCGTAGCGATCCGTAGATCGGAACTTATCGCAAAGTGTTGCGCCTGGTCTTCGTCGCGGAACAAGCGCCTCCCAGGGGCCCGATCGCCGGGCCCTCAGAAGCCGACGCCCGGCAGCATGCCGCGGTCGAACCAGATTCGCTCGCCGCTGAAGAGACCCCGATCCGGATCCCACGGGAAATAGATGATCACTTCAAGCCGCAGCTCCTTCCCCGTCGGCTCGAGACCGCCCCACGCGGCGGTGTGGGTGCCTGTGAGATTCGCCACCTCGATCACCCCTTGTGGCCCGATCACGATCTCAGTGAGGTCGAACACGACATCGGGAAAGGCTCCCAGAAGGCCAGTGTAGAACGCCCGCGCACCTTCATGCCCTTGCCATTTTTCACCCGTGGGGACAAGCTCATAGACACAATCTGGTGTCAGAGTGGAGATCAGACCCTCAATGTCCCGGCCGTCTTCCGCTTTCGAATGCTTGATCCACAGCCGCCGGACCCGCCGGTACTCTTCCGGCGAAAAGCTCCGGGTCAGCCGTTCGCGGATACTGCTCGGAGTCATCGGAGAGTCACCTCCCGGGAGGTAGACGAAGGCGAAAGCGACGGCCGGCTGTCAATCCGGCTCCATGGACTCAAGCCAGGCAAAGAACTCCGGTAGTTCGGGCTTGAGCGCGGCGGCAATCACACCGTTGTCCGCGCGCCAGTGCTGGTAGGCGCGGTGCGCCGCTGCGGCTGCGCGGCCAGATGTTCCGGCGCGCAGCCAGCCGGCCCAGGGGTCTTGATCCGAGGAAGAGCGCAGCTCCTCCGGGCCAACCGGTCGGACGCCCTGAATGCCAATGGGCTCGATCATGTTCCGGAGCACCCGCAGCGCAATCGCCTGCGGCTTTCCGAATAGATGCTGTACCTCGGCCCAGGGCGCCGCAACCCGAACGCCATCCACGAGGCCTCCGGCGACATCGAACCCGGTTGCATAGGCATAGACGCGGACAATCCCGCGGGGCGGCATGTCGGCTGGAAGAGGCGGAGTGATGGCCATCGACCAGTGAACTGCCGCGAACTCTTGTCCGGGTTGAGACGCAGGAGCCTGCAGGGATTCCCAGGCTTCGTCGAGCTGTTTGCGCCAGCCGAGGGGCATGAATCAGCGTGGTCTTCCGACGGCGTGTCCGCGGAACGCGAAACTCAGGACTCTTGATTCGGGTCGTAAGGGATGATTTTGTCCCATTCATCCGCGCTCGATCGGGCAACAAAGGCGACCACCGGCTCGGTGTCGCTCATGTTGTAGACCTCATGCGGCACTCCGGGCTCAATGAAGATGAAATCCCCGGCTTCGTTCTCGAGCTCGTGCTTCAGCCCCGGCCCGAAGGCGTGCTTCACGCGACCTTCGACGATGTAGAGCATGACCTCGAAGCCGTCATGGATGTGAGCATATGCGACCCCGCCCGGAGGGACGGTGGCCACATTGATGGAGAGGTCTTTGGAGCCCACGTTCTTGGCCGACATCCCGAGCTTGTAATGGATACCGTTCCAGCTCCGATTGCCGCCCCCACCGCGGATCACGGTGATGCCATCATGCCGTTCTACTTGCTGCTGCATTTCCTCAACGCTAGGTTCTGCCATCGATCCCTCCCCTTGGCGTTAGACCGTTCGCAGCCATCATAACCCAGCCTCCTACGATCAGACCTGGTGAACTACGCTTCCGACGCAGTCAAAACCAACGGGGAGCCTGTCCGGCTCCCCGTTCCTGGAACATCGAGTTTTCGCCAAACGGCCGATCAGCATTCGCTGTAGCCGCAGGAGTAGCACTTGCGGCAGCCCTCCTCGTTGACCAGCGCCGCGTCACCGCAGTCCGGACAAAGGTCGCCGACCGATTCTGGGTTCGGCTGGACCTCGCCCTCAATAGGCATGCTGAGTTGGGCCAGGTCGGGGCTGACCTCAACCCTCTCGAATTCGGGGGTCTCGCCCAGGTAATCCGCCAACGCTTGCGCCACCCCATCCGGGAGCGAGAGAACCCGGTTCGGACCGAAGCCGAGCGGCCGCCCGCCACCGATCCCGGCGAGCTGGCGGACAACCTCAGCCATACGGTCGCGTGGGCTGACCGGTGAAGCCAGCCGCAGCACGTAGGAGATTAACCGGCCGATCGCCTCGGAGATCGCCGCCGTTTCCGATCCAGCTTTGGCGGTCGTAATGAAGACTTCAAATGGCTGTCCGCCGCCGTTCTGATTGATGGTTACGAAAGCCTTGCCAAGCGGGGTCCCCACCTGGTAGGTGCAGCCATCGACCCGCTTCGGGCGGGGCTTCTTGCGCTCGGCCCACATCGAGATCTGGCCTGCTTCCTCCGACTCCGATGCTTCCTTTTCGGCAGCCGTCGCATGGGTCTCGAGAACGACTTTCTGCCTCGAGCCGGTGACATACACGGTCAGCCCCTTGCAGCCCAGTTCCCAGGCGAGCTGGTAAGCGCGGGCGACATCATCTTCCGTTGCGTCCGCAGGGAAATTGCAGGTCTTGCTGAGGCTGTTATCCACGAAAGCCTGCATGGCGGCTTGCATGCGCACATGCTCTTCGGCGGTGATGTCGTGGGAAACAGCGAAAATCTGTCGGACAGACTGCGGGATCGCTTCGATTCCCTGGCAGGTGCCGCGTTCCATCATCTGGGCAACGATCTCTTGACGCGCCTCCTCATTCAACCCGGCGTCAATGAGGGCTCGCTCGAACATCGGGCTTGTATACGTGAGCCGAAGATCCTGACCGTTGTCGTTTACGTGCCGGGTGTAGGCCAGGGCGAACACGGGCTCGCAACCATAGCCTTCGCAGCCGGCCACCGTGGCGATCGTGCCCGTCGGCGCGATCGTTGTCTGGGCCGCGTTCCGGATTCCGTACGCCTTGATCCCTTCCAGGATGCCATCCCAATCCAGCTCGGGACGGCCCCAATCACGCTCGTAAGGAGAGAGCGGAATAGGCGGGGTCCAGGTGAGATCCTCCGGATCGTACAGGCTGCCCTCGATCGCAGGGAAAGCGCCTTTCTCACGGGCAAGCGCCACGCTGGTCCGCATGGCGTGGTAGCGGACGAACTCCATCACCTGGGCTGCAAATTCCTGCCCTTCCGGCGAGCCATAGCGCACACCGGCGTGGTACATCAGGTCCCCCAGACCCATGATGCCCAACCCGATGCGGCGGGCGCGCAGGCCGGCCGCTTTCAGCTCAGGCACCGCCGGCACATAGGCATTGGCGGTGACCACGTCATCGAGGAACCGGGTGCTCAGGACCACACTCTCCTCGAGCTTCTCCCAATCCACGCGGCCATCCGGGCCGAGATGTTGCGCCAGATTGACCGAGCCGAGACAGCAATTCTCATAGGGTCCGAGCCACTGCTCTCCGCATGGGTTGGTCGCTTCAAGCTTGTAGAGATGGGGCACAGGGTTGGAGCGGTTGGCGGCATCCAGGAACAGCACGCCGGGTTCACCGTTGTGGTGCGCGTACTCCACGATCAAATCGAAGAGCTCCCGCGCCCGCACTGTCTCTACGACTTCCCCGTTGTGAGGCGCGACCAGGTCAAAATCTGTGTCGTCCTTTACGGCGCGCATGAAGTCGTCGGTGATGCCGACGGAGATGTTGAAGTTGGTGATCTGGTTCTCATCGATCTTGCAGGTGATGAAATCCCGAATGTCGGGGTGCGAGACTTCCAGCACCGCCATATTGGCACCGCGTCGCGTGCCTCCCTGCGCAATCTCCCCAAAGGCCTTGTCGTAGACGCGCAGAAAGCCGACGGGGCCCGTGGCCCGGCCCATCGAAGAGCGGACAAGCGCGCCCTGATGCCGCAGCCGGCTGAAGGAGAAACCATTGCCGCCGCCGGTCTGCTGGATCAGCGCCGCGTCGCGCAGCGTTTGAAAGATCCCAGCCGAATCCCTGCCCATGTCGTCGGAAATGGGCAAGACGAAGCATGCCGCCAGCTGGCCAAGCGGCGTGCCGGCGCCGGTAAAGGTGGGCGAGTTGGGAAAAAAGCGCTTGTCGGTCAGCAAATCATAGAACTGTTGCGCAACGGCCATCACGTCGCCGCCGGTCTCTTCTTCACCCTCGGCGACATGGTAGGCCACCCGCCAGAACATCTCCTCGATGCTCTCGCTGGGCTCACCATCCGGCCCCTTGCGCAGATAGCGCTTGCTCAAGACCGTGCGGGAGTTGTCCGTCAGCTCGACTCGGCGGGCGTCATCGGGAAGCGGCGGGCGCCCAAAAGCCTTCTCGCCAGCCCCGGAGAGTTTCGTATTACGGTCTTCGGTCTCCAACATGGTTGCGCCTCCCTCTCCCTGAATGCTACAGACACAGACTGAGTCACGCGATCCAGCTACCCCAAGCAACGTGCGCGTGACTCAGTTTTGAAGCAGTTGATCGATTTCGTCCCGGATCGACCTCAGATCGTCGAGACCGAGATAGACGATGGCGTAGCGAATATAGGCGACCTGATCCAGCTCCTTCAACCCGGCGATGACCATGTCGCCAACGATCCGTGAGGAGACCTCAGGTTTGCCGATCGCCTGCAGCCTCGATTCGATCTCACCCACCAGGCGATCGATATCGGCAGCCGAGACCGGCCGTTTGGCACAGGAGATCCGTATCCCGCGGATCAGCTTCTCCCGATCGAACTCTTCCCGGGTTCCGTCTTCTTTGACGATCAGTGGTGTGGAGAGGACGGCTCGTTCGTAGGTGGTGAAGCGCTCCCGGCAGTGCTGGCACTCCCGGCGTCGACGAACGCCTCCACGTGCATCGTGGGAGGTGTCGATCACCCGGGTTTTCTCGCTCTCGCAGTACGGACAGCGCATACGGGCGCCCTGACTCGAACGAATTTTCCACGCCAGATGTAGGGGGCATGTCGATCTCATCCCCAACATCTTTGGTAAACAGGGCCAAATTCTAGCAAAGCTGAAAACGCGGCGCAAGTCTTGAGGCCACCGTTTGTCTTAAAGTATTGGCGATTCGGGCTCCTCAGGCAGGCGCCGAAAAGTTTGCCGGCATGCTGGCCCCGAGCCCGGACCCTAGCCGCTCCCCGCGCATGCTTCGCCATGAAAGACGGCAGACCGGCGCCGGGAGGAGGAGTCCGGCGTCGGTCTACCTTTAAGGGTGCAGATGTGGAGCCGGCTGCCCGCGTCGCAGCGACTCCAGGAACGATCGAATGAACCCAGCCGCGCAAGCGCCGGAAGGCCGGCGCCTCGCGCGCTGCCTAGCGACGGCGCAGGAAGGCCGGAATGTCCAGATCGTTCAAATCGAACGTCTGAGGCTGGAAGCTTTCCACCAGCGCTTCCGCTTTCGCCCCCGCCTCTTTCGGCGCAGATACTCGTGAGGCCGCTGTGCGTCGTGCCGGCCGCCGGGTCGGCGTGCCTTCGAAGCCGGTGGCGATCACCGTCACCCGCAGCTCGTCGCCCAAGTTCGGGTCGATCACCGCACCGAAGATCAGGTTCACATCCGGATGCGCGGTTTCCTTAATGATCGCCGCCGCCTGGTTGACTTCGAACAGGCTCAGGTCGGATCCGCCGGTGACGTTGAACAGAATGCCACGCGCGCCGTCGATCGTGATGTCGAGCAGCTGGCTCGAGATGGCCTGCTCAGCCGCGATCGCCGCCCGGTCTTCGCCGGAGGCGCGCCCAACTGCCATCAAGGCCGCCCCACCCTCCGACATGATGGTCTTCACGTCGGCAAAGTCGAGGTTGATCAAGCCGGGGACGGTGATCAGCTCACTGATGCCCTGGATGCCCTGGCGCAGGACGTCGTCGGCCAGTTTGAAGGCATCCTGCAGGCTGGCGCGCTTGTCGGCGATTTGCAGCAGCCGGTCGTTCGGGATCACGATCAGCGTGTCTACGTGCTCCTTCAGCTTGCTGATGCCGCCCTCTGCCGCCTCGGCGCGCTTGGCCCCTTCGAAGGTGAACGGGCGGGTGACGACGCCGATCGTCAGTGCGCCGACTTCCTTGGCGATCTGCGCGATGACCGGCGCGGCTCCTGTGCCTGTGCCGCCGCCCATCCCTCCGGCGATAAAGACCATGTCCGAGCCCTTGAGCACCTCGTACAGATCTTCCGCCGATTCCTCGGCCGCGTTCTGGCCGACTTCCGGCACACCACCGGCGCCGAGACCGCGCGTCGACTTGTCGCCGATGCGCACCCTGGTGGTGGCATCGGAGAGCAGCAGGGCCTGTGCGTCCGTGTTGATGGCGACGAATTCGATCCCTGCCAATCCCTCCTCGATCATGCGGTTGACAGCGTTGCTGCCACCGCCGCCCACACCCATAACTTTGATGCGGGCAAAGGACTCCATCTGTGGTGCTGGGTGCATGACGATCCTCCTCTACAACGGATTCGTGTATCCAGCCGGGCGCCCTGCACTTTTGACGCCCGATTGCGTGTGACCCCTATCCGGGCAATAAGCGCTTCAAGAAATCGGTCGCGCGCGCCAGATCAAAGCGGCGCCAATTGAACGTGCCAGAGCCACCTCCATTCAACATCGTCTGTTCCTCTTGCAGCCGAGCCCACTCCAACAAGCCCAAGCTGGCGGAGAAGGCCGGGGAGTCAAGCTGGTCGACGAGCCCTCGCAGACCTTCCGGCCGCGCCAGGCGCACCGGCAGGCGCAAGACCTCGGTCGCGACCTCCTGCATGCCCGGCAGCAGGCTGCTGCCTCCTGTGAGCACCATCCCCGCCGGGAGCAGCCCGTCATAGCCACAGCGTTTGATTTCCTGCCGGACCAGGCCGAACAGCTCCTCCACCCTGGGTTCAAGAATCGCGGCCAGATCCGCGCGCCGTACCTGCACCGGATCCACCTGGCCGAAGGGACGAATGGCGATCGACTGCTCCGGGTCGACGGCGCTCATGCGCGCATGCCCATGCCGGCGCTTCACCGATTCGGCGGTCTCCAGGGGCAGATGAAGCCCCTGCGAAATATCGTTGGTGAGGTGATCTCCGCCCACCGGAATGACCGCCGTGTGCCAGACAGCGCCTTCGATGTAGATGGCCAGATCGGCGGTGCCCCCACCAAGATCACAGACGAGCGCGCCCATCTCCCGCTCGGTTTCGGTGAGCACGGTAAGGCCGGCAGCCATCGACGACAGAACCCAACCATCGACGGCCACACCGGCAGCTTCGATGCACTTCTCAAGGTTGCGGATGTTCGTCGACCCGGCAGTGACGATGTGCGCCTCAACTTCGAGACGGTAGCCGTGCATGCCCAGCGGCGACTTGATTCCGTCCTGGCCGTCGAGCACATAGCCGCGCGGCACCACATGAATCAGGCTGCGGTTGTAGGGGATCGCCACCGAACGGGCGGCGTCCAACGCCCGCCCCACGTCGTCCGTCGAGACCGTTCTACCGGCGACACCGGCCATCCCCTTGCTGTTCATCGACTGGATCTGGCCGCCCGAAATGCTCACCAGGGCCGACGTGATCTCATACCCCGACGTGCGTTCGGCCTTGTCTTTGGCCTTTTCAACCGCCCGGGCGACTGCTTCCAGGTTCACCACCCCACCCTTGCGCATGCCGGCGGTTGGGGCGATCCCGACCCCGATCACCCGCATCCGTTGTTCGGGGTCCAGGTGGCCAACAGTCACGCAGACCTTGGTGGTGCCAACGTCGACGCCGACGAAGATCGGCTCATCCGTCCCGATAATGGCTGCCACGGCTTACCTCGTCTCCTGGTAGTACGGCGCGGCCGGATTCTCGACACTGATCAACCCGACGGAGAGGCCGCGTGCCGCGAGTTCGTCAGCGATTGTGTGATACAGCCTGACCTTCATCACCATGTCACCCTCAACGCCGAAGGCCGCCATCCAGCCCCTCGGATCGTCAAAACCCAGTCCATGAATCGGATCGTAGCGGAGCGCTCCGACCTCAGGTAGCTGCGCGCTCAATACGCTGGCCGCGAGCAGCACCTGCGGGTCGATCACATGCGCCAGCGGATCGCGCTGGATGTCGAGCACTTGCTCGTCACTGTAGATTTCGACCAATCCCGGCCAAATCCCACGCTCAAGAAAGGCAACCCCATCGGCGCTCAGCCACCAGCTCTGGCCGCCATCGTTCCAGGTCACCACCGGCGTCCGTTCCTCGACCTGGATATGAACTTCGTTGGGCCAGCCGACATCCACCTTTGCTGTGGCGATCTCCGGATGGCTGAGCAGCACTTGTTCCGCCTGCCGTGGATCGATCCAGAAGATGGCCCTCGCCTCCACGTTGGCGATCGACCGGATCTGCCCCGGGGAGAGCAGTTGAGCGCCTTCTACAGCCGCCTCGGCGGCGACAAACGCGCTATCCGTAAAGCTGCGATGGAGCGCCCAAGCACAGGCGATAAGCAGTAGAAGCGATAGAAATCGCGTTCCCACGCGAAGCGTCGGCATCGAAGGCAGGCGCATCTCGGCGCCGATTTCCACCGGCAGCGCCAGGTCGTAGCGACGCCGCGCTCGGCGCCGGCGCTGCGGCTTGCGAATATTGGCCAGTGGCTCAAGCTTGCGCTGGTTGCGCGCCCGGCGAGCGCGTATGCGATCAGCGCGCGTGCGGGGCTTTCCCAGGATGCGGCCGCCGATAGTCATCCGGCGCCTCCATAGCTGCGCTGAAGTCGCTGTCGCTGGCCATGTCGCTGTTGCCCAAGCTCAACCAGCCGGTCGATCAAGCGCGGGTAGGGCAATCCGCTCGCCTCCCAGAGCTTTGGATACATGCTGATCTGCGTGAAGCCCGGTATGGTGTTGATCTCGTTGAGATACAGTCGCCCGCTTGAAGTCTCGAGCAGGAAATCGACACGGCCCATCCCCGCGCCGTCGATCGCCTGAAACGCCTGCCGGGCCATCTGCTTCGCCGACTCGGCGAGTTCGTCATCGATCGGCGCCGGGATCAACAGCTCCGAGCTGTCGTCGATGTATTTGGCGCGGTAGGAATAGAATTCATCTCCGGGCCGCACCTCCCCCGGAATCGAGGCTTCCGGATCTTCATTCCCCAGGACGCTCACCTCAATCTCGCGTGCCTCAATGCCCCGCTCAATGAGGATGCGGCGATCGTACTGCGCCGCGTCCAGTACCCCTTCATACAGATCCGATCGGCTGCGGCACTTTGTGATGCCGACCGAAGAGCCCAGGTTGGCCGGTTTGGTGAAGAGCGGATAGCCCGCCATCGCCTCGGCGCGATCGAGCACCCCATCTGCGTCGCGTTCGAGGTCCACCGAGTTGGCCACCATCCAATCGAGCACCGGAATGCCTTCCGATCGCATCAGCGACTTAAACAAGGCCTTGTCCATGGCCACCGCCGAGGCCAGGACACCGGCCCCTACGTAAGGGATCTCGGCCACTTCCAGCAATCCCTGGAGCGTGCCGTCCTCGCCGAACGTCCCATGAAGCACGGGAAAGAGAATGTCGAGCTCGACAATCGCCTCCAGCCGGTCCTCAGCGACGATCCGGTAAAGGATCGGAGGGCCCGGCTCGGGGATGATGGTGACCGGTTCAAGCCCTTCCAGCTGACCCGTCTCCAATGCGTCGAGCACGTTCTCCCCGGCATACCAGCGGCCTTCCTTCGAGATCCCGATCGAGACCACTTCATATTTGTCACGGTCGATCGCGCCCAGGATCGAGCGCGCCGACATCAGCGAAACCTCGTGCTCTCCGGAGCGGCCGCCAAAGATCACGCCCAGGATCGGGCGGCGGGCGCTCATCGCTCGCCTTCCCCGCTGGCGACTGATCCATTCGGAGCTTGCCACTCCCCCAGCAGCTCGATCTCAAGCTCGAGCTCAATCCCAAACTGCCGCTCAACTTCCTCGCGCGCCTTCTGAATGAGGGCCCAGGCATCGGCGGCAGTCGCCTCGCCGTGGTTGATAAAGAAGTTCGCATGGCGCTCACTGATCTGTGCGCCTCCGTACCGCAGTCCTTTCAAGCCAGCGGCTTCGATCAATCGCCCGGCGAAATCCCCCAGCGGGTTCTTGAACATCGATCCCCAGCTGGCCCCGGGCGGCTGGGTGCGACGCCTGTGCTCGACAAAGGCCTCCATGCGGGCTCGGGTGGCCTCGACGGTCGAGGCTTCCAGCCGGAAGGTCCCGGCCAACACCACCGCCTGCCCCGGGTGGCGCTTCAGCCAGCTCTCCCGATAGGCATAGTCCAGCCGCTTCACCGGCCACTCAGATCGCCCACGATCACGGTGCAAGATTTCGGCCACCTCCAGGCTGCCGGCGACGTCGCCCTCGTGGGCCCCGGCGTTGTTGACGATCGCCCCGCCGACGGTCCCGGGGACGGTCGCCGCCCACTCCAGGCCCGCCCAGCCGCGCTCGACGGCGCGCCGGGCGATGGCGCCGAAGGAGGCCCCCGACTCGGCCCATACGTGTGGCCCGGCCGCCGACTCCTCAAAGCGGTTCGCCCGCGCCCGGTTGAGCACGACCACACCGGAGAGGCCGCTGTCGGCCACCAAGACATTCGACCCGCCACCCAACATCCGAAACGCGATCCCGCTCTCCCACAGCGTCTGGGCGGCCTGCGCCAATTCGGTTGCGCTGCGAACGGTGAGCAGAGCTTCTGCCGGTCCCCCAAGACGCGCCGAAGTGTAAGGCGCCAGCGGCGCGCCCAGCTGGATCCGATCGCCGAACCGATCGGCGAGAAGCTGAACCTGCTCCTCGCGCAGCTCAACCGACCTCACAAGCGTCGCACCCTCTCGATCAATCGGTCGACCAGTTCACGCGCTGGCAGCTGAAGCATTTCCTCTTCAAGTTCTTCCTCTTCGACGTCCTCGAGCGCCTTCTTGGCCGCCAGACGCAGCCGGAGCTCCATCTTTCGATCCAGCTCGAAGACGCGCGTCTTCTTGTTAGGCATGGTTGGCGCCTCCCTTCCGTTCTCGCAGCAGATCGAGCAGCGACCGCCCGACCTGGTTCGCGTCCCCCGCGCTGAGCGTGAGGACGACAGACCCCTCTTTCACCCCACCTGCAAGCTCCTCGGTCGCCCGATGGAGCGAGCGGGCGAAGCGCACATCCGGGTGGTCGATTGCCCTGGCCAGCTGCTCCCCGCTGATGCTTGGATCGGGCCCCTCCCGAGCAGCGAAGATCTCCGTGACGATGACCGTGTCGGCGTCCGAAAAGGCGACCCGCAGCGCCTCGTAGAAAGCGCGGGTGCGCGAGTAGGTGTGCGGCTGAAAGACCGCCCAAATGGTGCGTTCCGGGTACCGCCGACGGGCCGCGGCAAGGGTCGCCCGCACCTCGGTCGGATGGTGCGCGTAATCGTCGACGACCGTCACTCCACCAACTTCGCCCAGCACCTCGAATCGCCGCCCGGCGCCGTGGAAGTCGACCAGCGAACCGCGCGCCTGGGTGAACGGCACGTCGAGTGCCTCGACCGCCGCCAGCGCGCCCAAGGTGTTGAGCACGTTGTGGCTCCCCGGCAGGCGGGTCCGCACCAGTCCCAACGTCTCGCCGCGCCGCACGACCAGAAAATCTGAGCCGCCGGCCTGATTCGCGCGCACCTCCGCGGCCTGCCAGTCGCCCTCGCACGCCAGGCCGTAGGTGATCCGCTGAACGCCGAGCGTCGAAAGCTGCGCGGCGCCTGGATCATCGCAGCAAACGATCAGGCAGCCGCTGACTTGGGCCGCAAATGCCTGAAAGGCGCGGCGCACGGAATCAGCCGTCGGGAAGTAGTCCGGGTGGTCATGCTCCACATTGGTGACGACGGCGACATCCGGCTCGAGCCCGAGGAAGGCGCCATCGTACTCGTCCGCCTCGACCACAAACACATCACCGGCCCCAGCCCGGGCGTTGGTCCCTAAATCCAGCACATCCCCGCCGACAATGAATCCCGGATCGAGATTCTGCTGGGTGAGAATCCAGGCGATCATCGCCGTGGTCGTCGTCTTTCCATGCGTCCCGGCGACCGCCACCGTCCGCTGGCCGGCCATCAGGTCGCGCCAGAACGACTGGCGCCGCATCACCGGGATGCCGGCTGCCCGGGCCGCAACGATCTCTACGTTATCGTCAGGAACCGCCGACGATGCGAGCACAAGATCGGCGCCGGCGACGTTGGCCGCTTCGTGCTCGTAGTGAATCTTCGCCCCGGCCTTTTCGAGGGCGACTGTGTTCTTCGAGCGCTCCAGATCGGATCCTGTCACCTTATCCCCCCGCTCCAACAGCACCCGGCCAATGGCCGAGAGCCCGCTCCCTCCGATCCCAACCAGGTGTATTCGGCGGCTCATACGAAGACGACGATGATAAAGACGAAGACGACGCCGACGGCGAAATAAAGCTGCGGAATCGGCAGCAGGCTCGGCGGCAGGTAAGCAACGATGGTGTTGACCTGCTCCACCAGCTCCGGCATTCCGGGCGGCGGCCAGATAATCAGGTCGGACTCGGGCAGGTAGTCCACCTGGTGCAGGTGGTACCAAAGCGACCCAATCAGCAGATAGCCGTTGAGCAAGCCAAGCACCAGGCCCAGGAGGAGCTCTTCGATGCGCTCACGGCGCACCTTCGGCTGCAGGGCGCGCAAAGCCGGAGTCTGATAACCAAAGAAGGCCAGCAGGACGATCATCGCACCTCGGACGATGAGCTGGGTCCGGTCCGGCTGCAGAAAGAGGGCCGTGCGGTAGGGCGGCACGTAGTTTTCAAGAATCGCGTTCAGGAACAGCCCAAGGATGACAGCACTCGTCACCAGCAGTTCCTTCGCCCACCCTCGCATGGCGCCGATGATGCCGAACATCAAGATGAACATGCCGAAGACAACAATCAGGCTAACCATGCTCAGCCTTCTTCCTCCCCGCGAGGCGTCGGAGCTCCGCCGCGATCACCTGCGAGGCTTGCGGCCGATCAAGTTGGCGCGCGGCGATCGCCATCGCTTCCCGCCGCGCCGGGTCGGCAAGCAGGTTCAGCACCGTCGGTAGGAAATCGGTGCGCAGCGCTTCCTCGGGGACGCGAACGGCGGCCCCGCGCGCTTCCAGGTAGGCGGCGTTCACATCCTGGTATCGCCAGGCATGCGGATAGGGCACGAGCACCGAGGCGAGACCCAGTGCCGGGTACTCACCCAGCGTCGACGCCCCCGCCCGCGACACCACCAGATCGGCGGCGCGCAGCGCCGCGCCCATGTGCTCATGCAGGTAGGGGAAGGCGCGGTAACGATCGGCGATCGCCAGGGGGAGGGCGTCCCGCTGGTCGGCCACCCTGGGATAGTCCAACGCACCGGTCAGATGGACCACCTGGGTCCGCGGCAGAAGCGCCGGTAGGTTCTCCCACAACACTTCATTGAGGGCGCGCGCCCCCCGGCTGCCACCGAAGACGAGCAGCACCGGGAGACCGGCCGAGAGACTGAGCGTCTGGCGGGCCTCCGCCGGGCTGGACTCGCGAAGGAGCCGGCGGACCGGATAGCCGCTGACGACCACATGCTTCGAAGCCGGGTAGTAGCGGCGCGACTCCTCAGTCGTCACCGCGACGACCTGTGCGCTGCGGCTGATGAACCGCAGGGCCAGGCCGGGCTCGATGTCGGGAACAAAAGCAAGCTTCGGCAGCCCCCTGGCCGCAAGCGCCACCGGGACGCCCACATAGCCTCCCGTAAAGAGGAGCACATCGGGCCGGAAAGCCCGCACCGTCCGCCGCGCAGCCGGCAGACCCCGCGCCAGGCGCCAGAGGTTGCCGGGCAGCGCCGCGGCACCCACGCCGTGAAGGCCGGCGGCGGGGATCATCTCCAACCGAAGCCCATGCCGGCGGACCAGGTCGGCCTCCATGCCGCCCTCGCCTCCCACCCAGAGCACTTCAGCGCCTTCGCCGAGTGCGTCGACGACGGCCAAGGCGGGATACACTCCGCCGCCCGTGCCGCCCGCCGATACCAACAATCGCAAGGTGTCCTCTCGTTTCCGATTCGAGCGGCTTCCGCCGCGAGATGTTCAGCAGGAAGCCAACCGCCGTCAGGGTGGTGACCAGGCTGGACCCGCCGAAGCTGAAGAACGGTAGTGCGTTGCCCGCGAATGGCAGCAACCCGAGCAACACCGACATGTTCACCAGAGCCTCGATGCCGATCCAGAAGGTCACCCCCGCTGCCAGCAGGAAGCCGAGCCGATCCGGCGACTCGACGGCAATCCGAAAGCCGCGCCACAGGAGCAAAATGAAGAGCAGCAGCACGAGCAGCGCGCCGACCAGACCAAGCTCTTCGCCGGTCACCGCGTAGATGCTGTCCGTGTGCGGAGCCGGAAGCAAGCCGAATTTCTCTCGGCTTCCACCCAGCCCGCGTCCGAAGATGCCGCCCCCGTAGAACGCCTGCAGCGAATGTTGCACGTGGTAGGAGGCCTCTTCGATGTCCACCAATCCAGCGACGTAGTCCTGCCAGCGCTCCCGCCCCGTATTTGTCAACCAGACAAGCACATAGCCGGACAGCGCGCCGCCGATCGTGATCAAGAGCGACTGCGTTAACCGCGCGCCGGCCAGGTAGAACATCGTCAGCGAAACGACGGCCACGGTGAGCACCGCGCTCAGGTCCGGCTGCATCAGAATCAGCCCACTCACGATCCCGATGATCACCATTAGCGGGACAAAGCCATAGCCCCAATCGGTGAGCCGCTCGCCCTTCGATTCCATCCACACGGCCAGGTAGATGATCATCGCCAGTTTGGCCATCTCAGAAGGTTGAATGGAGCCGTTCAGGAAGGCGCGCCGCGGCCCAACCCCCACGTTCCACACCAGCACGGCGACCAGGAAGAGGATGGAGACCACGATGATCGGCAGCGCCGACCAGCGCAGCCAGCGCAGGCGGATGCGGGCGACGGTCAGCATGACCGCCAGACCGAGCAGCAAATTGATCACCTGACGGCGGAAGAGGGCATTCGGATCCTGGTAGAGGCGCCACGAGACGTCCCAGCTGGCCGAGTAGACCATCACCAGGCCGAACGCGGTCATGATCGCCACCAGGCTGAGCAACCAGGGGTCGAAGCCCAGCCCGCGCAAATGGCGAGCGAAGGACCGCTGAGTCTTGCCTGACGTTAATGCCGCCTCACTCATAGCGCATTCACCAAGGCCTTGAAATGATCGCCGCGTTCGGCGAAGTCCAGATAGGCATCAAAGCTGGTCCCGCCCGGCGCGAGCAGGACCACCTGCCCTGGCACGGCCGCTTCGGCGGCGGCGAGCACAGCTGCAGGCAGGTCCTCCACACGGCGCACCGCCTGGAGCGGTCCGGCTGCGCCGAACGATCGGACCGCGGCCTCGATCTTCTCAGCGGCCTCCCCGAACAGAAGCAGCAGGGATGCCCGCTGTTGGACCTCCCGGGCGAAGCCGTCCCAGGGAAGGTCCTTGTCACGGCCGCCGGCAATCACGATCAACGGTCCCTCAAACGAGCGCATCGCCGCAATGGCCCGCTCCGGGCTGGTGGCGATCGAGTCGTTGTACCAGCGCGCACCGCGGTACTCACGTACGAACTCGAGCCGGTGCTCAACACCCAGGAACCCTTCCAGGCCGGCCCGCATCGCCTGGCGCGGCCAACCGGCGGCTGCGGCGATGGCACAGGCCGCCGCCGCATTCAACAGATTGTGCCGACCCGGGATCTGCAGGATGTCCAGCGGAGCGATTGGACCCTGGTCTTCCTCAGTCGCCAGCCAGAATTCCCCGTCGCGCAGATAGACGCCCTCGCCGGGTGGCTCCGCTTCGCCGAAGCTGAACAGCCTGCCGCGCACCCGGCCCGCCAGGGACCAGGCGTGCGCATCCTCATGGTTCAGGACCGCGAGGTCGTTTGGCCGCTGGAAGTGCAGGATGTTCGCTTTGGCTGCGGTGTAGCTGTCCATCGTCCGGTGGCGGTCCAGGTGATTGGGAGTCAGGTTAAGCACCGCTGCGATTTGTGGGCTGACAGACATCAGCTCAAGCTGGAATGACGAAAGCTCGAGCACGGCCGCATCTTCGGGGGCGATCTGCTCCACATCTTCGATCAGGGGACGGCCGATGTTCCCTCCGACCCAGGCGCGATTGCCGCTCGCCTTCAACGCAGCGGCGCCCATCCGGCCGACGAGAGTCGTCGTGGTGGTCTTCCCTGCTGAGCCGGTAATCCCGATCGTCAGCGCCGGACAGACTTCCAGGAAGAGCTGCGCATCGTTGGCGATCCGCAGTCCCTGCGCGCGTGCCTCCTGGACCAGTGGCAGGTCCGCCGGCACGCCGCCGGAGAGGCACAGCAGGTCGGCGCCGTCAAGGAGCGTGGAGGGATGCGCGCCGAGGACGTAGCGGATGGGCAGTCCCTCCAGCGCTTCGAGCTGCGCCCGAAGCTCGCGCTCCGATTTCAGATCGCTCACAATCACCTCAGCCCCACGCCTGGCAAAGTAACGTGCCAGGCTGCTTCCCTGGCGTGCGAGCCCCAGGATGACGATCCGCTTCCCGGTCCACGTGGTCACGCCGCTTTTTTGGTCGGCCTGCGCCCATTGCGACCTTCCGCCTGATCAACACCGATCCAGTAGTGGTGCGGCATCACGTTGTCCCCCTTGCGAACCTCGACGCCGCCGATCACGCCTTCATCGCCGTTCAGCGTGATCGGGTTCACCAGGCAGAGGGTGGGCTTGCGGCCGTACTTCTCCGCGTAGTAAGCGGCCGCACGCTGAACCTTTTCCTTCAGCGAGCGACTGCTGTCGTCAAACCAGAGCATGCCAATGTCCATGTGACAGCTCCTCTCTCAGAGCAGCGCCAGCGCAACGCCGACCATCGCCGCGAGCAGGCCGACAAGCCAAAAGCGCTGGACGATCTGCGTTTCGCTCCAACCGCTCAATTCAAAATGGTTGTGCAGCGGCGACATCTTGAACAGTCGTCGCCCCCCAGTGATCCTGAAGTAGGCCACCTGCAGCATGACGCTCACCGTGGCGCTCACCGGGATAATGGCAATCACTGGCAGCAGCGCCCACTGCCCGGTCATCAGCGCGACGACCGCCAGCGTGGCGCCCAGCGACAGCGCGCCGGTGTCGCCCATAAATAGCTCGGCCGGGTGCGCGTTGTACCAGAGGAAGGCGAACAGCGCCCCGACGACCGTAAAGCAGAAGCGCACCAGGAACACCTGCCCCTGGAGCAGGGCGATCACGCCGTACGCGGCAAAGGCGGTCGCCGAGATCAGCCCGGCTAGCCCGTCCAGCCCATCGGTGAGGTTGACCGCGTTGGTCGAGCTGACGATCACAAAGGCTGCGATCGGGATGTACCAGATCCCAAGCTCGACTTCCTCGGGGTAGTTCGGCAGGTAAAGGTCTGGCGGCCGGAGCCCGTACTCGAGGACCGCAGCCGCGCCGAGCGCGATCACGACCTGTGCAACAAACTTCCAGCGCCCGCGGAGCCCGAGGCTCTCGGTTCGCCGGCGGATCCCCAGGAAATCGTCCCAGGCGCCCAGGCCGGCCATCGCGATCATCACCAGCAGCGGGAGCAGGATCGAATTGCCGAGTACGTTCAGCTCGCTCAGGATCGAGACGATATTCAATACCCCGGTCACCAGCACCACGGGAATCACGACCAGCCAGCCGCCCATCGTCGGCGTCCCCAGTTTGGTGAAGTGCCGCTGAGGACCCTCAATGCGGATCTGCTGCCCGAGGCGGAAGAGGGTCAGCACGCGGATGAGCGGCCCGCCCCAGATCACCGAAAGCAGGAAGGTGATCCCGCCAAGTGAGAGCGCCATCGCCGCTTCGCTCATACCCGCTCCTCCAGCGAGGCAACGATCTCATCCATACGCATCCCACGCGACCCCTTCACCAGCACCACATCGCCATCGCCGATCTTCCCCGCAAGGAAACGGATGGCGGCTGGGGTGTCTTCGATCTCGACCACCGTGGCGGCCTGCATTCCCGCGCGCCGGGCCTCATCGGCGATCCAGCGCGCCCGCCACCCGACGGTGATAAGTTCATCTGCCACTTCCGCGGCCCGGGCCCCCACCATGCGGTGGCCGCGTTCCTCAAAATCGCCCAGTTCGAGCATGTCGCCCAGCACGGCGATCCGGCGGCCATCCAGTTCCTCGAGCAGGTTCAGCGCCGCGATCGCCGAGGCCGGCGCGGAGTTGTAGGTGTCGTCGAGCAGTAGCGCGCCGCCCGGGCCCTGAACCGCGACCAGCCGCAGCTGGGTCTGGCTGCCCTGCAAGCCGGTGATGATCTCCTGCCAGCTCAGGTCCTCCACCAGGCCGACCGCTGCGGCCCGCAAGGCGGTGTGAACCGAATGACGGCCCAGCAGCGGCACCCGCACATGCATGCGCTCGCCGCGGTAGTGCAGCACGAAGCGCACACCTTCCAGCCCCAAACCCTGCACATCGCTGGCCCAGAGATCGGCTTGCGACGAAAGCCCGTAGTAGAAGATCGCCGCGTCGGTGCGTTCAGCCATGCCGCGCACCAGCGGTTCGTCGTAGTTCAGAATGGCGACGCCGGCCGGCGCCGGCGGCAGGCTCTCGATGAGCTCGCCCTTGCCGGCCACAATCGCTTCCAGGCTGCCAGCCCGCTCCAGATGCACGTTGCTCACATTGGTGACCACGCCGACCTGCGGGCGGGCGATTTCGCAGAGCAGCGCGATCTCGCCCGGCACGTAGAACCCCATCTCCAGCACGGCCCGCTGGTGCGCGCCGGTGAGCCGCAGCATGCTGAGCGGCAGCCCGATCTCGTTGTTCAAATTCCCCGGGTTCTTGGCGGTGCGGTAGCGCCGTTCGAGCACCTCCGCGGCCAGCTCCTTGGTGGTCGACTTGCCGACGCTGCCTGTGATCCCGATCACCCGCGCCGGAATTTGCGCCCGCCAGTGGCGCGCGATCTGCTGGAGCGCCTCGACAGTGTCCTCGACCTGCAGGCACAGCGGCACCGCCGGAACGACGTCGGGATCCGGCAGCTGGCCCGAACGCAGATCGAGCAGCTTCGGGCAGGCGGCTACCTCGCGCGAGATCAGCGCCACCGCTGCCCCCCGACTGAACGCTTCGCCCACGAATTCGTGCCCGTCGCTGCGCTCCCCAGGGATGGCGACAAAGAGACCACCAGGAATCACCAAGCGCGAGTCGATCGCTGCGTCGGTGATGACCTGCGCGGCAGCGATCGGTTGCCCGGTCAGCGCTTCCAGCATGTGACCCAGGGTCAGTACCACCTATGCGCATCCTCAAGGTTGGGCTGCCAGCTCCTGGCGGACAGCATCGGGCGGGATCTCAAGCAGGACGACCAGCCGCTCCACGATCTCCTGAAACACGGGCGCGGCGACCACCGAGCCCCACGGTGAAGACTGCGGCTTGTCGAGCCGAACCAGCACGATGAACTTCGGATCCGGCAGCGGCCCCCAGCCGATGAACGAAGCCACCGTGGCGTTCGGGTCGTAGCCGAAATCCGTCGGCACCTGTGCGGTTCCGGTCTTGCCAGCCAGCTCATAGCCTTCCACTTCGGCGTACTGAGTCTCGCCGTCGATCGATTGGCGCAGCATCTCCATCATCGTCCGGGCGGTCTCCACCGAGATGGGGCGGCCCAGAACGGTGGTCTTCGGCCGGTAGGCGCCCTGCGGCCCGACTACCTCGCGCACAAGATGCGGCTGGACCATCACGCCGTCGTTGGCGACCGCGCCGATCGCCACCAGCAGCTGGATCGGCGTCAGCGAAACGCCCTGCCCGAACGAATTGGTGCCCAGGTCCGACTCTGTCCAGAGTGGGTGCCGGGGGGTCCGCAGCTGGCCCGGCACTTCTCCCGCTAGGTCTATTCCCGTCAACTGCCCCAGTCCAAACCCGCTCAGATACGAATACAGTTGGGATGCACCCAACATCTCCGAAGCAACCCACGCGAGACAGACGTTCAGTGAATGGCGCATACAGCCAACCATGGTCTGCGGACCCCAGGCGCCGCGATCCCAGTTCTGGATCGGGTTCCCGCCCACCTCGATCACCCCGGTGTCGATGAACTCGCTTTCCGGGGTGAGCACACCGCTGTCCAGCGCGGCTGCCATCGTGAGCACTTTGAAGGTCGAGCCCGGCTCAAACTGGCCGGCGACGCCCGGCGTGATCACCGGGTCGTCTTCGCCCTCTTGCTCCAGCCACGGCTGATACTCATTCGGATTAAGCGGCGGCCAGGCCGCCATCGCCAGGATCTCGCCGGTCTCCGGATCCATCACGATCACCTGGCCCGACTCCGCTTTGGAGGCTTCAATCGCCTCACGCAGCGCGGTTTCGACCATTTGCTGGATCTCGAGATCGATCGTCAGCACCAGGTTGATCCCGGCCGGAGGATCGGGCTGGAGACGGGCCTCCGGCGGGATGAGCGCGCGCTGAATGGTGATCGACTTCCCGGCGAGCCAGTCGTCGTAGAAGCCCTCGATCCCGAAGAATCCTTCGCCCTCCTGATTGACGAACCCGATGATGTGTCCGGCCAGCTCTCCGGCCGGATACACGCGCTGGGGCGCCGGCACGAGCGAGAGCCCGCTGAGATCCGGCGCATCGGGATCGGCCAGAAAGGCGTTGATCACATCGGCCACCGCTTGATCTACGGTGATCGGCAGGCGCTGCCCGCTGCGTTCATCCTCTCGCGTGAGCCGGATCCGGAACTGGCCTTCTCCAGCCCAGTCCCGAATAAGCTGGGCATACAAGTCCTCCAGCGGAAGCACGAGCAGCCGCGAGATCGTCGCCGAAATCTCCTCCACGCTGCGCTCGGTGAGCTGGCGCACCTCGATCTCGACGTAGTAGAAGGAGGCGTTCGTCGCCAGCAGGTGGTCGCCGCGGTCATAAATCAGCCCGCGCGCCGGCACAATGCGCTCGACGCGTCCGGTCACGTTCTCGTCGCGGGCAGCAAAAACCGGCGCATAGGGCCCGAACTGGACCCGGACCAGCTGGATGAACAACGCAGCGCCCACCACCCCCATGGCGATCAACACGCTCTGGATCCGGCGCTGCATCGCCCGCCCCGGGGTGGTCACGGCCGGCCTCCGGACCGGCCCAGCCAGCGGCTGAGCCATTCACCCAACGTCTCGGTGTATGCCGGCGAGAGCGAGCTATCGACCGCGCGAGTCGAGGCCGGCGGGCTGGGTGCGCTGAATACGGGCGGCGGCTGGTAGCCTTCCACAATCAGGTACTCGATCTCCTCCGGGCCTGCCGGGCGGAATCCCATGGCCCGTGCGCGCTCGATCATCCGGTCGGGAGCGCTCAGCTTCGCCAGCTGGGCGCCGAGCTCGGCGTTGTCGCGCTGGAGCTCGAGCCGGCGATCTTCCAGCGTGAGCACCTCCCGCCCGGCGGCGGCAACCTTGGCATTCACCGCCAGGTACATCCCGCCAACGACAAGCAGCAGCACCAGCCAGAGCAGGGTGCCGCTCGTCCACTGGAGCTGGCCCCGCCAGGGCGCTCCGCGTGATGCTTGTCGTCTTCTTCGCACAGCTGCCATTCGTCTTCCATCTCTTGCAAGGATCATGCCAGCCGCAGCCGCTCGGCGACCCGCAGACGGGCGCTGCGGGCGCGCGGATTGCGGCGGATTTCGTCGTCGTCCGCGCGGATCGGCCGCCGGTTGACCGGCCGCAGCTGGGCGGTGTGGTCGCAGCTGCACACCGGCTGCTCGGGCGGGCAGATGCAGTCCTGCGCCTCGCGGCGGATAAGCTGCTTGACGATCCGATCCTCCAACGAATGGAACGCGAGCACCGCCAGCCGCCCCCCGGGCGCGAGCACCTGCAGCGCCTGCTGCAGACCCGTCTCCAGCGCCGCCAGCTCGTCGTTGACGGCGATGCGCAGGGCCTGAAAGGTGCGCGTGGCCGGGTGAATCCGGCGCCGCCGGCCACCCGCAGCGGCGGCGACCACGGTCGCCAGCTCCTCGGTGGTGGAGAGCGGCCGCGCGGCGGTGATGGCGCGCGCCACCCGCCGGGCTTTGGGCTCTTCGCCGTAGCGATGGATCAGATCAGCCAGTTCGGCTTCGCTCAGCTCGTTAACCAGCTCCGCCGCGGTCAGCGCCTGCGTCGGATCAAGGCGCATATCCAGCGGGCCCGCCCCCCGAAACGAAAAGCCGCGCTCGACGGACTCGAGCTGCATCGACGAAACGCCCAGGTCGAGCAGCACGCCGTCGACCCGTTCCCAGCCGACGGCGCGCACCTGCTCAGCCAGCTCGGCAAAGGAAGCATGCCGGAGCCGGACCCGCTCGCCGTAGGCCGCCAGCCGCTGCCCTGCCAGCTCAATGGCGGCCGGATCGCGGTCCAGTCCCAGCAGCGCGCCGTCGGGGTCGCTTGCGGCGAGGATCCCGGCGGCGTGCCCACCGGCGCCCACCGTTCCATCTACATATAGGCCCGCCGCCTGTGGCTGCAGCGCGGCGAGCACGGGTTGGTAAAGAACAGGGGTATGCGGCCCGCCGGCGGCCGGATCCGACGCGGCGGACATCACCCTACCCTATGGAGAGGTCAAAATCCGAGAAACGCTGTGCGTTGACCTCGGCATCGGTCACTGAATCCAGCTCATCCGACCAGCGCGCCGCGTTCCAGATCTCGAAATACTCGCCGGCGCCGACGATGGCCACCTCGCCGTCGTCGAGGCGGGCATACTCCCGCAGGAACGGCGGGAGGAGGATGCGTCCGGCCGAGTCGAGGCTGGCCTCGGTGGCGCCGCCGAAGATCACGCGGCGGATGGCGCGGGCCTGCGGATCGGTTGTCGTCAGCCGGCTCGCCCGGTCGGCGAGACGCTGGAAGCTTTCCGTGGTATAAACCATGAGGTTGCGTTCAAAGCCTTGGGTCAGG
>JBFJVD010000005.1:0-35707 GCA_041624375.1 Anaerolineales bacterium
AGCTCGGCCCATTCCAGCCAGTCGCGGTCCTGCTCGGGGAAGCGCAGGGTCCCATTGGCGAAGATCAAGCAGCGCAAAAGAACATCCCTCCGCCGGGGAAGACGGACCGCAGGCGCCGATCAGCACAGCGATCAGCGCCAGGCATCGGATCCCGATCCTGAACATGGGAATCCCTCCTTCATGCGAGCACCATTCCACTCATTCCTTCCATGCCGGGTCCTGACTGCGTATGGAGATGCAGAGCAGGAATCCGCGCCCGAGACTCACGCTTGCCTGTGAGCCGTTGAGCGTGTTGCTGACCCCGCGGCTTGCGCCGATTGAAAGGCTTTCGCGGCGGAGCGGATAACTGAGACCCTGCGTTTCGATCTCATCGGCGCCGTCGCCGACGGGGATCAGTGAGACAAGATCCCCGGGCTGTCCATGGATCGTCAGGGATCCGCCGCCCCGTAGCAGCTCAGCCTGCTGTGGCCCATCGACCAGTCGCAGCCGGATCCCGGCATACGCGGGTTGGGCGCCGAGCAGCAGATTCGTCACCGACTGGTCCCATCGACTGCCGATGCCGCCAAGCACCACGATGTCCTGCGCACCGCGCTCGACAGCAGCGCCGATGGCGAGATCGAGATCCGTGGCGTCCTTCTCCATGGGGTAGGGCAGAACCTCCGTCGCGGCGCCATCCAAGGCTGCGCGCGCTTCCGCGCCGAGCGAGTCCGAATCGCCGATCAGCAGATCGGGCTGCCGGCCATACGCGAGCGCATGGCGGGTTCCGCCGTTGGCGGCGACCACAAGCTCGGCCCATTCCAGCCAGTCGCGGTCCTGCTCGGGGAAGCGCAGGGTCCCATTGGCGAAGATCAAGCAGCGCAAAAGAACATCCCTCCGCCGGGGAGGGATGCTTGAGAGTTGCTGTGCATCTCCCTCCGCCGGCATTACCCGGATCAGGTACTGCGGGTCGAGAGCGGGTTCGGCTCTCCTCTCAGCCCGGCGCCACCGAGCTCCCCGTTGCTGGGTTTGATTAAGTATACCTTGCGGCTGAAATCAGGGTCAAGCGGGCAAGGCTTTCAGCGGACCCGTCGCTTCCATTCTGTCTTGACTTGGAGCTGGCTGACCGGCTCACCGGAGGGGAGAGAGAGGAAATCGGCCAGCAGCCGATTGAAGCGCGACGTTTCGTCAAGCATGGGGAAATGGCCGGAGTGGTCGAAGCCGATCATGTGATGCTTTACGCCGGCTTCGAGCACGTAAAGAGGCGAGGGTGGCTGAATGGCCGGATCCTGCGAGCCAAAGACGAGCAGGCAGCTGGGTTCGAGCGATTCAAGGGAGGGGTACCAACGCAGGGACGATTCAGACGGCGTCCAGCCCCGCAGGGCCTTCGGGTCGGCTTTGCGTACTTCAAGCGTGAGGGCTTCATCGGTGCTGTGGGTATCGAGCAGCCATTCCGCCACCGAGTCGGCGGGGTCGTTCAGAAGTCGGGGATCGAGTGCATCAGGCGTCAGCGGCACATTGACCAGCATCATGCGTTCCGCCAGATCGGGGTTCTTCTGGATCAGGCGCGCGGATACCAGGCCGCCTAAGCCGTGCCCGACGAAGGCCGCCCGGGAGATGCCGAGATTCTCAAGAAAGGTGAGGACCAGTGACGCCTGCTGGTCGAGCCCATACTGATCCGGCACATGGTCCGTATCGCCGTATCCCCACAGGTCGAGCGCATAGGCGCGGTACTGGTGGGATACAGCCTGCATGACCGGGATCCAGTAGCGCCAGGAGCCGATCCAGCCATGGAGCAGCACCAACGGCCGGCCGCGGCCGAGCACTTCATAGTGCACGATGTGATCTTCGACGACGATGGCGCTCATGCGCCCCCCGCGTGGATCATTCCCTGAGCAGGTCTTTGATCCGGGCCACGAGCTGGTCGGGGGAGAACGGCTTGAGAATGTAGTCAATGGCGCCGGCTTCCATCCCGGCCTGCACCTCGGCTTCCTGTCCTTTGGCAGATAAGAATACGACCGGGATCTGGCGCACATCCTGGTGGGTCTTGATCTTCCGGCAGACTTCGTAGCCAGTCATGCGGGGCATGCGCACATCAAGGATCACCAGATCGGGGCGCTCCTTGATCGTCATGTCGAGCGCTTCCTCGCCATTGGTGGCCGCGACGACGTCATAGCCGTTGTAGCGCAGGGTGAAGGTGATCAGATCGCGGATGTCGCGTTCATCTTCAGCGATGAGAATCTTGGTCATAGCTCATCCTGTGTGCTCAAGAATTCCGGTGACGCCTCGCTCACCGGAAGGGTGAAGGTGAAGGTTGCGCCTTTACCGGCTGTGCCTTCGCTCGACACCCAGATGCGGCCGCCGTGCATTTCGACCAGCTGTTCGACGATGGAAAGCCCGAGACCGGTTCCCGAGACAGCCATGTCCAGCGCCTGCTCACCCCGGAAGAATCGTTCAAACACTCGCTCGTGGTCCGGCGGCGCGATCCCCACCCCGTTATCGATCACCTCAATCTCGACCTCGTTCCCGACCGCGCGTGCTCTCAAAAGGATGCGTCCGCCGGCGTGGGTATAGTTGAAGCTGTTGTCGACCAGGTTGAAAACGATCTGCCGCAGCCGTTCCGGATCGCCGCGCACCATCGGCAGACCGGCCGGTGCATCGATCTCGGTCTCCATCGGTTTCGATTCTTCAAGCGTTCGCCGGTGAATGAACTGGCGGGCTTCCTCGAGCAGTTCCTCGACATCGATTGGCTGGAAGCTGAGGTCCACTTTGCCCGCCTCAATGCGCGAGATATCCAGCAAGTCATTCACCAGGATTCCAAGCCGGTCGGTGTTGCCCTTGACGATCTCCAGGAACCGTCGCTGTTCGTCGCTGAGCGGACCCCCGGCGCCCATTAGCAGCACCTCGACATAGCCCTTGATCGAGGTCATGGGCGTGCGCAGTTCGTGGCTCACGGTGGCCACAAACTCCGACTTCAGCCGGTCGACTTCCACTTCGCGGGTGATATCCCGGAAAATGGAGACCGTCCCCAGAAACTCTTCGCCGAGCACGACCGGCGCCAGATGGACGGAAACCACCCGGTTGTCATCCAGCGTAAGGCGCTCGGCAAGCACCGAATCGGGCGAACCCGCCTCGGTCGGACTCCTGGACCAGCTCTGGACGGCTTCCGCCCAGCGCCGTCCGGCCGCGCCGTAGACGCCCAGGAATTCGGTCGCCGACCGGCCCATGGTCTCGGCTTCTTTTAGATTGAGGATGCGGCCGGCGGGCGCATTGAAGAGCACGATGCGATGCTCTTCGTCGGTGACCACGACGCCATCGGCGATGGATTCCAGGATGGCGCGGGACTTGCTGGCTTCCACTTGCTGGGCGCGCAGCATGCTTCCCAGGCGTTCAGCCTGATCACGGATCAAGCGGTACAGCTCCGCATTGTTGATCGCCGCGGCGACCTGATTGGCCGCCGCCACCACCAGCCGCAGCTGATGTTCCGCAAAGGCGTTGCGCCGGTGGCTGAAGAAGAGCAGCGCGCCCAGCGCGTCTTCGCTGACCATCAAGGGGACGCCGAGCGCGCTCTTGTGTTCTTCAAGCTTGTCGTGGTGCGGGACCCAGCGCTCGTCGTGCGTCAGGTCCGGAATGACGACCGAGCTGCGCTCTTCGATGATCCAGCCGGCGAGCCCATCCCCGCGAGTAAAGGGCGAAGGCCGTCCGCCCGGCGGGAGCTCCTCCGAGCCGCCGAGTTGGGCGCGCAGGATGAGCTGATCGCTGTCCGGCGCAACAAGAAGGATCACGCCGCGGTCGGATCCGACCACGTCGTTCACCAGGGACAGCGCACGGGCGAGCACGCGATCCAGGTCGAGTGAGGAGGCCAGTTCGGCGGTGATGCGCAACAGGGCTTCGGAGCGCTCATGCTCGAGCTCGAGCTCCTGGGTCCGGTCGGCAACCCGCCGCTCGAGTTCCTCGCTCGACTGGCGCGTCTGCTCAAAGAGCCGGGCATTCTCCATCGCCACGGCGGCCTGGCGGGCGAGCGTGGTGGCGATCTCGAGATGGCTTGCCTCATACCCGCCGGTCTCGTGGTTGTCCAACGAGAGCAGGCCGATCATCTCATCGCGCGACAGCAGTGGGATCCCCAGCCACGATCGGACCGGATAATCCGGGAAGGAAGGGAAACGCGAGTCGTTGGCGGTGTCCTGCACCATGATCGGCTGCTGATTGCGGACCATCTCTTCGTAGAGCGCAGAGTCTTCGAGGCGCACAGTGAGACCGATGCGGTCTTCATCGTCGGCGAAGCCCTGGGCGGCCACGACGCTGAGCTGTTCCCCTTCCCGCAGCCAGAGGGTGGCCGTGTCGTAGGGCAGGACCCGCCCGAATTCGACCAGCAAGGACTGGACGATCTGCTGGCTATCCAGACTGGAGGTGAGGGTGGCCGAGACGTTCGCCAGTGTTTCGACTTGACGGCTGCGGTACTCCGTCGATTGGTAGAGCCGGGCATTCTGGATAGTCAGTGCCGCCTGTCGCGCCAGGGAGCGGACGAAGGTGGCATCGGACTCGCTGAATGCTTCCGGCGTGGTGTAGTTTTCAAGCACGATCACCCCGAGGATCGCATCGCCCGCCTTCAACGGTACCCCCAGGGCGCTGGCAGGTACGCGGCCGTCGGTGGCCCGTGTGTAGTATTCGAGGTGGAGCGTGTCCAGGTTGACATCCCGGGCGAAATCGACTTCCGGCCAGATAAGCTCTTCCCCGGACACGTAGACTTTGCCCGGCAGCGCCTCGCCCGGGTGGAAGCGGATGCGGAAAATCTCTCCAGAGCGGACGTAGCCGGAAGCGCCTTCGGGGATCAGCGCGCCGCGGTCCGGTTGCCAAAGCGCAACCAGCGAGGCCTCTGTGGCCGGCATCGCCCGGCGCAGTCCGTCGGCAAGGTCGTTGAGCATCTCGCTCAGATTGAGCGAACCCAGCTGGCGGCTGAACTCCAGCAGCAGGTTGCCCTCCGCCAAGCGTTGCTCGACGCCGCGCAGCAGGCGGATTTGCTCCAGCGCGCCGGCGAGCTGCTGGGCGAAGCCTTCAAAGAGCTCAAGGTCATCTTCGTCGAAGGGCACACGGGCAGCCTCGTCGCTGATCAGCAGGGCGGCTGCCACCAGTTCGCCGTCAACCAGGAGGGGGAAAGCAAGGGCCGCTTCGGCGCCCACGGCGTTGAGCAACGGGGAGCGAGCCCACTCATGGCTGGCAGCTACATCCGGAACGACCAGCGCCTCATTCTGCCGGAACGCGGCACGCAGCGGATTGTTCTGACCCATCAGGGCTTCAATGTTTACATCGTCTTCGAGGGCTCCCACCCGGAAGCTGACCGTGAGCCCCAGGTCGCGGGGTTCGGCAATCAAGATCAGGGAGAGGTCGAGCTCTCGCAGCGTCTCGGCGGCAAAGGTTCGCAGAATCGCAGTTTCATCCGCCTGGGTGCTGGCGACTTCATAGACTCGTACCAGCGACTGGATACGTCCGGCGCGCCGCCGGTGGCTCTCCAGCTGGCGGGAGTTTTCGGTCTCTTGGCGGAGCAACTGACGGACGGTCCGGCTCAGCTCCTGATTGGCGCTGCGCAGGTCCTCCAGCTGGCGTGTGAGGCTGCCCACCGTGGTCTCGGCCTGCGCGTAGAGCATGGTGTTCTCAATCGAGAGGGCGGCCTGATTGGCGAAGATCTCGATGGTCTCAATCGTCTCCCGGTCGGGGCGCAGGTTGTTCCGTGGATCGTGCAGGGTGATCATGCCGATCGGCGAACCGTCCATCCCGTAGAGCGGTACGAGCAGCAGGTCTCTCGGCCGCCAGGCCCGGCTGTCCTCAACATCGGTGGCTTCGATTTCGAGCGGCAGAAGCACGGCTGAGCGCTCCGGCAGCTGCTCCTGCGCGATGAGATACGACTGACTGCGGCGGAATTCATCCCGAAACAGCTCCCGGACGACATCCCAGTGGATCCGCATGCCGGCCTGTGCCATCTCCAGCTCGTGCGGCAACCCGGCCACGGCTTTGCGCTCCAGCTGCATGCTCTCGGGATGCAGCCGGCTGATCACCACGATATTGAAGCCTGAGGCCGCCTGCAGACCATAGGCGATCGTCTCCAGGTTGACTTCAAGCGGCTGCTCGGTGCGGACAGCGTTCGAGATGTAGAAGATCTGAGACAGGGCTTCCGCCCGCCGGCGCAGGAGTTCGGCGCGGTGGGTCTGATCCTGGTAGCGCTGGACGTTGTCGATGGCGATGGCGGCCTGGATGGCCAGCCCTTCCGTGATCTGGATGCTGGCCTCATCAAAATGCTCTGGTCGTCGGCTGTGGAGGTGAATCAGGCCGGCTGTCTGCCCGTGGTAGGCGATCGGGGTCACCAGAAGCGATTCCACCCCGGCATGTGGGGGCTCGAAGGGCGAGGAGCTGATGTCGGAGATGACGCGCGAGCCGCCCGACTCGAGCACCTCAAGCTCAAGCGGCGTCAGGGAGCTGGTGGTGTCGCCGATATTGAGCGCGATCTTTGGCTGTCCACCGCCTGCATCGAGGTCGAAGAGTACCGTATGGCCGCAGGTGGCGTCCGTTGTGCGCAGCGCTTCCTCGTGAACGAGGCGCATCAATGGCTCGAGATCCAGGGTGACATTCAGTTCACGGCTGATCCGGATGAGTGCGGTTAGCTGATCCACCCGCCGGCGCAAGCTGACGTCCGTCTGGGCCGACAGGCGCGCCCGCTCGACGGCGCCGGCGATCTGCCCCGCAAAGGTGCTGGCAAGCTCCAGGTCGGCGCCGTTGAACCCGTCATCCGTCGTCTTGGCGAGCACGAACTCGCCGATGCCTGAGTTCCCGACAACCAGCGGAACGGCCATCAGGCTTTCCAGGTCGCGTTGCTCGATCAGCTGACGCAAATGGCCCATCCGTCGGACGTCCTCACGGGCTTCATTCGTGAGCGTTGGCCGTTGGGTGCGGGTGATGGTTGCTTGGAAGCTCGGGTCGTCGGTCGATATTCGAAGAAACGCGTTCGCCTCGGAGGGCGAAATCCCGATCAGCGAATCTTCCCGCGCGTAGAGTTCTCCCCGGTCTTCATCGAGCAGCAGGATACAAGCGATGTCGGCGCGGGTGAGGTTGGCCAGCTCGCGGAGGGTGTAGGTCAGAATCTCATCGAGCGTGGCAGCCGAGGCAGCCAACGCGGTCACGCGGCGCATACCCTCGGCCCGCTCTGCCCGCTGTCGCGACTCGCCGACCAGCTTGGCATTTTCAATGAGGGCCGCGCTCTGGCCAGCGAGGATCAGGAGCAGGCGGATGTCGTCTTCGTCGAAAGGCGTACCGCTGGTCTTGTTTGCCGCCTGGATGATGCCCAGCCGCCGGCCGCCGCGCACGACCGGGACCACCAGTGTCGTGCGAATCGAGGCCGCCTGCGCCAGGGCGCGAATGCCGATGGCATCCACTTCCGGGTCATGTTCGACATCGTTCGACAGCCAGTATTCACGCGAGTGCCAGATCGTCGCGGCTGCGCTTTGCGGGGGCGAGGGAATCTGGTAGTAGCGCTCGACGAACGGATCTGGGATGCCGGCGAATGGGGTCTGGCCGATGAGATTCTGCGAAGCATCGTCGAAGAGCAGGAAGCCAAGGACATCGACGTTGAGCAGCCGTGCAATTCCCTGGGTAAGCCGGCCAAAGAGTTCTTCCCGATCCGTGAGTGAGCTGACGGCATTCGCCAATTCAGACAGGCCGGCGAGCTCATCGGCGCGCCGCTGGTGCAGCTCCTGAAGCTGGGCATCGTGGATGGCCGTGGCTGCCTGGGTCCCGATGAGCTCGAGCAGCGTTCGGTGGGCGTTGTCGTAGGCGTTTGGCTGAAGGCTGGAGACCTCGAGAGTTCCGATCAGCTCGGATCCGTGAATCAATGGGACGCCGAGGTAGGCGTTAAAGGGGAAGCGCTCGCGCCCGACCTTTGGCCCGACATCGGGCCGCTGGTCGATATCCGGGATCAAAAGCGGCCGGCGGTGCTGCACCAGCCAGCCCGTGTAGCCCTCGCCGGCGTGATAGACCTCGCCCTCGGTGGCAATCTCGAACTCTGCGCTGCGCAGGCTGCCGGAGCGGATCGGAAGAAGGGTCTCCGACTTCGGGTCCCACAGGTTGATCTCAACGATGTCGCTCGGCACCAGCGCGCGCGTCCCCCGCAAGATGGTCTGGACGGTATCTTCGAGGTCAAGCGGCTGGGCGATCGAGTGGCTCAGCTCGGCCAGCGCCTGGAGGGCGAACTCGGTCTCCTGGGCAGTTTCGGGTGAATCGACTTCCAGTGCACCCATCTCCCGCAGGACGATGACCATGCCGGGTCCGGTGGCCAGGGCCAGCCGATGGGAGGTGGCCTCGACAGCCAGATCCCCGATGGAAAGGCGCGCCTGGCCTTCCGTCGCGCAGAGGTCGAGGAACAGGTCGGTCGGCCGAGCCTGATCCGCCATACGATGCAGGTTGGGTTCTTCGCCGTTGAGTGCGAACCAGCGGCGGGCCGGATCGTTGATGTACGCCACCCGGCCGCCGGGCTGGGTGATGATCAGACCGTGGCTTGGAGGCTCGAGATCGAGGCTGGCAAAGGGCGAGGGTTGAGGGCCGGCCGTCTCGGCTGGCTGTCTCCCGGTCCACTCGGCGGCCAAGCGGGTAAAGCCGACGGCCAGTGCGCCAAGCGCCAGGAGAATGGTTCCGAGCGCGATCGGATCCAGCCCGAACATGCCTTAAGAGGCAGCCGAAGCAACGTCACGCCTTCGCGCTTCGGCCGCCATTTCGGTGATCTCGCGAATGTCGGCGAATTGCCGATCGGATGCCGAGACCATACCGGTGGCCAGCGTCATCAGCGGAGCCGTCCGTTCCTCGCCGTCTTCGCCGGGAACGATGATGTGGCCGCGTTCCCGGTCGATGAAGGAGTAGTGGCTCTGAACTTCTTCCATGAAGCGGTCTTTGACCGCCTCCAGGATCCGTTGGGCGGAATCGACACCGGTGATTAAGATGAAGTTGTCGCTGCCGGCATGCCCGACGAAATCCTCTTCACTCCCCAGCTCGTCCAACACTTCGCCGATGAGCATCGAGGTGAAGCGGAGCACGTCGTCGCTGGCGACGAAGCCGTAGACCTCACGGAACGAGTCAAACTGCTGGATGCGGCAGTCGATCAGCGCCCAGTTGTCGTTGCGGATAATCCGACGCAGCTGTTCTTCGATGAGCCGCCCCGCCGGAAGCCCGGTTCGGGGGTCCGTCAGGCTCTCCCGCTCGGCGCGCGAGATGGCGTTCTGCACGCGGAGTTTGAGCTCTTCAATGTCGAAGGGTTTGGTGATGTAATCGTCCGCCCCCAGCTCCAGCCCGGCGATGCGGTCGCTGCGCTCGTCTTTCTGGGTGAGAAAGATGATCGGGATGTGGCTGGTCCGGGTCGTGGTGCGCAATTCCTTGCAGACGGCATAGCCATCCATATCGGGCAACATGATGTCGAGGACGATCAGGTTCGGCAGCTTCTGGCGGGTCATCTCGAGGGCGTCGCCGCCGCGCGGGGCCACGCTGACATCAAAGCCCTGACCGGTGAAGTAGATCCGGAGCATGTTGGAGATGTCGAAATCATCCTCGACGACCAGGATTCGACCTTTGCTCATGAACTGCCTCTCCTTGCCCGGCGCGCGGCTTCGGCGCGCGTCCTGATGCGGGCCAAGTCCCCCTCTGTGAGGGCGGAATCGAACGAGCGGTAGCCTGCTACGCGAAACCCATGGCGGGCAGCGATTGAACGGATTTCCTTCACCCGCGCCACCTGCAGCCTTTTGCCGAGGGTGAAGGATTCGAACCGCCCTTCCATCGCCAGCGCCATTGTCTCCGCCATGCACGCGTAGGTGGTGCGCAGGGGGAAACCAAAATCGAAGCCGTAGTTCACTTCTCCAGGTACCTCCACAAGCCCGCCATCAATCACGAGCACGTCGGGGCGCATGGTGCGCACACGCCGGGAGACATCATGCGGGCGGGCGATGTCGCAGACTACTGCGCCAGGCGCGAAATGCTCAGGACCGATCACGGGGTGGGGCGAACTGCTGGCGGAGAGGACCAGTTCGGCGCCGGAAAGGCTCGCCATATCTGTGGAAATGGTCGCTTCCGCCGGCAGCGATTCCAGGCGCTGGCGCAGCGCCTCGAGCCGGACAACGTCTCGACCCACAAGGATCAGCCGGCGGACCGACTCAGCAAGAAGCTCTGCTGCGGCGGACCCGATTGCGCCGGTGGCTCCCACGATGGCGACGGTCGCCGCCTCGATGGGGACTCCCATCCGCTCCCCGGCCATGAGCAGGGTCTCCACCGCAACTGCAACGGTGTACGAGTCGCCCGTCGTCACCGGGGTATCCACACTGCGGCTGATTGTCAGACCGGCATCGCCGACCACAGAGGTAAAAGCGCCCAGACCGATGATCTGCGCTCCCAGGCGTTCTGCCAGCCGAGCTGTCTGGATAATCTTACGGTAAACCGTTCGGGCGGGCAACTGCGTCATCCGTACCGGCGTATAGGGGCAGGCGACAAACCACCCCTCGATCTCGTCTTCGGTGTAGTAGGAGCGCAGGCCGGTGACATGCGAAAGGTAGATCGGCGGGAAGAATGTCGACAGGAAGTGGATCATGCGTTCCGAAAGGTAGCGACCCAGAATCGGAAACTTGCGTGCTACATCCACTTTGGGATCGATCGGGTGGATGATGAAGCCGAAACGATTCATCGGCGCCGCAGGGCTGGCCATGGCGGGGCTCACCAGGCAGAATCGGTCACTTCGCCGCGGCGAGGGTAGAGGCGTGGGTGGAGATGGGCCGAGGGGAGCCCATGGTGGTCGCTTTCCTCAAAGCGAATGTCGCGATCGATGACATTGCGTTCGGCGGAAGCGACCAGCATAACGTCGGATTCAATCATGCGCGCCGGGTAGATCACCATCCCTGAGCCCAGGCGGCAGTTATGACCGACACAGCCCCCCAGCACGGGGCGATTCGCGGGTTCGAGCCGCTGATCGCCGGCCCGGGCGCGAATCGGGCTGGGGATGAGATTGAAGTCGGTGAACGTGGTGCCGGCCCCAATGAACGTGTTCCGTCCGATGACGCACATCTGGAGACACGCATTCTGGGCCACCATGGTGTTGTCCATCAAGGTGGTCATGAACAGCGCGGAGCGGAAGGGGAGGAAGCAGCCGTCGCCGACGACGGAAAGCATCAGCTGGCAGCCCTGGGAGATGTTGACGTTGTCGCCAATGATGCAGTTGTCGATGACGGCGCCGGCGCCGATCGTGCAGTTGTCGCCGATGGTCGTCGGGCCATGGATGATGGCCGTTGGGTCGATGACGCAGTTGCGGCCGATTCTGACCAGCTTCGAGCACTGCAGCACCTGGCGACCCTCGTAGAGCGCCTGAAAAAGGATCTGCAGTTTGAAGAACGCCGACCGTTCCAGTCGGTCCTCGAAGCGCGCCCCACGGGCGAACAGACCGTAGATCATATCGGCGACGAAGAGGTGGACCCAGGAATCGACAGCGAGCAGGCCGCGTTTCGGCACCTGGAAGGTGAGGTCTCCCTGGTCGGTGGCCATGTAGGTCGGCACATGGTAATAACCGGCTTCGATCGGCTGGCTTGGAACAAAAAGGGGCTCGGGTTGATCGACCGGTCCATCCGGAAAGTACCAGAGATCGGCGAAGTAGAAATCTCCCGCAGCTTCATAGGAGTTTGAGAGCGGGAGCGCATGCTCGCGGAAGGACGGGTCGTCTTCGGAGAGCGCGGCGCGCACCGGACGTCCCCGCCGCTGCGCCTCGGTCATGAAGGTGGTGATGTAGGGCTCATCGAAGACCAGGTTGTCGCGGTAGACCAGCATGGGTTCACGCACACGCGGCAGTGGGTCGTTGGGTCCGAGCTCGACCTCGCGGGTCGTGTAGGGAGCGAGATGGTCGCGTTGCAGGAGCCAGAGCGGCTTGTTGCGAATGCGCAGATCACGCGCCGGCTCATTGAACGGCTGGATATGGCGCTCGTCACGAAGAATGACCTTCAACATGCCGGTCCCCAGATCCTCGACATCGATCCCCTGGCGCAGGCCTCACCCATCAATCGGTGAGCGAGCGATTTCGATTGTGCAGGTCGTCCCCCCGGCCGCGATGCAGCTGGTCTCCTCGACCATGAAGTTCTTTCCGCCGCTCACCCAGAAGAGCGATTCCTGCAGAACGCCCACGGCGAGGTGGCAGCAGGGCTGCTCGGTTTCACGGCCCCAGCATACTGGACAACGCTCAATTTGCCAGTAGAACTGCTCGTCCGCTTCTTCCACGCTCACGATTTGATCGGAATACTTGTTGAATGTATCGGCAAAGACTTCCGCGCCGACTTTAACCTTCATCGTCAATGGCAGCAGGCGGAACGCCAGGTCGGAGATGCCCAGCATCGGGCCGAATTCCCGCAGGCCGTACTTGAAGCAGGTCCGCCCGGTGCGCAACGCAAGCCCGCGCCCGCCGCGCGGGCCATACAATCGTTCCAGCGAGTCCTGAATCAGTCCGACTTCTTCGAAGGGGAACGCCAAATCGAGGTTGTTCGGTGGCAGATTGCCGATGCGGTCCTGCAATCCGGCCAGGTTGAGCACCGCGTTCACCCCGATACGCCCGATCACCTCTTCCAGCGCAAGCAAGATGATCCGCCCCATCCGGTTGGAATAGTAGAAAGGGCCCTCATCCGGCGGCGGGGAGATGTTCATGGCTGGATTTCTTCCAGCGCATCCTCGGATTCGGTGGGCGACGAAGGGGCTTCCACCAGGAAATTACGCAGGGTGTCCAGGAAGCGCTGGGGTTCATCGAGCATGGGGAAGTGTCCCGAACCAAGGAAGCGCTCGATTCGTGCTTCTTCCGCGCCCTGCTGCAGTGGCTGCCATTGGTTGGGGTTCACAATGATATCCCGCTCGCCGTAGATCCCCATGATGGGGATGTCCAGTTCCGGCAGGCGCGGCCGCAGATCGGTGCGCCGCAGGGAGGAAATGCTCAGCAAGAACGATTCAAGCGTCGTGCGCGAGAGATCGCGCATGATCATCTCATACCAGTTTCGATCGCGCGTAATCAGCGGGGCGGCCAGGCGAAGTCCAAGGCGCAGACCCCAGGGAAGGTGATAGACCACGAACGCGATCGGGCGATAGCCGGCGAGCTTCAGGGTCAGCGCGAGGGATGATCCGATGATTGGAGAACCGACGACGGCCACTTTGCTCACCCGCTCGGGGTATTGCATGGCGAACATCAAGCTGACCGTTCCGCCCATGGAGTGGCCGACCAGCGGCGCGCGCTGGATGCCGAGCCGCTCCATGAATTCGTTCACCATGAAAACGAAGTCGTCGATCGAATAGCTCTCGCGCTTCTTGCCGGACTCCCCAAATCCCCAGAAGTCGAGCGCGTAGATGCGATGCTCCCGGCCGAGCGCCTCCATCGTATCTTGCCAGAGACGCCAGGATTCGAGCCAGCCGTGCAGGAGCACCACAGGCGGGCCCTGGCCGTAGGTCTCGTAATGGACGATGCCATGTTCGGTGGTCAGTGAGCTCACGGTTCTTCAGGGGACGGCAGCCGCGGTGCCTCTTGATCCCTCACCCGGCCAGATCCGATGGCTGAACAGGTCGCACGTGAGTACGGTCGGCCGAGGCGGAACCGCGGGGCGAGCAAGCTGGCAGGCTGGATGGGCCAGGGTACCTGTTTAGATGAGGGCACGGGTTGCGTGAAGCTGCGGGGCCTGTATGGTGGAGTGGGTCAGCCAGCATGCCCTAATGCTCCTTCATCTCTTCCAGGATGCTGTAGAGCAGCTCGAGCAGCACGTTCTTCACCGACTCCTTGTCCTGCGCGACGCACGGCAGCATCTTGATGCCGCTCTCGAGCTTCAATGCGATGCGCAGGTCTTCCACCGTCCAGGCATCCTCCAGGTCCTGCTTGTTGGCGGCAACCACGTAGGGCGTGGGTGCGTAGGCACGAAACGTGTGCAAGATACCGCGTGCTTCGCGAAACGTCTCGGGGCGTGTGCTGTCAACGATCACGATGAAGCCCAGCATGCCCTCGGAGAGGATCTCCCACATGAAATCGAAGCGCTTCTGGCCGGGTGTGCCAAAGAGGTAGAGGACGAGGTCGTCGTCGACGGTGATGCGTCCGAAATCCATCGCCACCGTCGTCGTTTCTTTGACCCGTTCCGACTCCGAAGAGATCTTCCTTTCGGTCGAGACGACGTCGATTTCGCTGACCGTTTGGATGAATTCTGTTTTGCCGGCGTTGAATGGGCCGGTGACGACCATCTTGACGTTCTGCATGCAGCGACCTCGGTCAGAGCGAGCGGATGCGATCGATCAGGCGGTTGACCAGAGAGGCGTGCTCCTTCCTGTCGACCGGCTTGATCCGCTGAGCCTGCTTCGGCATGGGCATCCCCTGCGGCCGGACAATCTCAACCAGACCGGCCTGGAGTAGACCATAGACAATGCGCCGGATCTCCAGGTCGCTCATTTTGTTCGCCTTGGCGATCTGGCGGATCGTGTTCTTTGGGTTGATATACGAGACGACCTTCCACTCCTCGACACTGAGGTTGACGTCCCGTATGTTCGCGCCGGGGCGATCGACGAAGTCGAGGGCCATGTCCAGGTTGGGGATTTCTTCCTGGAGTTCCTCCCACTCGCGCACCCGCCGGGAGCCCTCGATGATGATGTTCTCAAGGTCGAGCCGTACGGTGATCCGCTCCGCCGGGGGGAGCACCTCGGCATCGAAGCGGAAGAAGCCGTCGATCCACGTGAAAAGCCGATACAGGATTTCGAGCACATACTGGCGGATGCTGGAGAGGATATCTTCTTGCGAAAGGTAGCCGGCGTTGATCAAGAGCAACCCGAGCTCTTTGTCACCCTTCTCGCCCGCATGTTGACGGATGACATTCGCCTGGCGCTCGGAGATCTTGCCTGTTCGGCGCAGGATCCCCGTCAGGCTTCCGTCTTCGGTGCCAAGCTGAGCGAATACGAGTTTGCCTTCGCGAAAAGCAACCCAGGCGGTCTCGTTGGGCCCCTCAATTGTGAGAGTCCCTGTCTTCCGCGCCAGGTTGACGAGGTTCAGCAATTGCGTGACGGTGAAATCGCGCAGATTTCCTTTGAGCGCCATTCTGGGCCCTTACGCCTGTGCCTCAATCCCCGCATGGTCTCGGGTGGCGGGATTATAACCCGCGCCGAGAGTCGGGCGCAAACCTCCAGCCCTTACGATTTGTTTACAGCTCTGGGCGCAATTCAGGCTTCCCAGCCGCCCCGCAGCTCGCGCACGTTCTCAATCGTGAGGAAGGCATGCGGATCGATCTCGAGGATCCTTGAGCGCACATCGTCCAGGCGCCGGCGGGGGATGTTGCACAGGATCACGCTGACCATGCCCTCGCGTCCCTGCGCGGGGAGCTCGGTGGCCCCGCGTCCGATCTGGTGCAGCGATTCAAGAATCGCTGCACCTCGTCTGGCGCTGATGATGCGCAGCAGGCTGTGGCCCGGTGCTAGCCGCCCCTCAACCATCAAGCCGAACACCTGGCCCGAGGCGTAGCCGGCGGCATAGACAAGCAGCACGGCCGGGTTGCGCAGATTCACGAGCAGGCCGGTGACGGCGAATACAAACAACAGCGACTGGAGGAAGCCGGCTCCCCAGGCAAGCAAACGCTGCCCACGCACCACGGAGAGCGTGCGCAAGATGGAGAGGGTCTGGTCGGTCGCCCGCGCGAAGAAGATGAAGACCAGGTACAGCAGCGGAGGAAACGCAAAAGGCAGCGTATCGGCGGCTTGCTGCTGGAGGTGGGTGAGGAGCTGATCAAGCAGCGAGAGCATGGTCGTCGTCTCAGGCGCGCCAGAAGCCGCGGTGGAGGGGACGCACCTCCTCCACGGTGACAAACGCTTCCGGATCGATCTCCTGGACCTGGCGGCGGACCGTGCGGATATCGCGCCGCTTGACGCTACAGTTGATCACGCTGACCATGCCGTCTCGGCCGCGCCCGGATAGCTCTGTGGCGGCGTAGCCAGCCTCACGGATCGCCTCCGCGATGGCCGTGCCGCGACGAGAGCTGATGATACGTAGCTGGGCATGGCCCACCGCAAGCCGCTCTTCAATGAGCATCCCGACCACGTTGCCGGTGGCGAAGCCACCCGCATACGCGACCACGTTCCACAGGTTGTCGAGATTGCCTAGAACCGTGGAGATGGCGGTGACCCAGATCAGCGATTGGAAGAAGCCGAGCACCCACGTCGCCGGACGCCGGCCGCGGAAGACGAAGAGCACCCTCATCGTGTCCAGCGACATGTCGGTGACCCGGAGGAGAAAGATGAGCGCCGGCATTAGAGCCGGCGAAATAGCTAGTCCGGCGAACATGCTGACAGACTCAGCCCTCAACCGGCTCCGGGAGAGCGGGGAGGTACATTTCCTGGATATACTGCTTGACCATACGCCGCATGCTGAACTGGGGGGCGATCGTGCGGATCGACTCCTTCATTCGACCGATCCACTCACCGGGCAGGTCGTCCGCCGACCGCTCTCGGTAGTAGAGCGGGATGATTTGCTCTTCGAGGATGCGGTAGAGGTCTTCCGCATCGGCGACATCTTGAAGCTCGGGATCGTCGAATGCTCGCTCGGCGCCGATCGTCCAACCATTCTGCCCGTTAAACCCTTCGGGCCACCATCCGTCGAGGATTGAGAAATTGAGGACGCCATTCAATGCGGCCTTCTGACCCGACGTGCCGGAGGCTTCATTCGGCCTGCGGGGCGTATTCAACCACACATCGACTCCCTGAAGCAGATAGCGCGCCAGGTTCATATCGTAATCTTCAAGGAAGACCAGGCGGCCGCCATATTCGGCTCGCTTCACCTGACGGTAGACCTCCTGAATCAGTTTCTTCCCTGGCTCGTCCGAGGGATGCGCCTTGCCGGCGAAGATGATCTGGAGCGGCATATCCGCACGTGTGACAAGTTCGAGCAGCCGCTCTGGATCGTGCAGAACGAGGCCGGCCCGCTTGTAGGTTGCGAAGCGGCGGGCAAAGCCAATCGTCAAGGCATACGGATCGAGCATCACGCCGCCAGAAACGACCTGCACCGGGTGGATCTTGCCGTTCATCCACGGGCTTCGAGCCCGCTCGCGCACGTAGGCGACGAGCTTGCGCTTGAGGTGGCGGCGCAGTTCCCACAATTCATCGTCCGGGATCCGTTCGACCCGCTGCCACATCTCCTGGTCGTCAATATGCTCCACCCAATCCGGTCCGAGATGGCGGTCGAACAGGTGGCGGAGACGGCGTGCAATCCAGGTGCCGGTGTGGATGCCATTCGTGATGCTGCGGATCGGGATATTCGCCTGGTCCCGCTCCGGCCACAAGAACGACCACATCTGGCGGGCGACCTGACCATGGAGCTTCGAAACGCCGTTGTGAAGCCCGGACATCCGGAAGGCAAGGATCGCCATGCTGAACGTCTCACCCCATGGCTGCTCATGGCGAGCGAGATCAACGAATGCTTCGCGATCCAACCCGAGCTCCCCCCAGTACTGGTTGAAGTACTTGTCGATCACCCAGATCGGGAACTCGTCGTGACCGGCCGGTACCGGCGTGTGGGTCGTGAACACGGTTCCGCGCCGAACGGTTTCTTCGGCTTCCGCAAAGGGATGGCCGGCGGCGATCCTCTCACGGATTCGTTCCAGGAGCAGGAAGGCCGAATGCCCCTCGTTCATGTGCCAAACGGCAGGGTTGTAGCCCAATTCCCGTAGCGCCCGCACGCCGCCGATCCCGAGGATCATCTCCTGGGAGATCCGCAACTCGAGGTCGCTGGTGTAGAGCCGAGCGGTCAGGCTGCGGTCTTCCGGTTGGTTTCCTTCCACATTCGTGTCGAGCAGGTAGAGGGGCACCCTGCCAACCTGAATCTGCCACAACCGCGCATGGACCTCGCGCCCGGCGAGCTCCACGGTAACCATGAGCGGCGAGCCTTCATTGTCGAGCACGGGCAGGACGGGGAGATCAGGGAAGGCCAGATCGACATAGTTCGCTTCCTGCCAGCCGTCCTCGGTGATCCGCTGGCTGAAGTACCCCTGGGTGTAGAGGAAGCCGATCGCCACCAGGGGAAGGCCAAGATCGCTGGCCTCCTTGAGGTGGTCGCCCGAGAGAACACCAAGTCCTCCGGCGTAAATCGGCAGCGACTCATGCAGCCCGAATTCGGTCGAGAAGTAAGCGATGGGCTGGTTGAGCCGATCACCGTGTACACGCGCATACCAGCTGTCGTCGGCCCCATCCATATAGGCGTCGAAGGCCTTCAACACACCATCATAGAACTCGAGGAAGTAGCGATCTTTGATCACCGATTCGAGCCGCTCGTGCGAGACCTCACGCAGGAAGGTCACGGGATTGTGAAAGCTAGCTTCCCAAGCGACCGGGTCGATCAACTGGAAGATGCGGAACGAATCCCCGTTCCATGTCCACCACAGGTTGTAGGCGAGCTCGGTGAGCCTTCGCAGCCGGTGTGGGAGGCGGAATGGGTTCATACCCGCGTTAAGGCGTTCATGTCCGTTGGTCATTCTTCGTCGACCTGCTTTGTCTCATTCTCCGTGGTCGCAAACGGGGAGTATCTTACCATGCGGGGAGCGGCTCGAAGCATGGTTCTCCCAGATGGCCTGGCCAGCTCGCCACCATCGTCAGCCAGTCCGGTGCGGCGCTCCTGTTGCCTGCTCCCGATCAAGCGATAGACCGGCGAAGAGGTCGGCTTCCCGCAGCGAAGGCGATGCCGGGGGATGGGCCCGCATGAAGGTCTCTTGACGGCCAATGCGCGCAAGCAGCCGGCCAAGGAGCCCGCTCGAGGGCGGTCCGCTGGCTTGCTGGCTGGCATGGCAGCTGGCGGCACGCCGCTTGACTTCGAGGAAGTCATGGACCTTGATGCGCGCATGAATCGGGAACGTGACCTGGGTAAGCTCCAGCAGGTCAATGTCGCGGTTTCGGCCCCAGGCGCGCGGGTCGTGTCCCAAAAGTGAAAGAAGGCGGACGTACCAGCTCAACCCACGCAGATTGAAGGTGTGGAAGTAGAGCTTCTGGGGTTGATAGCTGTCCGGTCCCGGCGCGCCGCCATCCGCGCGGGCCATCTCGAACGCCCGGACCGTGGCATTGTGAACCGCAATATGGTCTGGGTGGCGGTAGTTGCCGATCGGATCGTGGGTGATGACAACTTGGGGCCTGAGTTCACGGAGATAGCGAGCGAGCTTCGCTGCGACGCTTTCCAGGGGAGCCGCTGCCAGGGCGTCCGGGTGTCGATTCTCAGGTGATCCGGGCATGCCGGAGTCGCGGTACCCGAGCAGGTGGGTTCCCGAGAGACCAAGCTGGGTTGCTGCACAACTAAGCTCTTCCCTGCGCAAGTCAGCGATACTTGCGTGGCCGCGAAGCGCCTCCGGCGAGACGGTGCCTGCCGAGCCGTCGGTGGCGACGATCACATGGACTTGAACGCCCTCGGATGCATAACGCGCCAGGGTTCCACCGATGGCGAAGCTCTCGTCGTCCGGGTGCGCAACGATGGCGAGCAGCGTCCGCTGATGGGATTGACTCGCACGCCCGTCTTCCGTTATTGGCATGGCGTCCATCTTATCATGGGGAGTCATGGCGTCCGGAGCCGGTTGGGGCCGCATGCGGGGTGCGGGTAGGAGCGCCGGTGGATCCGGCTAGCTGTCCTGCCGGATGGGCGAATCGAGATCGAACTGGGTTCGGGTATGCGCCTTTCCCGTTGTTTTTGCCAGGTACTGGGCTTCATCGGCGCGGGCAAGCAGGTCGTCGATCGAGCGATCTCCGTCGCGCATAACCGCCAGGCCGGCGCAGAAGGTGAGGGGAGGAATCGTAGAGCCGAGCTGCTCGCCGTACGAGGCGAGGGCTTTGCTCAGCTTTCCGGCCACGTTGTCGGCGCCTTCGAGATGGGTCTCCGGCATGAGCACGGCGAATTCATCGCCGCCGATTCTGCCGAGCAGGTCTGTGGATCGGATCACAGCCAGCATCGAGCGAGCCGCGCCTCGCAGGATTTCATCGCCAAACATGTGGCCGAAATGATCATTAATTGTCTTGAACCCGTCCAGGTCGAGAAAGAGGAGGCTCAAGGGGCGCCGGTAGCGCCGAGCCCTCCGGAATTCGCGCTTCAACTGGGAAAGGAAATGCCTGCGGTTCGCCAGACCGGTCAGTGGATCGGTGTGGGCAAGGTGGGAGAGCCGCTCAGCCTGACCGTGCAGCGCCGTTACTGTTTGCTGGATGTACTCAGACAGCACGCCCATGACGACCGCCGCGCCAGCATAAAGTGCCGTGATGGAAAAGAAGCTGACCAGCGGGAATGGCTCAGGGCTTATCGTCCAGCGCAAGAGGGTCAGCAGCATCCCCGCAGCCGCATACGCGTATGGGGCTGGACCGCCGACGATCGTGCCTGAGATGAGAATCCCAAGCAAGATAAGGAGCGGAAGCTGCCATTCGCTGCCGGAACCTGATCCCAGCCCGAGGATCGCGAGCAGCAGGCTGCCCCCAGCAAGCAGGTGGCCGGCAAGTGCGGCTTGCCCCATGAGAAGGTTGCGTCGAACGAGCAGAGCGATGATCGCCAGGACGGCTGCGTGGAGCAAGACCGCACCAAACGTGGTCGCAGCGCCGTCCAGCAGCAGGCTGAGCAGCTCGGCTGCAACCAGCACAACCAGCAAGGCCAGGACGGCAGTGGAGACTCGCCGCGTCAGATCCACCCATGGACGCCGCTGCTCCGGCGGTACGCGGGGCATGAGTGGTCCGAAGAGACGATCAAGCATGGAACGCTGAGTCGGCTTCAGCCGGTGATGTCTTCCATATTGGGGACACCGAGAATGTTGTAACCGGAGTCCACGTACAGCACCTCCCCTGTTGTGCGACGAGACAGATCAGAAGCGAGCCAGAGCGCGGCATCGCCGATATCTTCGATGGTCACCCCCTGTCGCAAGGGGGCGATGTCTGCGAACATGCGGTGCATCTTCTTGAAGCCGCTCACGCCGGCCGCCGAAAGGGTGCGAACCGGACCGGCAGAGATGGCATTGACCCGGATCCCGGTCGGGCCAAGATCGTTGGCCAGGTAGCGGGTAGAGGCCTCGAGGGCAGCTTTGGCGACACCCATGACATTGTAATTTGGCGTCACCTTCTGCGAGGCGTAATAGGTGAGCGTCATCATCGAGCCGCCGTCCGGCATGAGCCGGCTGGCAGCTCGCGCCAGGGCGGTGAAGGAATACACACTGATGTCCATCGCCACCCGAAACGCTTCACGGCCTGTGTCGACATATTTGCCCATCAGTTCCTCGCGACCGGCGAAGGCGATCGAATGCACGAGGATGTCCAGCTTACCGAATGCCTTTGCCGCCTTCTGAAAGACAGCCTCAATCTCTTCATCGGAGGAGACGTCACAGGGTTCAACAAAGGAAGAACCGACCGATTCGGCCAATGGGCGTACCCGGCGCTCGAGCTTCTCGCCGGCGTAGGAAAAACCGAGCGCAGCACCTTGTGCGTGGAACGTCTTGGCGATCCCCCAGGCGATGGAGTGATCATTGGCTACGCCGAAGATCAAGGCTGTCTTTCCTTCCAAGAGTCCGGTCATGAGATGTGCTCCTCCTGCCACCGGCGGATCGCGCCATTATCCACCTGGAAGCGCCAGGGCAGGCTCTTCCAGGGTTCGGGCACGTTGTTTAACCCCACCCGGGGGCCGGTCGTCACGTTTCGATTCGTGAGCCGCGCCCCGCGTTCGACAAAAAGGTCGGCCTCGGCAGCGTCGAGGTCGTGACCATCGAACGTGCGATCGATCGAGAGCGCTTGACAGAGCTTGGCGGGTCCGTCGGCCAGCTGCGTCAGCGGCCGCCCGCTGCGTCGGGCCATCATCCGCTCGATGCCCTCCATCGGCAGGATCGCGCGGATCAACACGGCGGCCGGACGGCCCTCGGCTTCCGTGACCAGGTTGAGCATCCAGTGCATGCCGTAGGTGAAATAGACATAGGCGTGTCCTGGAGGGCCCCACATCGATTCGTTCCGCGGGGTGCGCCCATGACGTGCGTGGCAGGCCTGGTCTTCTCGCCCCACATACGCCTCGGTTTCCACAATCAGGCCGGCGAGTCGCCTGCCGTCCGGTTCGATCCGCACAAGCCGCTGGCCGAGCAGCGCACGCGTCACGACGAGTGTATCGCGGGCGTAAAACCTCCGGCTCAGTCGCGTGCTGCGATCCATCCAACCAACCGCTAGCGGCGCGCTGCCGGTTCAAAGCGCGGATCACGTTCAATCATCTTCAGCAAGCCGGTGGCCAGATCTGTCTGGGGCTTATAGCTGAGCTTCTGCCGTGCGACGCGAACGTCGGCGCACATACGTGAGGGCCCAGGGTCGCGATCCTCGGTGAGAATCCAGTCGGCCGTCTCATCAACGGCGTCCATCACCGCCTGCGCCAGTTCGCGGATGCTGGTTTCCGTTCCGCTGCCAATGTTGATCACCATGCGGTCGATGCTGCCGGTGGTCGCCGCGGCGATCAAGGCCTCCACCACATCGTCGATGAAGACGAAATCGCGCGTCTGGTCGCCGCGGCCATGGATGACGAGCGAGCCGCGGCGGCTTGCCTGGCGAAGGAAATGTGGCACGACCGGCGGATGCGCGGCCGGCAGCGGTTGACCCGGCCCGTAGGCGTTGAAGACGCGCAGTGCAACCGTCTCGATTCCCCAGAGCGAACCGATCGTGTGCAAGTAGTGTTCGGCAGCGAGTTTGGAGACGGCATAGGGGGAGCGCGGATCCGGGGATCGATCTTCCGACAGCGGCTGCTGCTGACGGTCGCCATAGACCGCCCCGGAGGAGACCAAGACGACGCGCTTGACCCCCACATCGCGCATCGCTTCCATCACGCTTACCGTGCCGCCGACATTGACGGCATTGTATTCGCGTGGATAGAGCACCGACTCGGGCACAGACACCCGAGCTGCGAGGTGATAGACGCAATCGACATCTTGAAGCAGCGTCCACAGCTTCGGCCGATCGGAGACGTCTCCCCGCGTGAAGAGCACCTCCGGGCCCAGCCGATCCGGGTCGCCGGCCGACAAGTCGTCCAAACCACGGACCTGCTGTCCTTCACGGGCCAGACGGTTGGCAAGGGCAGAGCCGAGGAAACCAGCGGCTCCTGTGACGAGGAAATTCATTCGGTGGCGGAATTCTCTGCGTTTGGGCGTCGCTCAATGGTTGGGGTGATCGCGAGATTATAGCACAGCGACGACTGACCCCGACTCCGTCTGATATGATCCTGCCATGCTTCGAGCAAGGGTCTCCAGCCTGCGGCGCCTGCTGGCCTTCGTCGGCGTGCTCATCCTGCTGGCCGTCTCGCTGACAGGCGCAAGCTATCAATCGCGCGAGCCGTCCGACAAGGTCCGAGTCTATACCCGCGCCATCGAATTCGACTTCTTCGATTGGACCTGGGACGCGGCGGTCTTCAAGTTTCGCCAATCCAGCCTGGCGGGCGCCGGCTACCTCCCGGAGGCGGCGAGGACGGAGCTCGTCCTCGAATACTTCGACCTGATCCATGAGGCCCAGCGTCTTGAAGCCGGCGTGGAGGGCATCTTCAGCGACCCCTCTATTGAAGCGCCTGAATCCGAGGCTGCGGATCGTCTTGCCGAGCTTGGGCGAATCCGGGCCCGTCAGGCGGCGCTACAGCCGCTGGTGGAAGCCGTACTTGAGGAGCAGGTCAGCGTAGTGCTTGACGACCTCGGGCTCGATCTAGGGGGCGCGCCCGTTCCTCCAGTCTCCTTTCACTTCGACCGGCTCCCAATGGCTTTGATTGTTTCGCCGCGCGAGGTCATCCGCCAGGAAGTGAATGTGCCCATCGAGCGGGGCCTGCCGACCGACAAACAGGCTGCGCTGGAGGCTCAAGTCGAGCGCGGGCTGGATGTCTCGGCTTTGGTGGTTCCTGTCGGTGGATTCGGCAGCTATCCAACGATGGTTCAGGAGAACAGCTCGATCGTCTGGATCACCGAAGTCATCGTTCATGAGTGGATCCATAACTACCTGACCTTGCGACCGCTGGGTCTACTTTACGATGCCAGCCCGGAGATGCGCACCATGAACGAGACGGCGGCCTCACTCCTTGGGAAAGAGATCGGCCGCAGGGTCCTTGAGCGCTATTATCCGGCTTTTGCCCCGCCACCACCGGCTCCGGTGCCGGAGCCGGCCGGACCCGTCGAGCCAGCGCCGGAAGATCCCGATCGGTTTGATTTCAGGGCCGAGATGCGGGAAACCAGGGTCCATGCCGACGAGTTGCTTGCCGCCGGCAACATCGAGGAAGCAGAAGCGTATATGGAAGAGCGGCGGGTGCTCTTCTGGGAGAATGGCTATGCCATCCGACGCCTCAACCAGGCCTACTTCGCCTTCTATGGTGCCTACGCAGATCAGCCGGGCGGCGCGGCCGGCCAGGATCCGGTCGGGGAGGCCGTGCGCGACTTCTGGCGCCGGGTCAACGATCCGGTTAGCTTTCTCCGTTTGATGGCCTGGATGCGAGACTTCGAAGACCTTAAGCGGGCCCTGGAGGGCCTGCCGGCCAGCCCGTGAGCAGCGCCGCCAGCAGAGCCGTACGCTCAGCCAGCGAATCCAGCTCAATATACTCTTGGTCTGTATGCGCGCCGGCCCCGAGAGGGCCAAGTCCATCGAGCACAGGTACGCCAAGCGGCGCGACGAGGTTGGCATCGGAACCGCCGCCGGTCCCGCCCTCCTTCAAATCAAGGCCGATGCGAGCTGCCAGCGAACGCGCCTGCTCGAAGGTCTGCATCATCCTCGCATTGCGTTCGAGCGGCGGGCGGTTCCAGCCCCCAGATAGCTCGAGCTCAGCCCCCGAGAGAACGGTCGCCAGCGCCGACAAGCTGGCGTCGATCCGCCGGCGCTCGGCCTCCGTTTTCACGCGGATGTCGACTTCTGCCTGGCAGTGCTCCGGGACGACATTGCTGCGGGACCCCCCTTTGATGACTCCGACATTGATCGTGGTCCCGGCTTCCAGGTCTGCCAGGCGTTCAAGGGCAAGGATCTGATTCGCCATCTCCAGCACGGCGTTGATGCCTTGCTCGGGCTCGACGCCTGCATGGGCGGGTCGGCCAGTCACATTGAGACTGAACACGCCGATTCCTTTGCGGAAGGTCTTCAGGGCGCCACCTGGCAGCCCCGGCTCCAGGCAGAGGACGAGTGCATGCTGTGCGGCTCGCTCCTCGATGAGGGCTCGCGAGCTCTCGCTCCCGGTTTCCTCATCGGCCGTGCAGAGCAGCGTGATGGGTCTGGGCGGAAGCGACGCCTCCTCTTGCAGCACTCGCATCACCGTAAGCGCGAGCGCGATGCTGGCCTTCATGTCGAGCGCGCCCGGGCCAAAGGCTCTCGACCCTTCGAGCCGCCATGGATTGCGCTCCAAGGCACCCAACTCATGAACTGTGTCGAGGTGCGTCAGCATCAGGATCCCGTCATCGCCGTGACCCCAGCTGGCCTCCCAATGATCTCCGGTGTCCTGGCTGGTGTGCTGGGTCACACTGGCCCCCAGCACTTCGCAGTGTGCGCCAACCGCCGCGCCAACCCGGTCCACAGCGTGTTTGTGGGTGGTGGGTGATTCAATCTCCACCAGCGACCGGCATAGATTGAGCAGGCTTTCCTGCTCCGACCGAAACCTGTTCACTGGAAGCACGGGTGCTTGCATGCGTGCACTCCGATCCTATTCGTCTGCCAGGGGGCAAATCTCGGCGGCGCCGTAGGATGGGTTGCTGTAACCGAAGTACAGCGGCTCGAGGATTCCAGCGGCGCGGGCGATGGCGAAGTTCCGCGCCGCCTCACACGCCGTCGAGAGATTTTCTTCGCTCTCGTAGCTGTTCCAGAAGAGCTCGGCCATCTCCCTGTAGGCACTGCCTGGGCCTTCCACATAGATGCCACGTAGGCGCTCATATTCGATTTCTGCACCAGCCTGATCGCCGAGCTGGAGGGAGATCACCATCCGGCGAAAACGTGCATATGCTGAGAGAGTGGCGCGCTCCAGTGCCGGATCAACCCAGTCCACGAGATCATCGCGCTCGATCACCTGGCGGTAGCCTTCCAGCGCGGCGGCGAAGTCCCCCTCAGCGGCAGCTCTGTCGGAGTCGTGAAGGACGTGTACGCGGAAGGTCGAGGGCTGCTGGACGTTTCGAGCCACAAGAAACAGCCGCTGTTCAGAGTCCCAGCGCCAGACCCGGGTGGTCGGGCGATACGGACCAGCTCCGGCCGAGGCGATGCCTGCGCCCGTCACTCGGATCTCCTTGCCGGCGATCCCCGAATCTCGCAGCTCGACGGTAGGGTTCGGCAGATCATCGCTTTGTCCTTGGAGACGGTTCTCAAGCGTCTCTCCGTTCCAAACGAACACCGAAATCTGCTGGAAGCAGGTGTGTGCCCCGCAGCGGATCCTGCTGGTGAGCAACTCGGCGCCCCCCTCGCTGGTCAGATCCTCGGCGGCATGCAGAATGGGAAGACTGAATTCGGGCAGCGCGGCCGTTGTGTAGTTCAGGCGGTACTGGCCCTCGCGACAGAGGAAGAAGAACATCGTTCCCGACGGGGGAACGGTTTCGGTCGGCGGCTCGATCAATGAGAGGGCCACATCCTCCCAGCCATCGTTGTCCACATCAGCCTGCGCGCTGAGCCTGGCGCCAAATGCACCAAAAGCTTCACCGCCGGGCTGGCGCTCAACGGCCTCCGGCGCGCCGCCGTCATTCAGGAAGCTCGAGAGATCGGACGCCGCAGCCCCAGAGCGTTCAATTGGCGGCAGTGGCGGGTTTCCGGGCGGGACCTGGCAGGGACGCACAGGCGGGTCCACCGCCAGCGCAGTGCTGGTCTCTTCGACGGCCTGCAGCAGTGGATCCGGGCCTTCGTCCGCCGGCGCAAGGAAGCGGCAGGCGAGGGCCGTCAACAGAAAGGGGAGGAGCAGCAGCCGTTTCATCAGCCTCCCTCATAGGAAGGAATCGGCGCTTTGGAGCCATCATAACCCTGCCGAACGAAACACAGCAAGCACGCTGTCCCGACATGCGTGTGCCGTATACTCGGAGTGTGGACATCCCCTTTCCCCCCGGCCACCCAACGCCACGGAGCGGCCCGCTGAGCCGCTTCTTGCCACCGCTCGAAGAAGGCATGGTCCGCCGGTTTCTGGATTCCTTCGGGCAGGCCGGTGATCGTGTCCTTGACCCGTTTGGAGTATCGCCGCGCCTGGCTGCCGAGGCGGCCGCAGCCGGACGGGCGGTGGTAGTCGCCGCGAACAATCCGGTCTCGCGTTTCGTCCTGCTCCACACGCTGAAACCCTTTGATCTGCCGCAGCTTCAATCGGCGCTGGCGCGCCTGGCTTCGGCGCCGAAGGATGGCAGCCGGCTGGAGCCGTTCCTCCTTGATCTGTACGAAACGCACTGCACGGATTGCGGCCGCGTGGTGTCGGCCGATCACTTCATCTGGGATCGTGATCCTCCGCGGCCAACCCACCGGGCCTATTCATGCCCGCATTGCAGCCACGCGGCGGAGGAGCCCATCGAGCGTGCCGACCTGGAGAAGGCGCGCACGTACGAGGGGCGCGGACTGCAGTACGCGCTTGCACTGCAACAGGTCGCACCCGCCGGCGATCCCGACCGTGAACACGCGGAGGCTGCGTTGGCGGTCTATCCGGGACGGGCGCGCTACGCGTTGATCACGCTGGTGAATAAGCTCGATCAAATGGAACTCCCAGTGATGGAGCGGGCCGCCGTTCATGCACTGCTCCTCTCAGCCTTTGATTCGGCCAACGCGCTTTGGGGGTATCCAGACGGCCGGACGAGACCGAAACAGCTGGTCGCCTCTGCTCGCTATGTGGAGGTCAATGTCTGGCGGGCACTGGAGCGCGCCGTGGGGGAGTGGGCGATCGACGATCCGCAGCTTGCCGTGCTCGACTACGACCCGGCTGCTCCGCTCGAGCCCGGCACGATCGCGGTCTACGCCGGTCCGATGCGGGACCTGGTGGATTTGCTTGGCTCGCAGCCACCCGACGCAATCCTGACGGTGCTGCCGCGCCCGAATCAAGCGTACTGGACGCTCTCCGCGCTGTGGTCGGCATGGCTCTGGGGTCGGGAGACTGCCGCACCCATCAAGATGGCCTTGCGCCGGCGCCGCTACGACTGGAGCTGGCATGCCAGCGCGCTCAGGGCGACCATGGGACGGGCGGCGCAGGCGCTGGGTGCAGGCGCTCCGGCCGCAACCTTTATCGCCGAATCCGAACCGGGATTCCTCGAGGCGGCGCTCGTCGGCCTGGACAGCTCCGGCTACCGGCTCACCGGACGCACGCTTCGGACCGACACCCAGGAAGCCCTGTTGCTTTGGGAAAGCGCGCCGAACCGGCCCAAACCGCAGCCAGCGGGCGGGCTTGTACAGCGCATGTCCTCGATCGCAGCAGAGGCGCTTCGGCTGCGCGGGGAGCCCGGGTCCTTCGGCTACCTGCATGCCGCAAGCTGGTCGGATCTGGGAGAGCGCGAACAGCTGGCTCCGCTGTGGCAGAAGGAATCCGGACAAACGCTCACAACCATTGGCCGCGCCTTCGAGATGGCGCTCGCCGATCAAGGGGACTTCATTCGGGTGGATCGCAACCAGGAGCTGGAAAGCGGGCAATTCTGGTTGGCTGCGTCGGAAGGGGCCGGAGTCCCGCTGGGGGATCGAGTCGAGCTGGCGGTTCTTGAGCTTCTGCGGACGGAGGAGGGACTTGGCACCGAGAGCATCGAGGCTCGACTCGGACAGCAGTTTCCAGGACTGCTGGTTCCGAGCCGTCGCCTTGTGCGGGCCTGCCTGATTTCCTACGCGGAGGAAGATGCCGAGATGCTCTGGCGGCTGCGGGTCGAGGATCAGGCCGACCAGCGCGCAATCGACCGCAAGGACATGCTCCGGCTGCTCATAGAGCTCGGCGAGCGGCTTGAATGGGCCGTTGAGCCCTCGGGTGAGAGCAGCCTTGCCTGGACCTCGAACGGCGAGCCCCAGTTTGTATTTGAGATTCTCGAAACGGCCTGCCTTTCGGAGGGTTTCGAGGCGCACGCTGAAAGCCCTTTTACCTTTGTCCTCCCTGGTGGTCGCGCGTCATTAGTGGCCTTCAAAGCCGCACGCGATCCCCGCCTGAAGGCCTGGCTTGAGTCCGGAGTCCGCGTAGTCAAGTTTCGTCATGTTCGCCGGCTGGCCGAAGAGGCCAACTTGCGGCGGGAGCGCCTGCTCGAAAGGCTGGCGCTCGATCCGCCCGAGCACCAGGATCCGCAACTGCCCCTGCTCTGATCAGGTCAAAGGACCAGTTTTGGATTAACCGCCCGCCAGGGTGTCCTCACCGCATCAGGGCGAGCGGCCGGCTCGCCCTCACCCGAGTGAGGGACGGCCTGCATCACCCGGTCAGGGCGTTGGAGTGGGCGTCTGACTTGGCGTAGGCGTTGTGGAGGGCGTCGGGGTTTGTGATGCTGTGGGCGACGGCGTCAGCGTAGGTGAGGCCGTGAGGGTCGGGGTTGGGGTGGGGGTTGGCAAGGCGATAATGACGCGCATCGCGACGGTCGCCTTGCCCCCGTTGGAGCTTCGAACCGTGAGCCGCAGGGTCACTGGCCCGTTGGGAACGTCGGCCAGGTCCCATTCGAACAGTTTCTCCGGTTGCTCGTGTGGGGTGTCGCTGCGGATCAGGTCGGGGAAGGAGACCGGGTTGTCGCCGATCCCGAACTCGATGATCCAATCCCGGAACTCGTCCGTGGCTGCCGCGCGACCGAAGATCGAGAACGGGGCGGCCACAATCGTTGCACCATCGTTCGGCTCGGTGAAGCCAAGAATCGGCCGAGGGCTTTCTTCTGTACACGGTTCATCCGGTACAAAGAACCGCTCGTCCTCCGGGAATCCGAGGTCCTCCGCCCATTTCTTGCCGGCATCGGATTCCTCAATCCACTTGCGGCCCCATGGGTCGTCGACGTTCAGTCCCAGCTTCTCCTCTGCGAAGCTGGAGCAGGCCGGCGAAGCCAGGAGCAGCGAGAAGGTGTCGATCCAGGCCTTCTTCCAGAGGTCCTCTTCCTTCGGCCTGGGCGGCTGGTCGGCGGCGAACAGTTCGATGCGGTGCGAGGGACACCATTCCGAAGGCCGTGAGCCGGAGACTGCGCAGATCACCTCTTCGGTGATCCCGGGCGGCCGGGTAAAGGGGGTCGGTTGACTCGCTCGCAGATGCTCAATCGCAAACTGGATCGCCTGATTCCAGATCGGCGCCGCCCCGGTCAGGCCAGAGGTGTTCTGCATCGGGGTGTAGTCGGCATTGCCAACCCAGACGCCGACCGCGATATCCGGGGTAAATCCCAGGGTCCAGTTGTCACGGAAATCGTTGGTGGTTCCCGTCTTGGCTGCAACGCGAAACGGCAGGTTGAGCAGCGAATTGGGTCCGAACGCCGGTGTTCGGGCCTCGTTGTCTGAAAGGATGGACGTGATCAAGGCGGCATGTTCCGGACGGATCACCTGCTCGCCGGTCGGGCGCTGGTATTCGTACACCGTTTCACCCGTGTGATCCACGATGCGGGTGATGGCCACGGGCGGGATGCGCACGCCCCCGTTCGCGAAGATTGCGTAGGCCGCGGTCAACTCGAGCAGGGTCACATCGCCCCCGCCCAGCGTGAGCGCCAGTCCGTAATCGTCCCGGGTGAGGGTGGTGATCCCCATCCGGCGAGCAAAGGCCACCAAACCATCTTCCTGTGGCGTATTGGGGTCGTCGTAGATGCCGACAAAATCGAGCGTCTTGACGGCCGGGACATTGTAGGAATTCGCCAGCGCGGACCGCACCGTCACGGGCCCATGGAAGCGCTCGTCGTAGTTCACCGGCTCATACGGGGGACGCGGGTCGTTCGGGTTGCCGGAGGGCGGGAATTCGGAGGGAACGTCCCAGATCAATGTTCCGGGTGTCCAGCCCATTTCAAACGCGGCGGTGTAGGTAAGCGGCTTGAAGGAAGATCCCGGCTGGCGCGGCCGGATCGCCATATTGACCTGGCCATCGATCTCTTCGTTGTCGAAGTCAGCTGAACCGACCATAGCGAGGATCTCCCCGCTTGCCGGTTCGAGCGCGATCAGCGCGCCGGTGGATACGCGCCGGTCGGCGAGCGATTCAACCTGGGCGCGCAAGATCTCCTGGGCGCGATCCTGGAGTGTGGGGTCAAGCGTCGTATGGACGGTGAAGCCTGAGCGGTAGATCGTCTGCGGGTCGTAGAGCTGTTCCAGCTGGCTGCGAACGTAAGTGACCCAATGTGGGTAGCGGATCTGGACGTCCGGAGGCCGGAATTCGTAGGTCTCCATCTCAGCCGCAGCGATGCCGGCCGCCTCGGGACTCACACAGATGGGCTGGGGCGCGTTGCTCACGAAGATGCAGCCCTGTTCCTCGCTGGTCAGGACCATGAGCGTCAGCACCTGCCGCTGACGGGCGAGTGTGATCTCCCGGTTGGTGAAGATGTCGTAGACCGAAGGCGCCTGAATCAAACCAATCAAAAACGATGCCTGGGCAAGGTTGAGTCTTTCGGCAGGGATATTGAAGTAGGACTGGGCCGCAGCCTCGATGCCATAAGCCAGATTGCCGAAGTACACCTGATTGAGATAGAGCTCGAGGATCTCTTCTTTGGTGTAGCGCCGGTTGATCTCGGCCGCCAGCAGCACCTCGCGGACCTTGCGGAATCCGGACCGCTGGGCGCGCTCCTCAGGATCGAGGAGCAAGTTGCGGGCGACCTGCTGGGTGATCGTTGAGGCGCCCGTGGCCGGGCCACCCACCTGGAAATTCTCCCAGGCGGCACGTGCGATCGCCAATGGGTCATAGCCCGGATTGGTGTAGAACTGCGAATCCTCTGTGGCGATCGTCGCCGCCACAACGAATGGAGAGATTCGGTCGAGCGGAACATAGGTCCGGCGGCCGGCCTGCGGGTCGAGGATCTCGTAGAGCAGATTGCCGTTCCGGTCGAGGATTCGGGTGGTTTCAAATTGCGCCGCCCGCCCCTGCAGGTCATCGACCGAGGGCAAGGTGGCAGCAACCGAATAGTATTGAAAGATGGCGAAGGAAGCGACGGCGATCACCAGGGCCAGCAGCAGGAAGATCCCCAGGATTCCCATGCGGACCAGGCAGCCGCTGAGGCCGCGCAGGCCCGCCAGCCGGCCCGGACGCGGGGGCAACCCGCGCGGCGGTGTGCCGCCCGGCGGTGGAATCTGATAGGCTGCCGGGCCGACTCGGGTGGCGCTCAGATCCCGCTCCGGCACTCGATCCGGCAGGGGCATCCCCCGACGCTCGAACGCGGGCGGTGGAGTCGGCGGCCGGGGAGTCGGCGCCATGTCCGGGGTGGGTAAGGGTGTGGCGGGCGCAGGCGGGGCCGGTGCAGCGGGCGGTTCGGCCGCAAGCGGCTCGACTTCTGTGTCTGCACCCTCCGGCTCGGCCTGGCCGTCGAGCCCGCCAGAATCCTGGGCCGCGGCAGGATCTTCAGCCGGGATCGAGGGCTCAGCTTCGGCTGCGTCTGTCTCTGGCTTGTCCGCGACTGGAGCGGGTTCTTCTGTGGCAGACTCTATTTCTCGCGCTTCGGCTTCTGCCTGCAGTTCGTCGAGCAAGTCGTCGGCGAACCAGCCGCCGGTCAGATCCGGATCGCCGGTTGGATGGCGGTGCGGGACACGCGCTTCTTCCGCATCTTCGGGGAGCGGTGACGGCGCAGCCTCATCGAGGAGCCTGCGGAAGCGGGCGGCGCCTTCATCCCGGGTCGATTTCTCGTCTTCGGGATCGATCTGCTCGAGCGGATCTGCTTCGTCCGTCATGGCGCGGAATTATAGCACGGGGGCGAGAATCGACGCGCTAGCGCCCCGACTCGGCCGGTTGGCTCTGAACAAGGATGCGCCATGTGCCGCGCATGACGACCTCATCCTTCTGGTTGATCACGGAGAGCTCAAGATCGACCGCGCCGCCGCCCAGCCGCGGCATGGCACGCGTCGAGCCCACTTTCATTTCGAGGTGGATGGTATCCCCAATGAAGATGGGCAGGCTGAACTTCCACTCCGAGATCTCACGGAACGCCAAGACCGTCCCTTCCATCACACCTGTGCGAACCGCCATCCCGGAAGCGATGGAAAGGCCAAGCAATCCATGTGCCACGCGCTGACCGAACGGGTGGTCGCGAGCATATTCGGCGTCGGTGTGGATCAGGTTGTAGTCGCCGGAGAGACCAGCGAAGGCCACGACGTCGCTCTCCGTGACGGTCCGCCCCGGCGTGGTGATCCGTTCGCCCGGCTCGAACTCTTCGAAGTAGCGACCTCGCTGCATGGGCGTGGTGGGTGCCATCGATTTCTCCTTCAGACCTGTTCGCTCATGGTGGACTCTCACCCGTCGAGAACCGGCCGCCTCGGCACTTCACATCAAAGATCGAGGCATGCTCTGTCCAAGTATAGCTTCGGGGACTGGTGGGATGGTGATCCAGCGGAAGGTGAATCCGCCGAGATGCGCATAGCCAAATAGCGTAGAATCCTGCGGCAGGCTTTGACGAAGGCCACCGCGGTCCGTACAATGCTAGCGCATGCGTACCTGGTCGCTCACCGCTGAAGATCCCCATTCGCTCCGCATCGCGGCGGACGCGCGCCTGGGTGCCCCCGACTACGCCGACGACCAGATTTGGGAACTGCGGCTCGTCGGCGGTGAGCCAGCGGCTGTCGCGCTTGAGACCACCTACGGCTTGCGGGCGCGTGACATGCGTCTCTTTCCCGGGTTTGGCTGGAAAGGCGAGAATCTGGTCAACCCGGAGCAGTTCCACCGGCCGCCGACGATCCGGCGCTTCTTCCCCAACTTCATCTGGCTCTCGATGATGCCTCATCCCTGGCTTCAGGTCGAAGCCGAATATTGGGCTGCCGATTCCCATTCGGTTGGCGGGCGGTTTCGGCTCACCAACGTCGGCGGGGAGGCAGCTGAGCTGCGCCTCCGGCTTCACGCCGTGCTGCGTCCAATTGGCGAAGGTGGGGTGATGAGTGAGCGGACCCTATCCGGCGCTTCCGTGCTGGCAGGTCGGACGGGGTCCCTCGCGCCGGTGGTCTTCCTTTCCGGCGGCGCCACGGTGGATCAGGTTGCCCACCCAGCGCTGGTAGTGGAGACGCTGCTGACGGTGGGAGAGCAGCGTACTTTGGTTTGGGCGCACGCGGCGTTGGAGGATGAGACGGAGTCATTCGATTCGGCGCGCAGCCTGGCGGCCCGGCCCTGGGAAGCCGAAGTCGCCCGTCTCGAGCATGTGAACCGTACCCTGGTCGAGGTTGAGACCGGCGAGCCCGATTGGGATGCTGCCCTGGCCTGGACACAACGGGTGGTGCTCGGATCATTTGTCGGCCCGACGCCCAGGTTGCCACACGCCTCGTTCATCCATGCAAGGGTCCCGGATCGCGGCTTCTCAGCTGCCGGGGACGGCTCGGACTACAACATTCAGTGGGCGGGGCAATCCACGCAAATGGCGCATCGTGTGGTGAAGCAGGTCCTGCCCCTCGCACCTGAGCTGGCCAAAGGGATCCTGGCGAACTTCCTTGCGGTGCAGACGCCCGATGGCTCCATCGACTGGAAGCCGGGCCTGGGCGGGCAGCGGAACGGGGCACTCAGCGCGCCGCTGCTGGCAGACATGGCCTGGCGGATCTACCAGCACACCGAAGATCGTGAATTCCTCGCGCACAGCTTCGATCCACTGGTTGCGTTCTTTGAGGCCTGGTTTGACGAAGCGCGGGATCGTGATCAGGATGGTGTCCCCGAGTGGGACCACACGATTCAGATGGGGCTAGACGACTGTCCAACGTTTGTCCGCTGGCAGAGCTGGGGACAGGGGCTCGATATCACGTTGGCCGAGACTCCGGATCTGGCAGCCATCCTGATCCGCGAGGCGCGGGCGCTGCGCCAGATTGCGGCGGCGATCGGGCAGGCGACGCCCGAATCCCTTGAGTCGCGGGAGACCGATCTGCGGGCGGCGATCGAATCGAGCTGGTCGGAGAGCGAGGCGATCTATCGCCATCGGGACCGGGATGCGCACACTTCACCGACCGGCGAAGTGCTCGGTCGGGGCGAAGGAGAATTCTCCTTTCAAGTGGATCGAACTTTCGAAGAGCCGATCCGTGTGGTGGTGCGTTCCCATGGGGCAGAAGGGCTCTCGCATGCGGTCCAGGTCTTTATTCATGGCAAGGGACGGCGCGGCAGGAATCGAGTCGAGCGGATGAATGAGCGCGATTTCCGCTGGTTCTGGGAGTTTGGCACCGCCACGAGTGCAAAACCCTACGCCTCGATTGAGCGTGTGGAAGTGCGCGGGCTGAGTGAGGCGTTTGAGACCGAAATCGCGGTGGCGGATTTTACGCGGCAGGACCTCGCCGGACTGCTGCCGCTCTGGGCCGGCGCCCCGGATTCGGCGCGAACCCGGCGACTGGTGCGCCACACACTGCTGGACACCAAGCGCTTCCTCAAGCTGTATGGTCTGGCCAGCTGCTCTTCCCGCGATCCGGCCTACAAACCGCATGAATCGGAGGGCGCCGGCGCAGTCTCGATGTACTGGAATGTCCTGTTGGGTGAGGCGCTGGTAGAACACGGCTACCTGGACGAAGCCGTTGAGCTGCTGGGTCGATTGATGGCTGCGGCCGTTGCGAGCCTGCGATCTGACGGCGCGTTCCGCGAGCGCTACCACCCTGAGCTTCCGGAGGGCTTTGGAGAGCGGGATCACATCGCCGGAACGGCACCACTTGACCTCTTCTTGGATGTGCTTGG
>JBFJVD010000006.1:0-35390 GCA_041624375.1 Anaerolineales bacterium
ATGTCACCGGCGCTCCGGAGACTGGCCTAGAAATCGCCTCTGCGCTCCAACAAGAGATTCAAGACCAGTTTGAGCTCTCCACCTCCTGGGGCATCGCGACAAATAAGCTGGTCGCAAAGATCGCCACGGAAGTCGGAAAACCCGGAGGGCGGATTGAAGTTCCCCCTGGAGAAGAGGCCGCCTTCCTGGCGCCGTTGCCGGTAGGCATGCTGTGGGGGGTGGGGCCAAAATCGCAGGAACGGTTGGCCGGCTTCGGGGTACGGACTATCGGGGATCTGGCGTCCAGCGAACCTTCCCAGCTGCAAACGATGTTTGGCCGCCGCGGTCCGGACCTCTTGCGGCGGGCTCAGGGACAGGACGGGCGGCCGGTCGTATCCGAGCGCGATCCCAAGAGCATCTCCGCGGAGACCACTTTTCCGCGGGACATCGTCGACCGGACCGCCCTGGCCGCGACGCTTCTCAAGCTCTCCGAGCGTGTCGGCAGTCGGCTGCGCAAGAGCGGGTTGGGTGGCTCGACGGTGCGCCTGAAACTGCGCTGGCCAGATTTCACGACCATCACCCGGCAGCGTGCGCTCGACAACCCAACCGATCAGGACGACGAAATCTACCATGCCTGTCTCGAGCTCTTCGACAAGGTCTGGCGTCGAGGCCGTCCCGTACGGCTCTTGGGTGTGGGCGTCGCTAATCTTGGGCCGCCCATCCGCCAGCTGCAGCTGTTTGATCATGCGTGGGAGGAGGATCACCAGCTCTTGCGCGCCGTTGATTCCATTCGAGAGAAGTATGGATCGAGTGCCCTGCGGCGGGGTGTGCATCTGCGGCCGAAGGATCCGCCCGCAGATTGAGCTCCAGGCCCGATTGTGCGGCAGAGCGGGCTTTGCTATAACGAGGATTAACTCTCCACACGAGGTGATAGGAAGCCATGACGTCTCTGCTCGGCAAGGGGTATTTCATCTGGCAGATCCCGAAGTGTGAGGGCGGTATACCGTCAGCCATCGCCGCACGCGCCGTGGAAGCCAGGCTTTCGCACGTCCTCATCAAGATCGCGGACGGGGCCGACTGGGCCTACAACTACGACTTTGATTCGCGGACCGACCTGGTGCCGCCGGTCCTGAATGCTCTGCGGCAGGCGGGCTTGCAGGTCTGGGGCTGGCACTACGTACGCGGGGACGACCCGATCGGTGAGGCAAGGCTGGCGATCCGCCGCATTCGTGAGCTGGGCGTAGATGGCTATGTGATCGACGCGGAAGCGGAGTACCGCGACCGCAACAAGCGTGCTGCGGCGCGGCGGTTCATGTCGGAGTTGCGACGAGCGTTCCCAGACTTGCCCATTGCGCTCAGCACCTACCGCTACCCCCGCCTTCACAGCGACCTGCCCTATGCCGAATTCCTTGAAGGCTGTACCTATGCGATGCCACAGGTCTATTTCGAGCAGGCGCACAATCCCGAAGAGCAGCTCGAACGCTCAGTTGAGCAGTACATGGGGCTCCGCCCGGCCCGACCCGTCATCTCCACCGCCCCTACCTACGCCACCTCGGGTTGGCGGCCAACGGCTGCCGAGATTCAGCGCTTCCTGCAGAAGGCGAAGGGGATGGGGCTGACCGCAGCCAATGCCTGGAGCTGGGATTTCGCCCGCCGCCAGCCGTTTCGCGATCTATGGGATGCCGTCGCCACATTCGACTGGGATCCCCGGCCGCCAATCGCCGATATGCCGGAGCGGCTGATCGGCCGGCTGAATCAGCGTCAAGCCGACCATGTCGCCAACCTTTATCACGAGAATGCGGCCCACGTCACCGGTGCACGCACGGTCGTAGGGCGAGAGGCGATTCAGGGGTGGTACGCGTCGGTATTTGGGGAACTCTTGCCCAACGCCAAATTCCAGATCACCGGAAGGAGCGGCAGCGGCAATTCGCGCCACTTCACCTGGACGGCGGTCAGCGACCGGGGATCGGTCCAGGATGGAAACGACACGCTGGGCCTTCGCGACGATCGAATTCAATACCATTACACCTATTTCACGGTCCGCTAAATCCCAAACCAGACCCGAAAGCCCAGAACCGCCCATTTGGGCGGTTTTGTTGTGAGCTGGCTGTTGTTGTGATCTCCGTCGGGGGTTAAGCAGCAGCGTGTATCGTGTAGGTGTGATCGATGGGAACGACCTGTCCGAGCATCGCCTGAGCCGGACAGTAGCGGGTGATGGAGAGTTCGATGGCCCGCTCGACGGCGGCCTCCTCCACATGATGGCCGGTAATTTCATATTCAACCCGGATGGCCGTAAAGACATGTGGGTGGCTTTCAGCCTGATCCGCTTCGGCTCTGACGACGAAGTCGGTGACTTCCTGGCGCTTCTTTCGCAGAATGGAGATCACGTCCATGGCAGTACAGCCAACGAGGCTAATCAACATGAGTTCAAGTGGGCGGAATCCATCGTCGGCGCCACCGACGGACGGGGAGGCGCCCAGGTTGAGCTCATAGCCGCTTGTTGCCGTACCCGAGAAGGATAGCCCGTCCTTCAGGGTGACGCTTGCTTCCGTGGGCATAGAACCTCCATAGGATGGCTTCGCTCTGGGTCGATTTGGCGTCTGTTCTGTTGCCGCCTTCCCAAGGCTGGGCTAAAGTATACCCGTATGCATCCTGCCTTCCGTGAGCTAGTTAACCAATTGCCGGCCGTCTGGCGTACGTTTTGCGGCGGAGATCTTCACATTTTGCTGGATGGGCATCTCGATCAGGAGACATCCATCGTGCACGCGCCGCAGGCCGTAGCTGAAGCGGTTCGAAGCAGGGAAATGGTTCGCTGCGCAGGCGAGGACGGCGTACTCTGGCAAGTTGTGCCCGCAGCGGCAGCTTCCTCCAGGATCACATTGATCGCAAGCGGCGGCCCCGATACAGGCCAGGAGCACCTGCTCAAAGCGCTGGCTGACTCGCTGGAACTCGGGTGGCGCGAAGCCGAGGCGGCCTCTGATCTCACTCGTGAGCTGGCGCATGCCTGGGATCGGCTCTCATTCTTCTATGAACTCACACAGGTTGCCGGTGATCTTTCCAGTCCGCCGGATCTCTTCCGTGCTACCGCCCGGCTGCTTCACCAGGTGGTGGACGCGGAAGATGTCTTCCTGGCAAGCGAACGCGAAGCTGGCTGGACGGCTCAGACAGCCAGCGGTCTTCGGCTGAACCTCCCCAAAGAGATCGTCCAGCCGCTTCGGGAGGCGGCCCGTCCGCTTTCGCTGGCGGAATTGCCCTCGATAGAGGACCCCGAATGGCTGGGGTTTGGGCTAAGGGACCTGTTGGTGGCGCCGATCTACATGGAATCGGATTTCTATGGCGTCGTCGGCCTCCTGAACCCTCCAGAGGGTCGCTTTGACTCTAACGATCTGCAGCTGCTTGCGGCAGTGGCAGACCAAGTAGGGGCGCTCGCCGAATTGGCGCTCTCCCGTCAGAGTCGTGAATCGCGGCTGCGCTTCGAGCACGAATTGGCGATTGCGGCGGAGATTCAGGAGAGCCTGCTCCCGGTGGAATTGCCCGATCTCGCCGGCGTCGAGATCGCTGCCTTCTTGCGATTGGCCAGTCGGGTCGGCGGAGATTTCTACGACATCGCCCGCACACGCGACGACGATATCATGCTCCTGCTGACCGATGTTGCTGGCAAGGGCGTTCCCGCCGCGCTGCTGACATCGCTCGTACACGCCACCTTCCAGGGCGAGAGCGCGCATCATACCGACCCGGCAGATTTGCTCGAGGTCATGAACCAACTGCTCTTCGCCGACCTCGACAAGGCGGCCTCCTTCGTAACCGGAATCGTCGGCCGCCTCAGCACGAATCCGCTAAGATTCGAGTACGCATCTGCCGGCCATGTGGAGGCCGCCCTCTGGCTGGCCGGTGAGAATCGGCTCGAATTTCTGCCTGCAACCGGCTTTCCGCTAGGCATCGAGAAGAATGCAAGGTTCGAAACACAGCGGCGGAAGCTTCATCCGGGCGACGTCCTGCTCCTGTATTCGGATGGCGTCACGGAAAGCGAAGCGCCGGACGGGAAGGTGTTGGGAAAACAGGGTCTGGCGGACATCATGCACGCTGTACACCCAGCCCATGCCAGCGATCAGCTGAGGACCTATGTCGATGCGCTCGATGTTCACCGGCAGGAGGCGCCGCTTCGGGACGATGTCGCATTGCTGCTGGTTCGTGCGCTAGAGGTGGACAGTGAGCCTCAAATGGTGGTACCCTTCGTTCTTGCGGCCGAAATGGCCCACGCCAGCCGCCTGGTTGATCCGACACGCATGCTGGTTAAGGAGCTGGAGCTCCCGCAGGATGCCGGCCGTCAGCTGGCGGATGGGTTCGCCCTTGCGCTCACCGAGGTGGTCACAAATCAGATGGAACATGCCTATGCCGGAGGGCCCGGCAGGATCCAGGGACGTCTGGTGCTGGATCGCAACTCGCTGACCGCCCACCTCTACGACTATGGGATTGCCTTCGACGCCGGTGAGACCAGCCCGAAGAACGCGATTGATCCCTCCGATCCGCCGGAGCGTGGCTATGGCATGCGCCTCGCGCGGGCGCTCACGGATGAGCTGATCTACGAGCGCCTGGATGGCGGTCGAAATCACTGGTGTCTCAGGAAGTACTTGAGCGGAGAACATCGACATGAAGATTGAAATCGACCGGGTGGACCAGGGGAAGATTGTTCTTCGCATGCAGGGGCGTATCGATGCTGATTCGTCACCTGAATTGCGCGATACGCTTCAGACCCTCATTGATGACACCGTCCAGCTCCTTGTCGTCGACTTCGCCGAGGTTGACTTTATTGACAGTTCCGGCCTCTCCGCACTCGTCGCCGGCCACAAGTCGATGCGGCGCTACGAGGGTGTGCTATGTCTCAGCCGGCCACATCCGCAGGCGGTCACGGCACTGCGCCTGACTCTCCTCGATCAGATTCTGCCTGTCTACCCGACGCTGGAGGCCGCGCTCAAACACCCCCTGCCGACCCGCTGAATTGAGCACCATGTGCCATCGCGTCCTCGTCGTCGATGATGAAGCCTATATCTGCCGCTTGATGGAAATGGTCCTGGAGAAGGCGGGCTACGAAGTCCTGCAGGCGTACAATGCGGATGAAGGACTCCGATTGCTCCGTTCTGAGCTCCCCGATCTGCTCGCGGTGGACCTTATGATGCCCGGCCGTGACGGTCTCCAGCTTCTGGAAGAAAAAGCACAGGATCCAACGATCCGTGCCATCCCGGCGGTGGTCGTCACAGCTGTCGGCGTGCGCGCGGATCTGGAGAAAGCTGAAGCTCTCGGCGCTGTGTTGACCCTGGCGAAGCCTTTCAGCCAGCGTCAACTTCTCGATGCTGTCGCTCAGGCCTGCGGCGGATGACACCTCCGATCGGTTCCGGCGGACTGGAAGTTGAGTTCGATCTACCTGCTGGAGGCTGGTCTATCCGCTCGAAGCATGATGCTGCGCTCTGGCTGGCCTCCGCCCCCTGTACGGTTGTGTGGGAGGATGGCGGACTGCGTCCACGCAGGGAGCTTGGCGCACTCTCACCCGACCCATCCAACGCCGCCGAAGAGTACGAGTCCTCCGCCGGCCCGGCCCGCCTCTTTCGATCGGCCCTCGTGCGCGAGGAAGGTCAGCACAGGCTCATCCTTGACTTTGCGCTGGGAATCGAGACCGATTTTCTGCTCCTGCGTGCGACCTGGGAAAACCGATCGTCACGCGCCTCACGGCTTCACCAGATCGGCTTGATCGAAGCGGAACCCTCGATCGACGGGAGGGGGCAGCGCGGTTCCGGCGCTGGCCGAGCTCCAAGGCACTCCCCAGGGGTTTCTCTTGGGGCGAAACCGGATGAGGTGAGGTTGTACAGCAATGGCTGGCAGAGCTGGAGCTTTGCCGGAAGCCTCGGTCCTCAGGACCGCATGCCTCGGTCCCGACTTGGCCCCCTGACGGCGCCGCTCTATACAGATGCGGGCGCGGGAAAGCCCCGGCAGCGGGGCGATTTCACCTCCGAATGGTTCGTCGTGCTCGGTCAACCACAGGGCCCCGGCTTGATCGCCGGCTACCTCTCACAGCGTCAAGCGTTCGGCAGTTTTGCGGCCAGCGTGAGAGCGCCGCTCCGCTTGCGCTCGTGGCTCAGCGGGGACGGTGTACAGCTCGATCCCGGCGCGAGTTTTTCGACGGATTGGCTGTACCTGGCGTTCACGACGATCACCTCCACGGCGGCATTGGATCTGTACCTTGATGCGATCGGTCACGCCAACGAGATCCGCCAGTTGCCCGACACGCCGATTGGTTGGTGCTCCTGGTACCAGTTCTTTGATCGCGTCACAGAGCGAGACATCCGACGCAACCTGGAATGGTCCAGCGCAAGGCGCGACACCCTGCCCTTGAATGTGTTTCAAATAGACGACGGCTACCAGAGTGCGGTCGGGGATTGGTTTGATCAAAGTGCTCGCTTTGAGACACCAATGGCGGAACTGGGACGGGAGATCACATCAGCGGGCTTTCGCCCCGGTCTGTGGCTTGCGCCGTTTGTTGCCCGGCCCGGCGCAAAGCTCTTGGGGAGTCATCCGGACTGGATCTTGCGCAATCGTGCAGGGCGACCGGTGAATGGGGGATTCATTTGGAATCGCTTCATTCGAGCTCTCGATGTCACCCATCTTGGCGTGCGAGAGCACCTGGCCCGAGTTTTTGAACGGGTGGTGAACGATTGGGGCTACACCTACCTGAAATTGGATTTCCTGTATGCCGGCGCGTTGCCCGGTCGTCGCGCAGAACCCCATCTCACCCGCGCTCAGGCCCTGACTCAGGCCTTCTCCGATATCCGCACCGCGGTTGGCCCTGAGGTGTTCTTGCTTGGCTGTGGCAGCCCTTTGGGACCTTCGGTCGGATTTTTTGATGGGATGCGAATCGGGCCGGATGTGGCCGGATCGTGGGATCCAAGGTATGGCGTCGCCAGTCGGTTTTTCCGCAGCGAGCCCTCCTATCCCTCCGCCCGGAATGCTGCTCGCAACACGGTTAATCGAGCCTGGATGCACCGCAAGCTGTGGCTTAACGATCCGGACTGCCTCGTGATCCGCGACGCGCACGGTGGTCTCTCTGAGGCAGAGGCGCAGACCCTGGCGTCCCTCATCGCCCTTTCTGCCGGCGCGCTCGTCGATTCGGACGATCTGCCGAATCTGTCCCCGGAGCGGATGGCGTGGCTCACGAAGCTCATTCCCCCGTTGCCCGGAGCTGCCACCGCGCTTGATGGCTTTGAACACGATCATCCGAAGATTCTCTATCTGCCACTTGAGGGTGTGTTAGGCTCATGGATACTGCTTGCGCTGGTCAATTGGGAAGCGCATCCGGTCGAGGGCACCTTGGATCTGGCACCGCTGCCGCTGGATCCGGATCTGGCGTACGTCGGGATTGACTTCTGGAGGGAGCAGCCGATTGCTCCCCATCGCGGGAGACTCAGGCTGGGGGAACTGCCCGCGCATGGTGTTCGCTTGATTTCCCTCCGCCGTCTCAACTCCGGTTCGCCGACATGGCTCGGCGACACACTCCATGTTTCGCAGGGTCTGTCCGTGGACTCGTGGGATGTGCAGGATGGGCGGGTTCGGGCGGGATTGGCCCACCCGATAGGCTCACCGAGCAGCGTCTGGCTCCGGTTGCCGGGTTCGTTCCGTTCCGCAGAAATTGGCGACCGTGAAGTACCTTTTAAGACCCAGGGAACGGTGGTCCGACTCACGCTTGATTCGGCGCCGAAGGCTCTGCTCGATGTGCGCTGGTCGCCAGACTCAGTGGAGGAGCACCACCGGTCCGGGTCATCAAATCTGTCTGTTCCGACACCGTCTTCAGGAGCCGCGCCGTGACCATTGACGGCACGATCCAGCTGGTGGCCCTCTTGTTCTTCGCTGGATTTGGGCTTGCCATCTGGGTAGGCTGGCGGGAGATCCGGGCAGCGACCGGGCTCTCTTACTTCATGCTCCGTCGAGAGCGGGTAGCCAGGGGTTGGCAGTTGATCGCGCTCGGTTTTCTGCTCGGCGCGGGTGGCCTTATCGTGCAGTTCTTTGGCCGTCAGGCTGTCTATACCATCGTCCCGCCGACGCCATCGCAGACCCCGTCGCTCACGCCTACCGGCACGCCGACCATGACCCTGACAGCCTCCATCACCCCGACACCCTCAATCACGCCCACCCCTTCCATCACCCCCACACCGACCATTACCGGAACGCCCTCCCTTCCTGAGGCGATCACGGTGCTGTTCCGGGAGACGGTCACCCCTCCCGCCGAGGCTGCGCTGAGCCCGCTCCAGGTGGCCCGCACCTTGAACAACCTCAATCAGGCTGTGAATCCCTCGGACACCTTTGAGAATCCCGTCGGGCGTCTGTACGCCGCGTTTACCTACAACAACCTGCTGGATGGGATCCGCTGGACCGCCATCTGGTACCGAGGGGATGAGATCCTGTGTGTTGAAACGGCACCGTGGGATGGCGGCACGGGGGGGTTTGGCTTCACGGAATGTGAGCCAACCTTCTGGCCGCCCGGAGAATATGAGATTCAGATGTTTCTGGGTGAGGTCTGGTTTGTCTCGACGCGCTTTACGATCGTTGGGGAGCCGCCAACGGCGACGCCTTCACCGCCACCGAGCCCCTCCCCCTCTGCAACCCCCTGAGTCTACGGGAGGTCAGCTCGAGCCTGACCCCCCAAGTACGGTCCCCGCTTGAACCAGCGCCAGCAAGCTTCGATAGCCGCCGCCCATGGGATCGAGTTCGATAAACTCATCCATCGAGTGCGCTTCCCCGCCACGCGTCAGGCCCACACAGATGGCCGGCAGCCCCAGACTGATCGGCAGGCTGGCGTCTGTGGAGGCAGCGTCGAAACGCAGGGGAGCCGCGTCGCCGTGTTTAAACGCGGCGCAGGCCGCCTGCACCAGCGGATGGTCGGCGGGAAGCTCGCCACCGGGACGGGCGCCGATTTCCTGAACTTCAATCTCTGTGTCGGCGACCTTCTGCTGGCGGACCAGCGCGGCGATCGATTCGCCGAGGGCCGCCAGACTTGCGGGGTCTTCTGAACGAAGATCCAGATCAAGATAGGCATGGTCGGCGATGGTGTTGACACTCGTGCCGCCGCTGAAGCTCCCAATATTCAGCGTTGTCCGGGGAGAGGCCGGGAGAGGAAGTGCTTGCAGCTTGGCCCCGAGGTCGATCAACAGGTGAACGGCCGACGTCCTCCCCGCATGGATCCAGGAGTGGCCCCCACGGGTGTGGACTTCGACCCGGAGCCGGCGGACAGGCAGGGCCCTATGATAGATGTGCCCGAGCGCCATCCCCTCTACGGCGATGTATGCGCCGGGCGAATCTCCGAACCGGGTGACGATCTCGCGCATGCCGCGCAGATTGCCCAGGCCTTCCTCTCCGACGTTGGCCACAAGCCATACATCGCTCGGAAGATCCATTGCGGACAAATCCTCAGCCAACTCTACGAGGGCGGCCAGGGCGACCGCATTGTCGCCGACCCCTGGCCCGTAGAGGCGGCCGTTCCGGGCCGTGGTGGTGAGGACCGTGCCGGCGGGAAAAACGTGGTCCAGGTGTGCGCTGACGATCACGGGATCGCCCAGCCCGCCCGGAATTCTGAGATATAGATTGCCGACCTCGTCGATTTCAGGGAAGAGCGAATCAAGTGATCGAAAGGCCTGGGCGAGGTATTCGGCGCGCAGATTCTCATCGAATGTCGGCGCAGGGATAGCTTGAATCTCGCGGGTTCTCTGGAGCCAGCGCTCGAGGACCATCGTTAGATGACCTTGACCGAATCTCGGAGGGCCTCCAGGCGCGCGTGAGCCAGGCCGGGCAGGCACTCGGCCGCAAACTTGCCCCCAATCCCCTCAAGAGCAACCGAAGCGGAGATGGCCCCGCGCAAAGCCGCTTCCAGCGGGTCGCTGGTGAGCGCCAAACCCACCAGGAAGCCGCCACAGTACGCGTCCCCAGCGCCTGTCCGGTCACGGATCTCGACAGGATATGCCGGTACCGCCCAGCGGTGATTTCCGTCCTTGGCCAAGAGTGACTGCCCTCGCCCCCCGCGCTTGATCACAACGATCGACGGACCCATCTCAGCGAAGGCCTCGGCCATCTCCCAGACGTCCGGCTCCGCCGGCCGGAAGAAGGCAGCGGCATGAGCCTCGCTCACATGGAAGGCATCCAGGCCATTCAGGAGCAGACGGACTTCCTCTTGATAACCAGGCTCCATGTACCTTGCGGCGGCGTCGAGGGTGACGAGGCGGGTGCCAAGCTCGCGAAGACGGACGGGCAGGACGGTGTGACTCGAATGGCTTGCCGGTGATAGATGAACCCCGCGCGATTCCGCGACTCGATTCGGTAGGTCGTCGGGCCGGACCTCAAGACGCGGTCTGGTGCTGCCGTTCAGGTCGAGCAGGCGCTCCCCAGGGTAGTCGAGCAGCTCCTTGGGCATTGACTCGCCAATGCGGAGGAAATGCGCGGCGGGATTGGAGGCTTCGCGCTCTGTTGGCGTTAGATAGGCGTAGAAGCGCCGCATATCTTCGGGTTCACTGAGAACCCGAACAGTTTGGGCAAGCAGGCCGACCTTTTCAAATGTGTCCAGCCAGTCAAGTGGATAGTTTGCGCCTACGCGACTGATAAGGGCGACCGAGGCCTCCCAAACGCGAGCCCCTGCGCCGGCATACAGTGCAGAGCCTCCGGGGATGCGAAGGTAGACTTCACCCTCGGCCGTAATGAGGTAGTCTTCTGTGAGGGCGCCGATAAACGCATAGTCGAAACTTCGCGTGACCATCTTGCCGCATTATACAGGAGGGCGAGACTGCAAAACCGAAAGTAACTCGAAAGGGTTATTGGCTGCCAATGTTAAAATATGTATAATGGCATAGAATGGGCAGCGGCAGCCAGGTACCGCTGCCAGCCGGTTGGGTCTGAAGGTCCCCCTCATGCCAGATGCCAGCATCATCTTAATCGAGAGCGGACGGACGAATGCGCCGTCCTTCGCTCCATCTTTGGAGAAGAAGGGCTACGATCTCGACGTCCATAACAGCGTCGACGAGGCGCTCGATTCATCGCGCAAGGCGAAGCCAAATCTCGTCATCCTTGACGCCGCTTCGATGCGTACCCCAGGCACCCGAATGTGCCGTCGGCTGCGCGCTGCGCTCGACGGGATCCCGATCATTCTCATCTCCTCCGAAGGGACACGGCCGACTCCGGGGACCGGAGCCAGCCTGGCGCTGGTTCATCCCTTCACCCCACGCAAGCTGCTGAATCGGGTGAGCCGGCTGCTACCCGGGGATGAGCGCTTCGACCTGAGTGTGGGCCCTCTGACCTTGAATCTGGCGCAGCGAAAGGTCGTCCACATGGGGAGAGAAGCGCGGCTGACACCCAAGCAGGCCAAGCTGCTCGAAGTCTTTATGCGTAACCCCGGCCGATTGCTGACGCGCAAGAAGCTCATCCGCCAGGTCTGGCAGACAGATTACACCGGCGACACCCGCACATTGGATGTTCACATCAGCTGGCTCCGTCGCGCGATTGAAGAAGATGTGCGTCGGCCGCAGCTTATCAAGACCATCCGCGGGATGGGCTACCGGCTCGACCTGCCCGAAGAAAGCTGACCGCTCCTGCTCCCTGCGCGGCTTGATATCAAGAGTCCGAAATCTAGCGACGCACCGTCCATGACGGTGCGTCGCTCATACCGGACAGCTGGCGATCAGCTATACGCTCATTCGATCAACGTAATCCCGCGGGCACCGACGTTGTCGCCAACGCCGACGGCGATCGGCAGGCTCTCGCCCAGCTCGCGAGAGATGTGAAGGCTGAGCGGAATCTCCCCGTTTCTCCAACCGCGGACTGCCCTAACACTGGATCGGAAGGGAAGCTCCTCGAACGCTGGATCAATCTCCCAATATGCCACGCTATCGGGGAAGTCGGACCCGGTATCGCTGCCGGACAGACCCAGCAGGTCGATCCGCCACTCATCACTTTCAGCGACCAGCCGGGCCTCAGGCTTGAGGGTCGGCCGTGCTGCCTCTCTTCCAGGCTCCTGCCACACGGTGAATCCCGGCTGCTCTGTTTCAAGCAGGAGCCGCCGGTAGGCGGTCTGCACCGCCAATGGCGTCCGGTCGCAGGCGATCCAGCGCCGTCCAAGGCGCCCTGCCACTGTCGGCGTCGTTCCTGAGCCGCAGAAGAAATCGCCCACCAGGTCACCCGGGTTGCTGGAGGCCCGAATCACACGCTCCAGCAAGGCTTCGGGCTTTTGGGTCGGGTAGCCAGTTCGCTCCCGGTGCAGTCGAGCGACAACCGGGAAATACCACCAGTCCTCCGGAACCTTGCCGCGCTCGAGGTCCGGCCTCTTGCCGAATCCGGCTTTGGGAGAGGATTCGAACGTGCGCACGGTGGAGGGGTCATAGGGCACGCGAACATCATCGGCGTTGAAGGTGTAATCGGCCGATTTGGTGTAGACCAGGATCGTGTCGTGCTTGCGCTTGAATGCGGAGCGGATCGGTGAGGGTCCGTGGTAGACCCAGATGATTTCGTTGAGCAAGCGATTCGGACCGAAGAGCTCGTCGAGGAGCACGCGGACATATGCGGCGGCATGCCAGTCAAGGTGGACATATAAGGTCCCTGTAGGCGCAAGCAGCCGGTACATGAGCTCGAGCCGGGGGGCCATCATGTCGAGGTATGCAGCTCCGTCGGACCAGAGGTCGTCGTAGCCGGGTACCGTTTCCCAACCGGAGGGCCTGCGTGAATCTTCGTCGCGCCCCACCCGGGCGGCATACGCTTTGCCTGTCAGGAAGGGGGGGTCGGCGTAGATCAAATCAAATTGGCCATCGAAGCTGGCGGACAGGGCCGCCATGACGCCGAGATTGTCCGCCTCGACAAGGCGGTTATCGAGTGACGGTGCGCGGTCTGGGGCACCAACAGGCGGAACTTCGCGCACGCAAGTCAGCTCGGCAGGGTCGACCTCTGGCCGTGCAGCCCGCCGCCAGCTGAGGTGGGCGAACGGCTCACGCGGTCGCTTGCGTGTCATAGAGCGAGGCCTTCCTTAGGCGCCAAACTTCTCGCGCAGCAGATCCTCAAGCGTTGGGGCGCCGATCTCCTGCAGCTCATATCGGATTCTCTGGCTGGGCTTATTCAAGTTGAGGAGGCGCCCGAGGTCAATCGGCGTGCCGATCAACACCAGATCGGCGTCCGCCCGGTTGATGGTCTCTTCAAGTTCCTTCATCTGGGCTTCACCGTAGCCCATCGCCGGCAGCACGTCGCCCGTATTGGGATACTTCCCATAGGTCTCTGCAATGCTGCCCACGGCATGCGGTCGGGGGTCGACGATCGACTGTGCGCCGTAGCGCTGGGCCGCCACCCAGCCGGCTCCGTAGGCCATATCCCCATGGGTGAGCGTTGGGCCATCCTCCACCACAATGACCCGCGCGCCGCGAATGGCCACTGGATCATCGACGTAAATCGGGGAAGCTGCCTCAATAATCACCGCCCCCGGGTTCATCTCGCGTACATTCTGGCGCACGGTACGGACATCGGCCGCATCGGCCGTATCCACCTTGTTGATCACCACACAGTCTGCCGAAAGCACGTTGGTCTCCCCGGGATGGTAGGTCTGCTCATGCCCAGGACGGTGCGGATCGACGACGACGATGTGGAAATCGCTCACGAAGAAGGGCGGCTCGTTATTTCCACCATCCCAAAGGACGACATCAGCCTGGGACTCGGCCTCCCGCAAGATCCGCTCATAATCGACCCCGGCGAAGACCACCGAGCCACGCGCCAGATGCGGTTCGTACTCCTCACGCTCTTCAATCGTCGCCTGTGCGGCTTCGAGATCCTCATAGGTCGCGAAGCGCTGGACCGCCTGGGCCACCAGGTCGCCGTACGGCATCGGATGGCGGACGACGGCCACCTGATGGCCGAGGTCCCTCAGGATGCCAGCCACGCGGCGGCTTGTCTGGCTCTTGCCGCTGCCCGTTCTGGCGGCGCCGACCGAGACCACCGGCTTGGTCGATTTCAGCTGCGTGGAACGCAAGCCCATCAGCCGGAAATCCGATCCGGCGGCGAGCACGCGGGATGCTTTGTGCATCACGTATTCGTGTGAGATGTCACTGTAGGCAAATACCACCTGATCGACTTGCAGATCGTCGATCAGCTGCGGCAGCTGATCCTCTGGATAGATCGGAATGCCTTCCGGATACAGCGATCCCGAGAGCTCGGCTGGATAGGTGCGGCCTTCGATGTTGGGGATCTGGGTGGCTGTGAAGGCAACCACCCTGTAGGACTCATTCTTCCGGAAATAGACGTTGAAGTTGTGGAAGTCGCGACCTGCGGCACCCATGATGAGGACGCGTTGTGGTTCCATAAATCGGCGATGCCTCCTGGTGAGGATGAGAGATCCCTGTTTGCCTGGCACATGAGCCGGCAGCTTGATCACATCACATCTGGCGCGTCGATGGTGAGCAGCCGCAGGCTGTTTGCCAGCGTCTGCCGGGCGGCGGCGGTCAGGGCCAGACGAAAAGTTCGCTGGGCGCCCTCCGCCTGAAGCACCGGGCAATGCTGATAGAAATCCGTGAACTCACGCGCCAATTCGTAGGCGTACGTGGCGATGACCTGCGGGCGGTAGTCTCGTGCCGCTCGCTGAACCTCTGTGGGAAAACGCGACAAGCGGTCGAGCAAAGAGATTTCTTGCGTCGCGAGGTCATGCTCGGGAGCTGTGGGTTGGGGCGGGTTCTCGTCCGTGCGGCGGAGAATGCTGTCCGCCCGCACATGCGCATACTGGATGTAGGGCGCCGCCTGTCCATCAAAATCCAAAGCCCGGTCCCATTCAAAGATAATGTCGCGCGTTGTGTCGACAGCCAGCATGGAGTACGCAAGCGCGCCCAAGCCGACCTGGTGCGCCACCGTGTCTCTGGCGGCAGCTGGGAGCGAAGGGTTGCGTTCGCCGATGATTTCCTGAACTCGACGAATTGATTCCTCGTAGAGATCCATGAAGAGGATCACATTTCCAAGCCGCGAGGACATCGCTCCCTCGGGGAGTGTCACAAAGCCGTAGGCGAGATGATAGCAATTCGAAGCCTGTTCGAAGCCCCACAGCTCAAGGATCTTGAAGACCTGCTGGAAGTGAAGGGATTGGCGCACATCGACGACGTAGACTGAACGATCCACCTGGTAACGCTCAAACTTAACCTTTGCGAGCGCCAGGTCTTTGGTTGAGTACAGCGTTGTGCCATCGCTGCGCAGAATAACGGCGGTGCGGTAGGTCTCCTTTTCGAGGCCAATCTTCTTATCAATCTCCACAAAGACCGGCCCATCCGGGCGTTCGTCCTCGGCGATTCCCTTGGTGATCAATTCGTCGACGATCTGCTTCGCCAGTTCGTCAACTTCACTTTCATAGAAATACACGTCGATTTCCACACCAAGGATCTCAAGGATGGCGCTGAGTTCGTCCAGGCTCCATTGCCGGGTCTCGAGCCATAGCTGTCGCGCTTCTGGATCGCCTTCATCCCAGCGCCGATAGAGCTCGCGCACTTCGGCGGCGTAGTCCGACTGCGAGGCAGCGGCCTCCGAGCCGGCATCTCTCGCTTCGCTGACAAGTGAATTGGCCTCATGGTAGACCTTCGCCAGCCACTGTGCCCGTTCGTGGACGCCTTCCGGCTCCTGGCCCCGATAGAATTTGTCGTACGCCCAGACGCAGGTCATCACACCAAGGCCGATGTCGCCCGGGTAGGAGGCCCGGATCGTATCAAAGCCGGCAAACTCAACGATCCGCGCCAGTGACTCGCCGAGAATCGCGTTGCGTGCATGACCGATATGAAACGAGTGATGGGTGTTGGGCTGCGCGTATTCCACCATCACGCGCTCTTCTTTGGATTCGCCGCGGCCGAAGGCTTCTGCCTGGCTGAGGATCTCGTCAAGCACCCGTTTTGCGTAGACATCAGCGGCCAAATAGAGGTTGATATAGCCGCGCTCCGCCAGAATGTGGGAAAAGCCTGCTGGGGGGGTGAGCTCGCCGGCAATTTGAGATGCGATCTCTTGAGCCCGCTGAGGGACGTTGATGCGGGCGCCTGCCCGCGCTTCGGCGGCGGCCATCTGGAAAGGCGCCGGAGTCCCAAAGGCCCACTGGCCTGCGAAGGGCGTTGGGGTCCAATCTACCTTTCCGGGGTCACCTAGACCGAGACGTGCGCTCAGGTCGAGAATCGCTCGGGTTGCTAGGGAAAGTTCCGGATCAAACATCACAGGACGACTTGCAGCCCCCGGAGGGCGCGCCGGTTATACGAAGACGACGCACCGGACGGTGCGTCGCACATTTCGACATCGCTTCAGGATGTTCTCTACTCCGACGTCTGCAGTTGGACAAGTTGCCGCATAAGGCGGCCCTTCCGGCGGTCGGCGTTATTGCGATGGAGAATTCCCTTGGAAACCGCGCGATCGAGCTCGCGTGAAGCTGCCTGGACGGCGAGTTGGGCCGCTTCCAGATCGCCGGCTTCGATCGCTTGCCGGGCGCGCTTCACAAAGCTGCGTGTCCGTGTCCGGATCACGCGATTCCGAACCCTGCGGTTCTCGTTCTGCCGCATCCGCTTGGCAGCAGATCGTGTGTTGGGCAAAATCGTCCTCCCGTAAGGCCTACATTGAATCTGGGCTCCCAACTCGGAGCAATGGGCGATTCTAACCCAGGCTTATGGTTCTGTCCAGCCGGCTCTCTATTCGCTGAAGCCTTCTTCCTCAATGGAGAGATCTTGCGCGCCGCCGGCGTACAGGGTGCGTCCCAGCAGCCGGTCATAATCGGTCCAAGCCTGGCCAGACTCCCAGGCCGGCGCCAGCAGGGCACGAAAGCGGTTCACCTGACCATCCAGCTGTTCGAGGTGATGCAGGGCGACCGCCTCCAGCGTCTTAGGCCGCCGGGGGGCTCCCCATTCATAGCGACCGTGATGGGAAAGCAAGAGGTGCTGAAGCTCCAGAGCCAGCTCGGGAGGAAAGCCTTCCAGTGAGTCCACGGCACGGGCAACGAGCTCCGCGCCCAGGACGACATGGCCGATGAGCCGCCCACGGGGCGTGTAGTCGATCGTCAACTGCCAGCTGAATTCCTCGAGCTTACCGATGTCGTGGAGCAGGATCCCCGTCGTGAGCAGGTCGGCGTTCAGGTCGGGATAGAGCACAAGCAGGGGTTTGCTCAGCAAGAGGATCTCATAGACGTGCTCCAGCAAGCCGCCCAGATAGGCATGGTGGATCCGCTTCGCGGCCGGCGCGCTGGCGAATTGATGGCGAAAGTCCGCCTGCTCGAAGAAACTCTGGAGCAGGGCGCGGAGGTGGGTGTTTTCGACCGAGGCAATCGCCGCGTCCAACTCGGCCATCATCAGTTCTCGGTCGCGCAGGGTGCTTGGCTGCAGATCCATCAGCTCGTATTCATGCGCTTCTGCGGTTCGCAAGCGCAGAATCCTCACCTGGGGGCGATCCTGGTAGCGCTCAACCTCCCCTTCAACCTTTAAGACTTGCGGACCTTCCAGCAGGTAGGTGTAGGTCTCGGTCTCTTCCCAGATGCGGGCATCGATTTCGCCGCTCCGGTCGCCGAGGCTCAGGCTCAGAAAGCTTCCGCGCGTCGGATCGCGGAACGGCTCAAGGCGCGCCCGCTGCGCCATGAAGAACCCAATCAGGTGATCCCCGACCACAAGCTCAGCGGCCCAGGGCCCTTTTTCAGGATGCGTGGCCTCCATCATCGGAAGATCCCTTTCCGTTCTGTTTTAACTGACCGGCAGGCAGGTCGATCCGAAAGACGCTGCCGCCATCCCGATGGTCCTCCACCCAGATGCGGCCCCCATGCGCCTCAATCGCCAGACGGGAAAAGGCAAGACCCAGCCCGGTCCCCTTGCGGCGGCCGTCCGCGCCCGCGACCTGAACGAAGGGATCGAAGATGCTGCTCTTCATATGCTCCGGCACCCCGGGCCCGGTGTCGCGGATCTGAATCAGGATTCTACCGTTTTCGTGTGAGGCTTCCAGCTCGACCTGGCCGCCAGAGGGTGTGAATTTGATGGCGTTATCGACCAGGTTGATAAGGACTCGCCGCAGCTTCTCTCCATCGCCAATGATGATCGGCAGATCGCGCGCCGCATCGTGGCGAAGGATGATCCCATTGCGGTTCGCCTCCTGTAGGAAGAGCCCGGCAACTTCTTCACAGAGCTGGCGGAGGGATACCTCTTCCTCGGCGAGCGTGAGTTCTCCAGATTCCATTTTCGCGATATCCAGCAGCGAGTTGACGAGCCCGAGCATTTGCTGGCAGCTGCTGTGCGCGATCGAGAGCGCCTGAGCCGGGACATCCGCCACATCCTTGAGCGTCCGTTCGAGCAGGCTGATGCTGGTCATGATGGTGGTCAGCGGACTGCGCAGGTCGTGGACGATCATCCGCGTGAGGTGCTCGCGGGCCTCGACAAGCTCGCGTTCGGCCGTGATGTCGCGCAGGACAATTAACCAGCCAATCAAGCGGCCGGCAATGTCACGAACCGGGGTTTCGGTTCGCTGCAAAGTGCGTGGGGATCCTCGAATGATCTTCTCGAGCGCGACCTGCTCGATCTCGATGGGCTCCCCATCGCGAAGGGAGTGGATCAAGCGGGCCAAATCTGCCGCCTGATACCCCAATTGGGAGGCCAGCCGGGTCTGGAGATCGTCCAGCTTGCGGCCGACGACGGATTCGAGTGGAAGATGGATCAACTCCTCCAGCTGATGATTGGCCACAACGACTGTCCCGCTGGGGTCGATCATGAGCATACCTTCTCGAGTCGAGTTGAGGACAGCCAGCAGGCGTTCATGGTTTTGCTGGACGCGCACGAAAAGATCGGCGTTCTGCAGCGCGATGGCGACTTGACCCACGAGTGTCTCTGCCATTCGCAATTCAGCTTCACTGAAACGCTTGGGCGTCGGCGAGAGTGCCTCGACCAGCCCCGCGGATTCTTCGGCGGCCCGCAAAGGCAAGGCGAGCAGGCTTCCCGCCTGGCGAATCTCGGCAAGGTAGATACGATCGGGTTCGGACGGCGCGGTCGCTTCCGACCATTGGACCGATCGACCTTCCTTCAAGGCAGTAGCGAAGGCAGGTGCCTCGCTCATTTCGATGGTTCTGTGTTCGGGCGTATAGGCAGCATCGCCTTCCAGCAAGGCGGTTTCCAGCACCAGGCTGCGCTGCTGCTCGTCCCAGCGGTAAACATGTACCCGGTCACAGTCCAGGGCAAGTGAAAGGCTGTCGGCAGCAGCCATCGAAACGGCGCTAGCTTCCAGTTTCGCGCCGAGGAGCACGCTGGCCTGGTAGAGGAGCGATTGATCGCGAAGCCGGTCCTCCAGCTGCTGGTAGAGCTGTGCATTGCTGAGTGCGATGGCGGCCTGCGCCGTCAGCTGGCGAACCGCCTGGAGTTCCTGATCATTGAATGGATTGGCGCTCGCGCGCTCGAGGCATAGCAATCCGATCCGTTGCCCCCAGCGCTCGATGGGGGCGAAGAGTACGGTCCGATCGGCCCCCTCCGCAATCCTGATGGGCCAGCGCGTCGCGTAGGCCTCAACAACCAGCTCACCGCGTTCAAGGGCCCGCTGGGCCGGCTCATGTCCGAGTGACTGCTCGACTGAGAGTTCCTCGCCTCCCGGCCAATGGGCAGCCGCTATGCGGGGGTTCTCGCCTGATGTTCCCAGGACGGCAAGCCAACCACGCTCTGCAAGGGTCAGTTCAAGGGCATGGGCGAGCAAAGATTGGTAGAGCGACTCCGGGTTGAGCGTCGCTGCCAGTTCTCGCCCGGCTGCTTCGAGCAGGGAGAGCTGCTCAACCCTTCGCTTCAGTTCCTGATCCGTCTCGGCATGCGCGCGGGCGTTCGCAACTGCAAGCGCAGCCTGCGCGGCAAGCGTCTTGAGAAGGTCGACTTGTTGATTCAAGAATTGCTGAGGCTCGGAAAAGTAGACGGAGGCAACGCCCAGCAGCCCTGAAGGAGTCACCAGGGGCAGGTCGATCATCGCCCGGATACCGAATTGGCTCAGCTGCTGGGCGTGTTCTTCGTCGAGCTGCGCTTCCCAGACATCGGGCACCAGCAGTGGTGTCTGCTCCTGCAGGGCACGCGCCCGGCGAGGATCCTGGAGTGGGAGCGTAGAGCGCGTGCTGGTGAAGTCCTCGGAAAGGCCGGAGGCCTTCGCAAGCGTGAGATCTTCTGCCCCGGACTGGACCAGATAGATGGCGGCGCTCTCGGCCCCGCCCACGCCGACCATCGATTCGCAAACCAAGGCCACCGCACGCTCTGGATCCAGTGTGGCGCCCATTGATGCGGTGATTTCATGGAGCGTCGCCAGGGCATCTGCACGGCTCGCCGTTTGCTCATAGAGCAGGGCATTCTCAATGGCGGTCGCGGCTTGGGAGGCGAGGGTCTCAAGCAGCGAGCGGTCCTTCTCTGTGAGGATCCGGCGTGGATCGGAGTGGAACACGGCCATACAGCCAATGGCCCGCTCGGGGTTCAGCAAGGGGACCCCCAGCCAGGCCTCCGGCGCGTGGTCTGAAGCCTCCACCTCCAATTCGGGAATCCGCTCAGTTCCCTGCTCGCTGATCAAGATGGATCCGGCCGTGCGGATCACGCGATCGGTCAGGCGATCCGCCAGCTGGCGCCGGGGCCAGGACTGACGGATGCCGTTCTTGATCGCCAGAGGGTAGGTGAGTTCCCCGCTATCGGGATCGACGAGCGCTACGTAGAAATTCTCGACTTCAAGCAGATGAGATACCTGAAGCTGGATGGTCGTCAGGATGCTCTCGAGATCGAGGCTGGCGCGCATGGTCTGGCTAACACGGTTGAGCGTCGACAGTTCCTGCAGGCGCCGTTCCAGGTCGGATTGAGCCCGGCTTAAGCGCCGGACGAGCCAGCTGAGCGTCAGGACCATCGTACCGGTGACCACAAGTGCAATGAGACCCAGCTGAACGGAAGCGACCGCCGTAACCAGCGCAAGCGGAATCGGGAAGAGAACGGCCAACCACAGGCTGGTCCTGGAACGGCGCGCCGCGTCACCGTTTTCGGTAGCGGGCCGGATTGAGAGTCGGTAAATCGCCAGATAGGTGAGGGTGAACAGCGCGCCGAAGCCGGCCAGCGCGGAAGGTGGGACGGCCTGTAGCTCTCGGGTCAGCGGTACGCCGCCCAATGTGCGAAACGCGGCGAAACCGATGAGCAAGCTCAGCAGCTGCCGCGTGAGGGAGTGGGCGCGTTGCTGCAGCTCCTGCGAACGAACAAGCCGCCTGAATCGCGAAGTCTCCGCATACGTCTGCAGGGCTCGAATGAGCGTGGACACAATGAAGCCCAAGAGCAGCGCGAAGGATGGCTCTGATAGGCCAGAGGTGAGCGCCATGGCAAGCGTGATGGCGTGGGCCAGGCTGACTTCGCTGGCGCCAATGGGGAATGGCACCAGCATGAGCCCCGTGATGAGGATGGTTCCCAGCAGGAGCGGGCCAAGCTCAGGCAGCTGGAATCCGAGGATCGGGAGCAGTATGCCGAGCAGGCTGAGGCTCAGAACCCCCAGTGCCCACCAACCATGCCGAGTCCACCAGCGCCTCATTGTTCTGCTCCGAGGTCAGGCGGAACGGAGGTGGTTGGCGCCTCGGCTGATCATGATCCTGGGGGCGTCGGCGTGCGGGTTGGAGTCGGTGTCCGGCTTGGCGTTGCCGAGCCGGTGGATGCCGGGGTGAGGGTGAAGGGCTCCGCATCCAGCGCTTCGAGGTGGTCACGGGCGAGCTGCTGGAGCTCCTCTGCCGCGTCCTGAATCGTCAGCACCCACCGCCAGTTGCGGATGGCATCGTCGAGGAGAGGGGGATTCGTCGCTTCATAGATCAGTGCCCGCCAGACATAGCCCTCGGCCTTTTCGGCATTGGTTGGCGCCTGTTCGATCATCAGATTGACGCTGCGGAGCGCTTCGGTGAAATTGCCCTGGTAGTAGAGGCCACGGCCGATGGCCAGGTTGAGCTGATAGGTCTCGGAGCCGTAGCGGCGCGCCTGGTAGACGTCGTCCAAGCCCTCATCGTACGCTTCTCTCTTGTAGTTCACCAGGCCGCGAATGAGATAGGCTGGCGCGTAGCGATCGTTGAATTCGAGGGCACGCTCAGCGGCTTCGAACGCCAGGTCGAATTCATCCAGGCCATAATAGGCTCTCGCGAGGAACCCCCAGCCCCGATGGTCCTCGGGTCGGTAGACGCTGTAGGTTTGGAGGGCGGGCAGCGCATCGACGTACTCTTCGAGTTCGACATGCGCCCGGCCAAGTGCGAGGTAGCCTTCGATCAGCGTCGGATCGTTACCGCTGCCAATGATGGCATTCTCAAGGGCGGCTTCAAAATTCGTCCGGTTGAACTGAGCATCCGAGATCAGGACATAGATCACAGGCTCGATGGTGCCATCATCCAGGGCCACCTGGAGCATTTCTTCCATCGGCTTCCACAGGCGCAGGCCGGCGTAGAATTCAGATTTGGCGACCAGGGCGGGGAGGAAGGTCGTGTCTCGATCGAGAGCGCGGTCGTAATCTTGAGGCAGGTCGGCAGCTTTGATCTCGTTATTCTCGCGAAGGGTGATATCGAGCAGCGCCCGTCCGCGCCCGACATAAGCCGGCAGGAAGTTCGAATCCCGCAGGATGGCTCGATCGTAGGCCAGAGTCGCTTCCCGTGGACGACCCAGTGCGCGCAGGGCTTCGCCCCGGAAGTAGTGCGCGTCGGGAAGTTCCGGGTCCAGCGTAATGACCTGATTCATGGCCTCGAGCAGTCCTTCGTAATCTCCACGCTGGAGTGCCGCAATACCAATGCCGTAGGCTTCATAGGCTGGATGAGGGGTCATCCCCAGGATCGGAGTCGGGGTCGGCGAGATCGGAACCAGGAAGGCGAGCGGGGTGCCGGCGAATTCGGCCGGAACCGCCGTTCGGAAGACCCGCGTTTCGACGGGCACTGGCGTGTCTGTGGCGGTCGGCTCGGGCGGAGTCTGCGTCGGCGTCCCCGTGGGCGGCCGCAGCGTGGGGGCAACGGCAACCGTCCGCGGTCGTTGGGTCCAAAGAATGCCGGCCCCTATCAGCAAAAGCCCAAGCACGACCGCTCCGATGATTCCCAGACTGCGCAGATTGATGTTGAGGCTGCGTCGGACAGCAGGCCCGGCAGCCAGGCTGGCCACATGGCGACGCTGGATCTGTGGGGCGCTGGCGAGTTCCGACGCTTCGGGCTCACGGGCGCCGAGGATCACCAGCCCGCGAAGGGCGGCCCGATTGGTAGGATCGAGACGGAGCGCAGACTCGAGGCAGTACACCTGTTCGCGCCGGGTATCCACCACGGCGCTCATCCACACCCAGTAGTCGGCCTTGCTTGAGTCTGCGCGGAGCAAGCGGGTGAGTAGATCTCGTGCCCGGGACCGATCGCCGGCGCGCGCCGCCGCGATGGCCTCTGTGATCATGGATTCGGATGGCGAAACCATGCGTGAACTCCCCGCGAAACGTGCGTCGAAGTCTAGCATAGGCGTGAATTGCGCACAACGCAGGGGCGGGGGGCTATAATTCCTGCCCGTGAGACGCACTAGGACGATTCTTGCCTTTTTTGCGATAATGCTCAGCGCCGCCTGCCAGGCGACCTCGGATGCGCCGACCCCAACGGCAACGGAAGCACTGCGTCCGTATCATTCCGAAACGCCGACGACTGTGCGCGGGCCGGACACGCCGACGGCGGAACTTGAGCTCACGCCCGGGCCGACCCCCACGCCATTCAAACACGTCATCGAAGAAGGAGATACTCTTCTGGTGATCGCAGCCCGCTATGGTGTTAGCCTGGAGACTCTGCTGGCGGCGAACCCCGGCATTAATCCTCGCCTCTTGAGTGTGGGCCAGGAAGTGATCATCCCGGATCCGGAAGGCGGTGTAAGCCTGGCCGCTCTGCCCACCGCCACACCCGTTCCCTTCCGGCTGCTCGGCATCCGCTGCTTCCCGACTCCCAGCGACGGGCTGTGGTGCATCGCCACTGCCGAAAACACCCGTGAGACAGCCATCGAAGGACTGACGGCTGCCCTGCTCTTGCTCAATGAGGGCGGCACAATCGTCGATTCCGCTGTGGCTTACGGCCCGCTGGGCGTGCTGCCTCCCGGAGGCTTGCTTCCATTGGCCGCGTTCTTCCCGCCCCCAGCGCCCGACTTTGATCGGCCGCACATCGAAATTCTGGCTGCGGTCGAGGCCACCGGCCTGGAAGATCGTTACGCACCGGTGAGAGTCGCAGAGATCACCATGCGATCGAGCGCGGACGGATTGCGTTGGGAGATCCAGGGTGTGGTCCAGCTTCCCCCCGAGGCGGTTTCCCCGGCGGGACGGGCCTCGGTGCTCGCGATCGGAATCGACTCTGGGGGACTCGCTGTCGGATTTGCCAAGTGGGAGGCGGAACGCGGGATGGCGCCAGGTGAAGCGCTTGCGTTTGAGATGCAGGTCTTCAGTCTGGGACCGCCGATCGAGCGAGTCCTTCTCCTTGCAGAGGCGCGCCCGGAAGAGCAAGAGGCACCCTAGGCGGTCTAGGGGTTGGCGGGGCCACCGAAGAACTGGCCAAACGCGTGCCCGATGCCCGACTCCTCGGCAACCGCAATTTCATAGTTTACGATCTCGCCGGGCGCGAGGTCATCGAGCGTGAGTTCGACGGATGTGACCCCCTCGGCGTTCGTCCGCTCGACGAAGGGGTAGAGCGGATCCCGTCGGCCATTCAGTGCAAGGATCGGTTGAGCGCCCCCGACCGGTCGACCATTCGCATCCAGGATTCGAATCCAGATTCGCTGTGGGCTGCCGGGCGCAATCATCTCCTGCTCGACCCAGGTCGTCACCTCGAAGATGACAACCTGCTCGAGGGTCGCCGCCGTCCCCGTCGGCGTGGATGCTTGGGTCGGGGGCGGAGGTGTCGGCGTTGAGCGATCCAGCAGATACTCTCTCCCTACTGGAGCGAGCTGGACAGCCAGGGCGGCCGGCAGATCGAAGCGGTAGATGAGGATGGCATTCTCAAACCGCTGACGGAGTGTGTCCTGATCGAGGTCGGCTTCTTCGAGCGGCAGGCCGAGCAGTCGTTCGGCCCCGTACCGAAGATAGAAGCGGAGGAATGCCCAGCGCACATTGTGTCCGGTTTCCTCGAAGTAGCGTGATTCGGGCTCCTCAGCTGGCGGCACTGAGGGCTCAGCAGAGCCGGAGGCGAGCCCCACCGGTCGCAGACGGACCTCGCCCGGCGCGTCGGCCGGAGAATAGATGATGGCCCGCTCGTAGATTTGCTCGACACTGCCATCGGGCGCCAGATACGGTTCGGTAAGCGGGCGCCCGAAGATAGCTTCACCCCCATACCGGTCAAGGAAGAGGCCGAAGGGACGGCTAAAGATGTTGTCGGGAACGACCAGGCGATTGTCGCTCGCCAGTTCGGGTTCCTGTCCCGCACGGATGGCGACGCCAAGAGCGACGAACTTGACCTCAGTGGGTGGCGCTGTCTCATCCCGGTAGAGTCCTGCATTCTCGAAGTACTGAAGAATCCGGCCACCTGAAAAATGCACACTGCTGATCGGTGCGCCAAGCGTTGCCTGACCGCCCAGCGCCCGGTAGGATCGCGCGAAACCCGGGTAGAGTTGGTGGCCGGTGCTCTCGAAGTAGAGGCTCGAGTCGGCCGGCGGCGGTTCGGCCGGTTCGGCCAGCCCCAACGTCCGCCCCAGAGGAGCGAGACGAACCCGGCGGGATGCCGGATCGTAGACCAGTTCGACGTTCAGAAAGGTCTGTCGGATGAGCCCGCCATCGTTGCGCGCCGGTGCGAGCGGCGGGCCGAAGACGGCAGTGCCGCCGTTCTCCGTCCAGTATGACCGGAGTTCGGCGGCAATCAGGATCTCCTGTGCGTCCGCTTCCGACTCTACCGGTGCGCCGCAGGCAGCAAGGAAGATGGCGATCAGAGCAATGAAAAGGAAGCTACGCACGGAGGGCGGGGACCTATAGAATGGTGTCTCTGAACACTATATCTGAGGTTTGGATCGCGATCAAGGAATTGGTCTTCTGGCGCCGCGTGGAGCGATTGGTACAATGCGCCTCACATGATTGAGGTTCGGCGAATCCCGATGTCGGAGCGCGAGCGAGTGCGGCGGCTGATCGATCCTGAATCGGCCGCGGACGCCACCGCGGCATTCTACGCGTTGGAACATCCGAGGGAAAAGGTCGAGCTCTATGGCTACTTCCCGCGCGACGATCGCCCCAGTGGTTTCCTCGCCCTCGCGCAGACGGGCATGGATCTCTTCCGGCGACTTGCGGTTCCGCTCGTGTCCCATCCAGCCGGGCTCAATCAACTGTTGAACGCGGCCCTGGCCAATGGCCGGCCGGTCCTGCTGCAGCTCACGACCGAGCAGGCCGGCTGGCTTCAGGATCCGATCGGCTTTGAGGAAGAAGACCGTTCGCTACTCTTTCGCCTCGACAGCCGTGCCTATGAACCGGTGGTGAACGTCCTGGTGGTTGAAGCTGTGGCACCGGATTCACAGCCTCGCTACGAAATCCGATCCGGCGAAAAGGTCTATGCGGCGGCTGGAATTAATTGGCAGGGACAGCGGTTTGCCGAGGTATACCTGCAGGAGCTCGCAGGCGCCCGGCAACGTGAATTCACTCGATCGGTGCTTTCAGCCATCGTGGGTCGGCTTTTGGGCGAGAAGCGCATCGCGCTTTATCGAGTGCCGCACGACAATCTCTCCCGCCGGACGGAGGCCGAGCGCCTGGGCTTTCGTAGGATCGGGCCACCTCTCGTGCTCGGTGAGGCCCGCCGGACAGAACCTGCTCAAGAGCAGTTCAAGCGCTGACATGGCGATGATCCGGGCTACCTTCCATTTTCCGCAAGGCTTTCTCTGGGGAACCGCGACGTCTGCACATCAGGTCGAGGGCGGAAATCGCGGCAACGACTGGTGGGCCTGGGAAGAGGCGGGCCGGATCAATGGCAACGAGCGTTCCGGGGAGGCTTGTGGGTGGTGGGAAGGCCGCTGGCGCGAAGATCTTGATCGGGCCGCCGATTCTTCCCAGAACGCCCATCGCCTGTCGCTCGAATGGAGTCGCATAGAACCGGAGCCGGGCAAGTGGGATCAGGATGCACTCGACCGCTACCGGGAGATCCTGCGGGGCGCCATCCATCGGGGCCTCACCCCGATGGTCACCCTGCACCATTTCAGCAATCCGCGCTGGCTGGTGGAGCAGGGGGGGTGGCTGGATCCAGCTGCCATTGATCGTTTCGTCAGCTATGTTCGCACCGCGGTCGAGGCGCTTGAAGACCTCGCAAGCCTCTGGATCACCATCAATGAGCCCAATGTCTACGCGTACCTGGGATATGGCTCCGACGAATTTCCACCCGGGGCCGGCGATCTTCGCCAGCAAATTCAGGTGCTGCAGAACCTCGTCCATGCGCACGCGGCCGCGTATCATGTGATCCACCAGATCCAACCAGAGGCCCAGGTGGGTCTCGCGCATCACTACCGGAGCATGGTCCCGGCGAAGCCTGGCTCGCTGTTTGACCGCCAGGTGACGCGGATCCGATCCCAGCTGTTTAACGAGCTGGTCCCGGAGGCCGTCCACTCCGGCAGGTTTCGCCTCCCGTGGAGGTCGACGCGGATTCCAGAGGCGGCAAACAGCCAGGACTTCTTTGGTCTGAATTACTATACCGAGGAGCTGATCTCCTTCGATGTGCGCTCGGCGAAGCAGGCCTTTGGGCGCGGTCAATATGCCGCTGATCACGAGGTCAGCCCAACGGGATTCATCGCCAGTGCTCCCGGCGGCATGCGGAGAGCGCTGCGCTGGGCGCGTGGCTTCAACCTGCCCATTTACGTCACAGAGAATGGCGTCGAGGATCCGTCGGATGAGCTCCGTCGCCGCTACCTGGCGCGGCATCTGAAGGAGGTTTGGCATGCCGCGAACCTCAACTGGCGCGTACGAGGCTACTTCCATTGGACGCTGGTGGACAATTTCGAATGGGAGCGTGGCTGGAGCCAGCGTTTCGGACTTTGGGCACTCGATCCCGTGACCCAGGAGCGATCCAAGCGCATGAGCGCCGATTTCTACGCTCAGGTGGCACGCGAAAACTGCCTCTCCAGCGAAATGATTGAGCGTTATGCGCCCGAGATCTATGACGAGATTTATGTGGGTCCGCCCCCTGACTCCGCTGAGGCGAGATGAACCCGGGGCACGAGCGCGATCCTGTGCGTGATATAATCCAGCCGCCGGGCAACCGGCACATCCGGGAGAGGTAGCGAAGTCTGGTTTAACGCGCGCGCCTGGAGAGCGCGTGAGCCGTAAGGCTCCGTGGGTTCAAATCCCACCCTCTCCGCTGGAGGACACCGCCCTGGCGGTGTCTTTTTCTGTTGGATACTACGTGGGGACGGTTGACAGGCTCGTTGGCGGGCGTTATCCTCCGAGCGGCGCTCGGGCCGGTCCGGCGCAGCGGAGACCTCCGAACCCCGTCAGGTCCGAAAGGAAGCAGCGGTAAGGGGGAGCCTCCGGGTGCCGCCGGTCGCCGGTCCGGGCGCTCTTTCCGTTCCGCAATCCCCCGGCCTTTTTCGCATAGCCATAGGTCCAGACGCGGGCGAGCCTCAACAGGAGCTGCTGCCGCCGCGTTTGATATACTTCGGGCCTATGGAGAGGATGCAGCGCCGGTTGGCTCAGTTGCCAGCCCTAGGGTTCCAGGTCGCCGTTTTGATGCTCGCTGTCTTCGGACTGGGGCTGCTTTGGCAGGGGACGGCAGTCCCCGTCAGAATCCTGGTCGATGGCGTCGAGACCGAACTGCATACGCGAGCGCGAACCGTTGGCGCTGTGCTGCGTGAGGCGGGGATCGAACTGGAGGCAGGTGACCGGGTGAGCCCGAGACCGGATTCGGCCTTGGATCCCAGCTCGGCGATCCAGGTGGAGCGAGCGAGGCTTGTTCGCCTCGATTTGGATGGCGAGATACTGGTCCTGCGCACACCCGAACGCGTCCCGCTCAATATCCTCCGCGAGGTCGGGGCTGAGGTGTTCCCGTCCGATCGCCTTTGGGCAGAAGGAATCCTTCTTCAGGATCCAGCAGCCGAGCTGCTGGCGCCGCCCGCCTCCCTCCTGGTTCAACGCGGCTTTCAGATCGAGCTCGCGCTTCCTGAGCAGAGCCGGATTCTGTATTCCTCGGCCCCAACGGTCGGTGAAGCGCTCGAAGAGAACGGCATTATCCTGCGCGAGGGCGATCTGCTCGAGCCAGCCGCCGATACCCCCTTGCAGAGTGATCTTCAGGTGGACCTTCGCCCCTCGAAATCGATCCGTATCCAGGTGGATGGTGATCTCATTCAGACGCGAGCCACCGGGACCACGGTCGGCGAAGCCCTCTCGGATGCCGGCGTTGCCCTCTTGGGACTCGACTACAGCCTGCCGCCGCTCGACGCACCGCTGCCATCCGACGGGGAAGTGCGCATTGTGCGGGTGGATGAGCAGTTGATTGTCGAGCAGGAGCCGGTACCCTTCGATACCGTCTTCGAAGCCGATCCTGAGCTGGAGATCGACAACCAGCGGATCCTCGATCCCGGAACCTACGGCATCGAAGCCAATCGTATCCGCCTGCGTTTTGAAGACGGCTTCGAGGTTGAACGCATTGAAGAAGGGACCTGGCAGGTCCGGGAGCCGGAGCCAAAGCGCGTCGGATACGGCACGCGCATCGAGATCCGCTCCGCCTCCACGGCCGACGGCCCCATTGAGTACTGGCGGGCGATCGAGATGTGGGCGACTTCCTACTCCCCGTCGCGCGCCGGCGTTTCTCCCGACGCCCCCAACTTCGGCATCACGGCCTCCGGACTTCCGTTGACCAAGGGGTTGGTCGCCATCGACCGCAGCCTCATCCCATTTGGCACCCGGCTCTACATTCCGGGCTACGGCTTCGCAATCGCGGCGGATACCGGTGGCGGCGTTCGCGGGCGCTGGATTGATTTGGGCTACGACGACGACAACTGGGTCTCATGGGCTCGGTACGTAACGGTCTACTTCCTCACGCCGGTGCCGCCTCCGGAAGGGATCGTCTGGATCTTCCCGTGAGCAGGCCTTCCGTCGAGCTGCCGAAACCCGCGTACTGGCGCGACCTGCTGCGGCGCCATCGGATTCGACCTGATCGGCGCATGGGCCAGAACTTCCTCTTTGATTCAGCTGCGCTTCTGCGCGTAGCCGAGGTCGCCAATCTGCGCTCCGAGGAGTCTGTTCTCGAAATCGGCGCCGGGGTCGGCTGCCTGACCGTCTGTCTGGCACAGATTGCCCGGCGGGTGGTGGCTGTCGAGCTGGATCGACGGCTCTTGCCTGCGCTCACTGAAGCGACACAGTCGCTGCTGGCCGTCGAGCGAGTCCAGGGAGACATCCTCGCGCTCGACCCCGCTGAGCTGATGGGCGCGGGCGCGCCCTACGCAGTCGTGGCCAATATCCCCTACAACATCACGTCGGCGGTTATCCGGCATCTGCTTGAAGCCACACGAAAGCCTGACCGGATCATCCTCACCGTTCAGCGAGAAGTAGCCGAACGCATCATCGCCGGGCCGGGACAGATGAGTCTGCTGGCCCTCAGCGTTCAGATCTATGGTTCGCCGCACATCCGGGCGCGGCTGGCCGCCGGCCTCTTCTATCCGCCGCCGAAGGTTGACTCGGCGGTCCTGTCCATACCGCTCCACACCAAGCCAGTCGCCTCGGGGGCAGCAACCGAGATGGTCTTTACATTGGCCCGCGCCGGCTTCTCCCAGCGACGGAAGCAGCTGAGGAATGCTCTCAGTGCAGGCCTGCAGGTTGAGCGTACGAAGGTGGAGCGCTGGCTGGATTCGGCGGGCCTTGAGGAACGCAGCCGCGCCCAGGAGCTGGCGCTATCTGATTGGCTGCGGCTTGCGGCTGTTGTGCAGGCGAACCCGGTCGAATCCGGCGGCTGAGGCGGCGTGCTGGGTCAGGTGCTTCGATCGCGGAGAGAGAGCTTCCGATGCATGATGAGGACCTGCCAGACGCGCACCGCCGCCTCCACCTGGATCCGAAAGGACATCTTGGACTGGCCGATGCGCCGGTCTTCGAAGTAGATCGGCTCCTCGATCAACCGGTAGCCCAGCCGCTGCGCGACGAAGGCCATCTCAACCTGAAAGACATAACCGTTCGAGCGGATGCGATCGAGCGGCATGCCGAGCAGAGTCTCGCGACGCCATACCCGGTAGCCCCCGGTCGCATCTTGAATGCGAAGCCCGAGGATGGTGCGGGCATAGGCGTTGCCGAACCAGGAGAGCAGGACTCTCCCGATTCCCCAGCGTTCATCCAGGCGACCCCCGGGTACGTAGCGTGATCCGAAGATTGCGTCCGACTGCTCAAGACGCTCGATAAAACCCGGAAGGTAGGATGGGGCGTGTGAAAAATCCGCGTCCATCTGTCCGACTGCCTGCGCGCCTTCGGCGAGCGCTTGTTTGAATCCCGTGATATAGGCTGTTCCCAGCCCCAGCTTCCCGCTGCGTCGAATCACGCTCATGCGCTCTGGCTGGCGGGCCGCCAGCTCGTCCGCCAGCTCGCCCGTCCCATCCGGGGAAGCATCGTCCACGACCAGGATCCTTAGCTGCGGGAGCGGGAGCGCCCAAAGCTCTGCAGCGAGGCTCGGCAGGTTGTCGGCCTCGTTGTAGGTCGGAATAACGACGGTGAGCTGGCGCATGGTGGATAGGCCTGGGCTCAGCTGGGAAGGGATTCGAGGAGCTGGCTCTTCAAACCCTCGACGTCGTCCGCAGCAGCCTTCAGCGGAAGGGCCCGCGTGTCGACCTGGAGTGATCCATGCTTGGGGGGTTGGGTTGGATCTGGCCGGTCACGCAGCGGATAGAAATAGACAATGGCCTGCTCGAGGCGGAGGCGGATGGTTGCTTCCAGCGCCGCGAGGTGCGAATCGGCTGTCGCGATCACGAAGGTGGCCGGGGCGAGGTGCCCGATAAAGTCATCGGGTTCAGCTTCCTCCCGCACGATATTGGTGATCATCAAGCTCACCGCTCGCAGCGCATCGTCGGAGGCGAGAAAACCATACGCTTCGCGGAATGTGTCCAGGCCGTCGAGGCGGACAACGAGATAGCCAAGCCGGGCGTCGATAGTCGTGGCGAGCTGTTCGTCCACCAGGGTTGATTCGGGCAGGCCGGTGACCGCATTGAGGAGAGGCGGCTGATCACCTCGTCGCAGCGCGTTGCGGACGCGCAGCCGCAATTCCTGCACATCAAAGGGCTTCGTGATGTAGTCATCGGCACCGAGCTCGAGCCCGCGCAAGCGATCGGCGCGCTCCCGCTTCTCCGTCAAGAAGATGATCGGAATGGATTCGGTGTGACGGTCTTCCCGGAGGCGTCGGGCGACCTCGTAGCCGTCGATATCCGGCAGGCGGATATCGAGGATGATCAAGTCGGGCGGGTTTTCAGCGCAGCTCTTGAGTGCATCTTCCCCCCAATTGACAACCTCGACCTCGTACCCTTGCACCCGAAAATAGGCCTGCAGCATGTCGGCGACATCGAGATCATCTTCAACGATAAGGAGGGAGTGGGAGCCGCTCACTTCAAGTCAGGCGACCGGCTCTTTTTCGACGCGGAACTCACAAACTTCGTCACCCATGGCGATGCAGCGGGTCTCCGCGACTTTGAAGTCCTGACCACCCGAAACCCAGCGAAGCGCTTCTTCGAGGAGACCGACTGCTGCGTAGCAGCAGGGTTTCTCGGAGGTCCGGCCCCAGCAGACGGGACACTTGTGAATGGTGTAGATGTAGGCTGAATCCTCTTCCTCAACCGTACTCTTCTGGTCGCTGATCTGCGAAAAGACCCGCGCCATCGAGGGCAGCCCAATCTTGAGCTTGGTCGGCAGCGGAAGAACCTTAAAGGCCAGGTCACCGACTCCGGCCAAGGCGCCGAAGTTCCGCAGCACCGCGTCGAAGGTGGCCCAGGCGGATCTGCGGGCCAGGCCGCGGCCACCGCGCGGCCCATACATGTCCTCGAGGGCGCCGTTAATCGCCGAGAAATCGGCAAAATCTACGGCTCGCTCCAGGCTGTCCGTGGGGTAATTATCGATCCACGCCTCGAGGCCGGCAAGGTTCAGGATCGCGCTGACGCCATTCCTCCCCATCACCTCTTCCATCGCTTGCAGGTAGATGCGGGCGACCTTGTTGGGATAATAGAGCCCGCTCCGGGGCGAGGCTTCCACAACCTACTCCTCTAAATGTTCGTGACGTTCGCCTGTGAAGACGGCGAGCGGGCGACTCCAACCCGACAGTGCTGCCCGGGGGGCGCCTTTAAAGCAGCTTAACAAGGTCTTCCGCTGCTCGGCGCGTGTCCAGGAACAGAAGTCCCAGTTTGGCTTGTGACCGGGCAAGGACTGTGAGCACGGCATCTTCACCAACCGACATCAGAATGACAAAACCGTTCTCGCCCTTGATGTAGACCTGGTCCAGTGTCCCTCGCCCGAGCTCCCCGGCGATCCGTTCCCCAAGAGAGAGCATGGCCGCCGACATCGCCGAAACTCGATCTTCTTCGACGTCTCCGGGAAGGGCAGATGCAATTGTCAGGCCATCGACACTGACCACGGCCGAAGCCTCCACGTCGGGCGACGATGCCTGAAGGTCCCGTAGGCGGTCGACCATGAGTTCGGTGCGGGACTTGGTCAAGCTTGAACTCCTCGTACGTCGGATGAATTTGTGAACGTATGTTCAAAAGAGCGGCGGTACTTTAGCATAGCGATTTTTGCCTGTCAAGCAAGCTCGTTCTGGGGCGTCACTCAAGCGTCACCCTGCTTTCCTCGAAGTCGTCTGGGAGCTGCGATTCGATCTGTCTCGCCAGCCTTTGAGGCAGAAAGGCGAGCCCTAACGCAGAGAGCATGGTAAGCCCGGTCAGCAAGGCGACGGCCAGAATTTCGGTCGGGCTGAGGAGACGGCCGGTCCAAGGCGTGGGGCTGGTTTCCGCAGCCAACGTGATGAAGCCTACCGCTACCACTGTCAGGTTCCAGAGGCCGTGAAGGAGAACTGCTGCGCCAAGATTGCGCACGGCCGGCCAGATGCGCCTGGTGCTTAGCGCGCTTCCAAGACCCCAACCTGCGATCGCCGCCGAGAACACATGCATGAGCGATGCCCCGGCCCTCCCGATCATCGTCGGGAGCCACTGTTCGCCGGGCGAGGTGAGGAAGAGCGCCTCGAAGAGCGCGTAGCCAGCACCGGTAAGTCCGCCGAGATAGAACCCGAGAGCTGCGGTGGGGCGTTCGCGCACCCTTCGCCACAAAGCCATCGTCTTGAGAACTTCTTCGACGACGGGGACAATGCCAGCGATAAAGCCCGCCGCAGGCAGCACGATCCATGGCCGGAGCAAGAGTTGTGGATCCGGTTCGAAGCTGAACTCCTGTGTAAAGAGCGGCAGCTGTTCCTGGAGCTGGCGGATGAGTTCCTGACCTTCGCCGCTCATCATCAGCCCGATTGCGGCGACTGCGATGATCGGGGCAAGCAGGGCCAGTTCGAGCACCAGTGCGAGCGGCGGAACAAGCCAGGTGCCGACGAGAAATGCGCCTAGGCTAGCCGACGAGGGCACCCGTCGGCCCAGGCGGCGCAGCAGCATCACAGCCGCCAGGACGGGGAATGCACTGGCAACGATGTGCGCAGGGGGGCCAAGTAGATAGGGAAGGATGTCGCGCTGGAAGGCGAGCTGGCCCGCAACGGCAGCGACGAGGAAGATCGGCATAAGTAGGTACGCGGATCGCCATCCGATCCTGGAGATTCCGGGAAGGCTCCTAAGGCCATCCGTTCTTCCCCCAATCCATACAGCCGGGATCGCAAGCAGCGCCAGCCCGGTGAAGCTTCCGGCAGCAACCACCCAGACCAGCGCATCGGCACGCTGGCCGGCGGAGATGCTCACCAGTGCGCCAACGGCAAGCGCCAGCGCGGCAAGCAGGCTTACGATGCCTCCCGTGAAGCCCAGTAGCATCAGCCCGAACGATGGATAGGTTTTGCCGGTTGTCATCGCTCGACCAGCCGGATACGCCGAATGGTGGCTGGCGGGGGGGAGAGAAGGTCGAACAACGGGTCACGTGCCTCGAGATTGGCCAGCAAATCCAGGCCCTCCAGAACCCGGCCGAAAATGGTGCGCGTCCCGTCGAATTGGGGTAGCGGGGCGAGGGAAATGAAGAAGCGACCACTGTTGGTTTCCGGTCCCAGGCTTACAAGCGCGACCATCCCCGCTTGATCGAACCGTAGCGCGGGGTCGCTCTCCGTCGGGAGGTAGTAGCCGGGATCGCCTAGCCCCGTCCCGCTGGGGTCGCCGGTTTCGATCAGCGTGCCTGGGATCACCCGGTAGACATCGTTCTCGCGATACCAGCCTTCCCGAATGAGGAACACGAAGCTGTTCACCGCCAGAGGGGCGGACAATGGGAAGAGCTGGAGGCGCATCTCCCCGATGTCCAGA
>JBFJVD010000007.1:0-34034 GCA_041624375.1 Anaerolineales bacterium
TCATGGACAGCGGCCGGGTGATGGTCCATCCGGCCGACTCGCTTCAACATCTTCAACGCCTGATGATCGAGAGCGGCTGGGGTCAGATCCCCGTGAGCGATCCGGAGAGCGGAGAGATCGTCGGTATTGTGACACGCACGGACGTGCTCAACACGCTGGCCTCAGCGGTGACCGATGCGCCCACTTCCGATTTCACGTCGGCACTCGAGCACGCGCTGCCGGCGGGCCGGCTGGCGTTGCTCAAGCTCGTCGCCGGCGAGGCTGAAGCCCGGCGCGATGCGCTCTTCATCGTTGGCGGATTTGCTCGCGATCTGATGCTCGGCGCGCCCAGCGTCGATTTCGACCTGGTCGTTGAAGGTGACGGGATCGGTCTGGCTCAAGAGCTATCAAATCGCTATGGCGGCAAGGTCAGCAGCCACCACAGGTTTGGGACGGCCAAGTGGGAGTTGCCGGCCCACTCGCAGGCGCTCCTGACCGCGATTCAGGAAACCGCCGGTGAGCCCGGATTGCGGGACCTGCCCGCCAGCCTGGATTTTGTGACGGCGCGTACCGAGTTCTATCCGCATCCGACCGCTCTCCCGTCCGTGGAGCGGGGAAGCATCAAGCTCGATCTTCACCGCCGGGATTTCACAATCAACACGCTTGCGTTGCGCCTCGACGGAAAGCACTATGGGCAGCTATTGAACTTTTGGGGTGGGCGGCAAGATCTTAAGGACGGGTTGATCCGTGTGCTCCATTCGCTTAGTTTTGTCGATGACCCAACGCGGATGCTGCGCGCAGTGCGGCTTGAGCAGCGACTCGGATTTCGAATCGAAGCACGGACACTGGAGCTTCTCCATCAAGCGCTGCCGCTGCTGGATCGGGTGAGCGGCGACCGGATCCGCGCCGAGCTCTTGCTCGCATTTGTCGAACAGCAGCTCCCGGCGATCATGCGGCGTCTCTCCGAACTGGATCTGCTGGCCGCGATCCATCCCAAACTCAGCTGGGACGAGGACTTGGAAGCCCAGTTTCAGATGGCGCGCACCTTCGAGGCGCCTGCTGAATGGCATATCGAGTCGCCCGACCCCAACCTGTTGATGCTTGGCCTCTGGTTTCACCGCCTCCGGGCTAGCGACATCGAAGAGGTTACACGAAGGCTTTCCATTCCTGGCAGCGAACGGACCACCATCCTGGCAGCCAAGGAGCTCGGTGTCCGCTTGCGTGGTCTTTCAGACATTGCTACGCCCAGCACATATGTCTCACTGATTGACCAATTCCCCCTTGAGGCCGCCCCGATCGTCTGGCTGGCGCAGGAAGCCAGCGAACGGTCCAAACATGCCCTGGCTCGCTATCTGGGTGAATGGCGGTTCGTCACGCCCGAAATCGATGGTACCGAGTTGAAAGCGCTCGGCCTTCCCCCGGGTCCGTCCTACGGTCGCATTCTCTGGAGGCTGCGGGCGGCGCGACTTGATGGCGAAGTCTCTACACCTGAGGCGGAGCGCGAGCTGCTTCATGCGCTGCTTAAAGAGGCGCTCAGCGATGGTTGAACGAATTGAGGTGGTCGTTCGCCCGGCTCAGCGGGCCGACCTGCCCGCCCTGGAATGGGAAGGGCGCTACAAGCACTACCGCGGGCTCTATCGCCGTGCAATGGATGAAGCGGATAAGGGACGCGGCATGCTGCTTGTCGCCGAGATTGCAGGCCGGGTTGTGGGCCAGATCTTCCTTCAATATCGTGGTGGACCGGCGACGGTGAAGGATACCTCCACTTCCGGGTATCTCTATTCCTTCCGTGTCCGGCCGGAATTCCGCAATCAAGGCGTCGGCACCCGACTCATCGAGCGCGCCGAGACTGAGCTCCGGCGGGCAGGCCTGCGGCGTGTTCTCATTGCGGTCGCCAAAGAGAATCAGGGGGCATTGCGCCTGTACCGGCGCCTCGGCTACAGCGCGTATGCCGAAGATCCCGGTGAGTGGTCCTACATTGACCACCAGGGACGCCTGCGCCGCGTCATTGAGCCTGCCTTCGTTCTCGAGAAATCCCTCAGTCCCTAAGCCGATCTGAACTGATCACGGACCAAACGATTGAATGGCCTTCCCCGGTGTAGGCTGGCGGGTGCATGAACCGCGCAGTGTGTGGTAGAGTTCCGCGAAGACTCGGAAGCGGGGCTTGTGGCATGCTTCTTGGACCCTTGAATAACTGCACCAGGAGGTGGGGCAATGGCTGGAGTTAAGAGTCAGGAGCCGGCCTTCGGCGGCCGCCTGTTCGTCGGCCTGCTGCTTCTTGCGCTTGGGACCGGGCTGCTGCTGGTCGAGTTGGGAATCTTTCCGGGATCGCTGCGCGACCTCTGGCCGCTGGGTGTCGTGGTCGTGGGATTCTGGATCGCATTGAAGGCCATCGGACGGTCCGATGGTAGAGGTCTTACTGCAGGCATAGTCACGCTGGCAGTTGGCGGCTACTACCTGGCCGTTTCGCTGACCGAGCTGACGGATCAGTACTTTCTCCCGGTCATCCTGCTGGCGCTTGGTCTGGGTGTCACCCTGCGAGCCCTCGTCTATGCGAACCGCTGAACCGATGTAAAGCATGCCCATAGTCAGACGCCGACCACTGCGGTTCGCTCTCCTGCTTGGGTCCCTCCTCTTTGCGGCGCTGGCGTGTGCTCGCAGCGATGGACCCTTGCTCACCTGGCGTCTGACCGATCCCTGGGTTGGGGAGGCGCCCGGCGTGCCGCCGAGCCCGACCGCCACGCCCACCGCCCACCCGCTGGCCACACTGCTGCCCCCGACCCGCCGAGCGAACGAGTCGTATCGGACGCCGACGCCCGACCCCGTCCGACCAACCCCGCAGATGCGGACCCAGTTCGAATCGTATGTCGTGCAGCCAGGGGATTCACTGAATCAGATCGCATTTCGCTTTGGGGTTGGGGCAGATCGAATCCTTGCGGCCAATGGCTCGATGGATCCCGATTTGCTTGCGGTCGGCCAGGTGTTAGCCATCCCGCCTCCCGGTGCGCAGCTGCCCGGACCCGGCTTCAAAATCATCCCGGATTCAGAGCTGGTCTACAGCCCAGGAAGCATCTTCTATGCCATGCATGAGGACATCGCTCGCTGGAACGGGGCGCTAGCCCAGCATCGGGAGGAAGTGGAAGGAGTCGTTCTTTCCGGCGCGGAGATCGTCCAGCTGGTCGCCCAGCGCTATTCCGTCAACCCACGCTTGCTGGTGGCCCTGCTTGAGTATCAATCGGGTTGGCTGACCCGAACGGACGTGGCGAGCGACTCCTGGATCTACCAGCTTGGGTTCTACCACACGCGTTGGCAAGGCCTATTCGGCCAGCTCTCGTGGGCTGCCGATCAGCTGAACGCCGGGTTCTATCTCTGGCAGGCGGGCTGGCAGGGCCCCTTCATCTTTCCAGACGGAGCTGTCGTCGTGCCCGGCCCTGGACTTAACGCCGGGACGGTGGGCGTGCAATACTTCTTCGCCCAGCTTTATCCGGTCGATCGTTGGCGGCATGTGGTCGGGGAAGATGGGTTCCACCAGGTCTACAAAGCCCTCTTCGGCTTCCCGTTCGATTGGGCGATTGAGCCGCTGCTCCCGGCTGGTCTCGTTCAACCGGCCCTGCAGCTGCCCTTCGAGGCTGGGGCGATCTGGTCCTACACCGGCGGACCCCACGGTGGATGGGGCAACGGCTCGGGATGGGCGGCGCTCGACTTCGCCCCTCCGGGAGATGCACTCGGCTGTGTGTTCTCGAATGCCTGGATCACCGCAATTAGCGACGGCCTGGTGTTGCGTTCCGAGAACGGCGAAGTGGTTGTCGATCTGGATGGGGACGGCTACGAGCAGACGGGCTGGGTGGTGCTGTACATGCACGTCGAATCGCGCGATCGAGTTCCCGCCGGCGCCTGGCTGCAGGCTGGCGACCGGATCGGACACCCCTCATGCGAAGGGGGCGTCTCGAGCGGCACGCACCTGCACCTGGCGCGTAAGTATAATGGAGCCTGGATTCCAGCGGATGGAGCCCTTCCGTTCGTGATGGACGGCTGGCAATCGCAGGGATCTGGACGTCAATACGACGGTACGCTTAGCCGGGGTGGTATCGTGCTTGAGGCCTGCTCTTGCAGGACGCCAGGTAATCAGATCAGCCGCTAAGGCTCCCATGACAGAGACCAGATCGGGCGTACGCTCGCGCACCCTCTTCATGGCGGCCGCCAGCCTCGGGCTGGCGATCCTGGCGTGCACCCGCGCCGACCAGCCGCTCGATCCTGGCGCCGAGGGGGCCGCGCCTCCACCAACGACCTCAACAGCCTCTGCCGAGCAGACCTCATTGCGAGCGGTGACATCCACGCATACACCAGTTCCCGAGCCCGGCCCGACAGCGAGCCCTGCCGTGCCGGAAGCACCAGTCTCTCCGACGTTGCCTCCGACACCGACGCTCAGCGTGGACAGCAGTGAAGAGGTGCTCTACTACGCTCAGCCGGGTGACACGCTGCGGACGCTCGCCATCCGCTTCGGAGTGGTCCCGGAAGATATCAGCTCGCCTGAAAGGCCGCTCCCCGCAGACGGCGGTCTGATCGACCTGGATCAGCTGCTTGTCGTCCCTCGCCGGATCGGCGTGACTGGCCCTTCCGAGCGTCTGATCCCGGACAGCGAGCTGGTGTTCTCGCCGCACGCGGCAGACTTCGACGTCGACGAATTTGCACGCGCGCAAGGAGGTTTCCTCAACACCTACCAGGAGTACATTGGGAACCGCTGGCGTACCGGCGGGGAAGTGGTCGCCCTGGCCGCGCTCGACCATTCAGTCAATCCGCGGCTATTGCTGGCAATCCTCGAGTACCATTCGGGCTGGGTGACCAATCCAACTCGACCAACTGGCAACGCCTTCACCTACCCATTGGGCCATCAAGATCCCCAGACCCAGGGCCTTTACCGTCAGCTGACCTGGCTTTCCAATGAGCTTGGAAAGGGCTATTACGGCTGGCGCGCTGGAACCATGACCGAACTGGTCTTTAGCGACGGATCCATTGTCCGGCTTGCCCCGGAGTTGAACGCCGGGACCGTCGGGCTACAGTACTATTTTTCGCTGATCGAGTCAGGTCGCGGCTGGGCAGAAGCGCTGGGTCCCGAGGGCTTGATCGCCACCTACCGGAGGCTTTTTGGCGATCCCTTGAGCTACTTCCATCCGCTGTATGAGCCGGGTGTTGCTCAGCCCGATATGATTCTGCCGTTCCTGCCGGGCCACGTTTGGGCGTACACGGGCGGGCCCCATGGCGCCTGGGAGCGGGAAGCCGCCTGGGCGGCCCTTGATTTCGCACCGCCATCGCTCGAAGCCGGTTGTGCGGTTTCAGATGACTGGGCGGTGGCGGCTGCGCCGGGATTGGTCCTGCGCAGCGGGGGCGGGGTTGTGGTCCTGGATCTTGATGGCGACGGGCGTGAGCAGACCGGCTGGGTGCTGCTCTACCTGCATATTGCAGAGAAAGGCTCGGTGAGGACGGGTACGTTTGTCGAAGCTGGCGACCTCATCGGACATCCCTCCTGTGAGGGCGGTATCGCTACCGGATCGCACATTCACATCGCCCGGAAATACAACGGTGAGTGGGTGCTGGCGGATGGCGCACTGCCATTTGAGCTCAGCGGCTGGGTGGCGCGCGCCGGCTCGAGAGCCTACTTGGGCGCGCTGGTGAAGGGCGACCAGCTCGTGCTGGCCTGCACCTGCGCCTCCAGAGAAACCTTCATCTCGCGATGATTCGACGTTCGACGATACTCCTTGTCCTTACGGCAGCCGCGCTGGCCGCGTGCGTCCCCTCCGAGCCCCTCCCCGTAGCTACAGAAGGCGTGCTTGAGCAGGCGGAAGAACCCACGCAGGCAGCGCCCGGCGCCACGCCGCTGCCAACCCGGACGGCGCACCCGCCGGGCGAACTCGTCGACTATGTGGCACAGAGCGGGGACACGCTGCCCGCGCTTGCCGAACGCTTCAACACGACTGCGGCGGCCATCCTCGAAGCGAACCCCGCTATTCCGCGCGATGCCTCAACGCTCCCGGTTGGCTATCCGCTCCAGATACCGGCCTACTTTCAGCCGCTCATGGGAACCCCGTTCAAGATTCTCCCAGACAGCGAATTCGTTAACGGCCCGACGGCCGTCGGTTTCGACCTGCGCGCTGCAGTTCAAGGCCGTCCCGGATGGCTCGCTTCGCACACCGACTATGCCTACGGTCGCGAACGCCCAGGCTGGGAGGTGGTTGAAGTGGTGGCCCGCAACTACTCCATCCACCCCCGGCTGCTGCTCACCTTGCTCGAACATCAGGCCGGCGCGCTGACCAACCCGTTCCCAACGGAGGATCAGCTGCGTTATCCGCTTGGGCGGCGGGTTGTGCGGCATCAGGGACTCTACCGGCAGCTTCTCTGGGCTGCCGAGCACCTAAACAACGGCTATTACGGATGGCGAACCGGCAAGCTTCGTGAGCTGGAGCTCACCGATGGCCGCCTCGTCCGGCCGGACTCCTGGCAGAATGCGGCCACGGTGGGGCTTCAGACCCTGTTCGCAGAGCTTCATCCGATGTCCACCTTCGAGTCGGTGATGGGTCCGGACGGACTATTCCAGACCTATTTGACGTTGTGGGGGGATCCATTTGCCCGGGCCGAAGACCTGATTCCTGGGAATCTCCTTCAGCCCGAACTCACCCTTCCGTTTGCACCCGGCAGGATCTGGGACTACACCGGCGGGCCCCACCCCACCTGGGGTGATTCGCTCCCCTGGGGGGCGCTGGACTTCGCGCCTCCAGCGATGGAGGGCGGCTGTGCGTTCTCCAATGAATGGATTGCCGCTCCGGCAGACGGCCTGATCGTCCGCAGCGAGCCGGCGACCGTCGTGCTCGACCTGGACGAGGACGGCGATGAGCGCACGGGATGGGTGCTGCTCTTTTATCACGTTGCGACGGAAGATCGGGTGCCGGCTGTGACTCGGGTTGCGACCGGAGATCAGCTGGGTCACCCCTCTTGCGAAGGCGGCCGGTCGACGGGCACCCACTTCCACATCGGTCGCCGCTTCAACGGCGAGTGGCTGCCGGCAGCGGGTCCGGTTCCGTTCGTGCTGGATGGTTGGGTTGCAGGAGAGGGGGAGGCCGCCTACGACGGCACGCTGACCAAGGGCTCGCGTGTCATCACCGCCTGCCCGTGCACCACACGGGCGAATCGGGTGCTGTACGAACCCGACTCTTGATCACGAGCGCTGGCAGTACCGCGAGAATTTGTCCGAACCCCCACGTACCCAGCCGCAGATCCACAGCCTGCAACATGGACCCCGGCGGTGAGCTTGGAGCGTGCTCGCGGTCGGGCGCGGGCCGGGTGGAAGCCGCTGGCGGATCCAAATCCGGGAGCAGAAACGAGCGCGCCTTACTTCTTCTTCGCGCTTGATCGCTTCTTCGGTTTGCCGCCCTTCGAACCCGCCTTGCCTTTTGTCTTCTTCGCAGCCGCCTTGCCCTTGGCTGCCTTTGCTGCCGGCTTGGCCTTCTTCTTCGTGGACTTCTTCTTTTCAGGAGCGAGGGAGGGTTCCTTGGGCCGCTCCAGGATGGGCTGGAGGCCCGTGACTTTGTCCTTGGCGGTCACCTCAAACAGGGCGCGACCTGCTGCGTTGCGGGCGCGCCGAACGGCGTCGCCGATGCGAATGGATCGGTCCGCCCGGCGCGCAATCCGCGCGATCACCCTGTCCCCGGCTGCACCGATCGCTGCACCTGCAAGCCGTACCTCCTCACCGGATTTCCAGGCGAGGACGCCCTTTCCATAGCGGCCCTGGGTTGGGAACTTGGCCGCCGCCGTACGCTTGCCTTCGCCTCGCTCCGTGAGCAGCAGGACCTCCGACTTGGGGCCCAGCAAACCCATCCCAACAACCTCCTCGCCCTTCCGGCCGAGTCGGATACCAAGCACACCGGCGGCCACCAGCCCCATGGGCCGAACATCCGACTCCGGGAACCGGATCCCCATGCCGGCACTGGTGATCATCAGCACATCTTCGGTGCCGGTGGATAACTGGATCCAGCCCAAGCGGTCTCCTTTGCCAACCTTAATCCCCTGGAAGCGCTTGGCCGAAGGTCCGGGCAGAGCGGCGAGCTCCGTCTTCTTCACCATGCCCTTGCGTGTGCCGAAGAGCAGGTAGGCGGGGGCTGCGCCAGCTTTCATCCAGCCAGGCTCGAGGGCGATCCCCGCCGCGACGTTGGCTTCGGCGCCGAACGCCGTCAGGCTGTTGAGCGGAGATCCGGTGGACGGATCCTCGCATTCAGGAAGCGTGTGGACAGCGACTGCGGCGGCTTCTCCCTGCTCGTCGAAAAGGTACAGGGTATCGCGCGTATTTGCCCCGACCACCAGCTTCGGCGCGGCGCGCCCAGAGATGCGGGGCAGGCGGGCTGTGGTCGTGCGCGACAGGCGCCCATCTTGGGTCAGTACCACCCACAGGTCCTTATCAGGTGCAAGATCTGACGCCGTCAGGACGCCGCCGGCCTTGCGTCTCGCCTGCATCTCCACGATGAGGGTCCGCCTGCGGTCCGCGTACTGTGTTTTCAAGGCTCGCAGTTCGTCGGCGATCAGCTGGCGCATCTTGGCCTCCGAGCGCAGCAGCCCTGTGAGCTCCTTGATGCGCGCTTTGACTTCCTTGTATTCTTGCTCGATCTGGCGCCGTTCGAGGTTGGCCAACCGCCGCAGCGGCGTATCGAGAATGGCACGGGCCTGGATCTCGGTCAGCTTGTAGGATCGCATCAACCGCGTCTGGGCGGTGGATGCGTCCTTGGAGCGCCGGATGAGATCGATGACGGCGTCCAGGTCCGCCAGGGCCACGCGCAGCCCTTCGAGGATGTGCTCGCGTTCCTGGGCGCGCTCCAGCTCATAGCGACTCCGGCGGGCAACAATCTCGTGCCGATGCTCGATGAAGACCCGCAGAGCCTGCTTCAGGTTCAGCAGGCGCGGCTGCCCTTCGACCAGCGCCAGAATGATCATGGAGAAGGTGGTCTGCATGGGTGTACGGCGGTAAAGTTCGGATAGGATGTGCTCGGGGTCGGCGGATTTGGTCAGCTCGAGCACGATGCGCATGCCCTGACGGTCGGATTCATCCCGCAGGTCGGTCAGCCCCTCTAGCTTTCCTTCCCGCGCCAAGTCTGCAATGCGTTCGATCAGGTTGGATTTGTTCGTCTGGTAGGGGAGTTCCGTGACGATGATCCTTGAGCGCCCGCGACCCATGTCTTCCATGTGGGCCCGCGCCTGCACGGTGATCTTGCCCCGTCCCGTCCCGTAGGCCGATAACAGGCCTTCCCCCTCGCGTGCGCCCCGCAGGATAATTCCGCCCGTGGGGAAATCCGGTCCTTGAATGTACTTCATCAGATCGTCGAGGCTGATCTTCTCGAGGTTCTTCCAGTTCTCCAGCAGATGGATCAAGGCATCGCAGACTTCGCCCATATTGTGCGGGGGGATCGAGGTCGACATGCCGACGGCGATGCCGGTGGCCCCGTTGACAAGCAGATTCGGCGCGGCAGCCGGAAGCACGGTCGGTTCCTGCAGGGTTGCGTCGAAATTGTCCTCAAATTCGACGGTGTTCTTTTCGATATCCGCCAGCATTTCGATTGCCAGTGGAGTCAGTTTGGCCTCGGTATATCGCATCGCCGCCGCAGGATCACCGTCGATGGAACCGAAGTTCCCCTGGCCGTCGACCAGGGGGTAGCGCATTGAGAATTCCTGCGCCATGCGCACCATGGCGTCGTAGACAGCCATATCGCCGTGTGGGTGAAATTTGCCAAGCACCTCACCGACGATGCGGGCGGATTTCTTGGAGGTGGAATCCGGCCGAATGCCCATGGCGTACATCGCGTGGAGGATCCGGCGGTGCACCGGCTTCAGTCCGTCGCGGGCGTCTGGCAGGGCGCGTGCAACGATCACGCTCATGGCGTAATCGAGGTACGACTGCTGCATTTCGTCGTCGATATCGATCTTTCGGACGAGGCCAACTTCCATCGTGGTCACCTTATCTGGGGATTTTGAGGGGAAGCCAGTTTCCGGCGTATCATAAGGCCTGGACTTCTCAGCGTCAATTCGTACCAGGCTTCTGCGGCCTGCTCCCACATGGTAGCACGGATGTTCGAATGAGGTCAAACCGATCATGCTCCCTTGCACGACCTTGCGTGACTCGTGACGCTATGCTACAATTCTTCCGCAGGTTGCGGATTTCGGATGGTCGTCTGGAAAAGTGGGTCTCCCCCACTTTTCTTCGTATAAGCCGGCCCGAATCCGACTGAATCAAGCGTAAGAACAGGAAATACGAACGGGAAATACGAAGATGAAGAGTGAATTGACACTTGCCTTTAACGAGATCACCGAGCGCTTCGGACTGTCGGGCGACATTGTTATGGAGGCGCTCGAAGCGGCGATGATTTCCGCGTATCGCCGGGCGGTGAACGCCTCGAGCGCGCAGGATGTGGCTGCCAAGGTCCATCTGGAGAGCGGGGATGTGACCATCTTCGCCGAGAAAGAAGTGGTTGAAGGCGTCGAAAACCCGCAGACCGAGGTCGAACTCGATATCGCCCGCCAGTATGACTCGGCCGCCGAGCCGGGCGATATGGTCCTGGTGGAGTCGACTCCGGAAGACTTTGGGCGGGTCGCAGCGCAGACCGCCAAGCAGGTGATCCTGCAGCGCCTGCGCGAAGCGGAGCGAGATGCTCAATACGACGAGTTCGCCGAACGCGAAGGCGACATGGTCCACGGCACGGTGCATTCCATCACGCCCCAGGCCGTAACCATCGGGCTTGGGCGTGCGGAGGCCATCCTTCCCCGCAACCAACAAATCCCGGGTGAGCACTTTCGCGTGCGGGACCGGGTGCGCACCTATGTCCTTGAGGTGCGCAAGTCGTCGCGGGGCCCGGTGATCGTACTCTCCCGCAGCCATCCCAATATGCTGCGGCGGTTGCTGGAAATGGAAGTCCCGGAGATCAACCAGGGGCTGGTTGAAGTCAAGGCGATTGCCCGCGAGGCGGGTAAGCGCGCCAAGGTGGCGGTGGCCGCTACGAGAGAAGGTGTGGATCCAGTCGGCGCTTGCGTTGGGTTGCGTGGGGTTCGGATCCAGTCGATCGTGCGCGACCTTAACGACGAGAAGATCGATGTCATTGAGTGGAATCCGGATCCGGGCACCTTTATCGCCAAGGCCCTGAGCCCGGCCCGGGTTTCGGGCGTTTACCTGGATGAGGATCCGGGCCGGGGCAAGACGGCGATGGTCATTGTTCCGGAAGATCAGCTCAGCCTGGCGATCGGGCGCGCCGGGGTGAACGCCCGGCTCGGCGCTCGCCTCACCGGCTGGCGGATTGATATCAAGAGCCTGCCTGAAGCAGCTGCCGATTCGGTCCACCTGCTGCAAACCGACGGTTCCTATGCCGAGATGGCCGAAGAAGAAGCCGATGCGGTCGCCCAGCTGGAGATGATCCTGGCGAAGAAGGCCGAGAATCGACCGATCACGCCAGAGGAATACCAGGTGATGACGCAGTTCGTCGACCGGGTACAAACCGAAGTCCACCGGCGGCTGGCGATCGAACGAGCCAGGGCGGCCGAGCTGCGGGCCCAGGTTCCGGAGCAGGCCTACACCCTGCCCCTCGAGGAGACAGAAATTTCCACGCGAGTGTCGAATTTGCTCAGCGATGCCGAAGTGACCAATATTGGAGAGGTCATGGAACGGCTTCTCCTCGATGAGGAGCAGCTGCTCGAGATTCCGGGCATCGGCCCGAAATCGGTCGAGGAGCTCCGCGATGTGATCGAGACAATCGAATTTGTGGAGCCGGAGCCGGAACCCGCCGAGGTCCTGGAAGGCGAAGCCGAGCTCGCGGAAGAGGCGGAAGCCGCCGCCGTCGAGCAGGCGGAAGAACCTGTAGACCAGGAGCTGGTTGTCGAAGCGGCTGCAGAGGTTGACGAAGCCGCGGCGGCGGAAGCCGCTCCGGCAGAAGAAGCCGAACCCGTTCTTGAGGCGCCGCTGACCGAGGCTGAGGAGGAAGAGCCGGAGTCGGTCGATGCCATCTTCGCCGCCGTCGCCGAGCAGCTCGGCATCGCGGCGGAGGATGAAGAAGAACTCGACGAAGAGGCCCTGGAGGACGAGGACGGCGAAGAGGATGAAGAGCGCGCCGAGCGTACTCGGCAGCGACAGAAGCGCCGCGTGGTGGAGTTCGATCCCGAGTCGGGCGAGACGATTGTCCGTCGCCGGCGAAAGAAAGGCCGCGATGGCGAAGATTGGGAAGGATATTATTAGGGTGGGGGCGCGCCTGCCGGCCGCACCCCGGCCCTGATCCCGGGCGACGCCTGTGCCCAAGGCAAGACGTCGTCGCACGCCGATCCGTACCTGTGTCGGCTGTCGCAGGGTAGAATCGAAACGCGCTTTGATCCGTGTCGTTCGCGGCACGGAAGGAGTGGAAATTGATGCCGGCGGAAAAGCTCCAGGTAGGGGCGCCTACTTGCATGACCGCCGCTCCTGCTGGGAATCTGCGCTCCGTGGGCCACTTGCCCATGCCCTGCGCATGGAGTTGACGCCGCAAGCGCTTCAGGCGCTAGACACTTATATGCAAACAGAATTATCGGACGAGCAAGATGGCCAAGTTTGATCCATCTGCCCGCCCGGCCTGCGTGAGCATCATGCCGGCGCAACCCCGCTAATCATTGCGTCCGCTCGCTCCGCCCGGCCGGGGGTCTTAGCCGGAGGCTTGTGATGAGCGAGAATGGACAGACCGCAGTAGAAATCCCCGCAACGCTTACCGTTCGCGATCTTGCCGAACGGATTGATGCCAGCCCGATCGACATTATCAAGCAATTGATGGCGAACGGCGTTATGGCAAATATCAATCAGCAGATCGATTACGACACTGCCGCGATCGTCATTGGCGAGCTGGGGTATGAGGCTCGGCCCATGGTCGCGCCAGAAGTCGACGCCGAGGAAGAGCGAGCCGAACGGCCGCGCTGGCGGCGCATGCTCGAGGAGGAAGACCCGAAGGCGCTTGCGCCACGCCCGCCGGTCGTGACCATTCTTGGGCATGTCGATCATGGCAAGACAACGCTGCTCGATGCGATTCGCGCGAGCGAGGTCGCAGCGGGCGAAGCGGGCGGAATCACCCAGCATATCGGCGCCTATCAGATCCGGCACCGGGAACGCCTGATCACCTTCCTCGATACCCCCGGCCACGCCGCCTTCACGGCGATGAGGGCCCGGGGAGCCCAGGGGGCCGATATTTCGATCCTGGTCGTCGCCGCCGACGATGGCGTGATGCCGCAGACGCGCGAAGCACTGGCGCATGTGCGCGCTGCGCAGGTGCCGATCATCGTCGCCCTCAATAAGATCGACCGGCCGAATGCGAACCCCGATCGGGTCAAGCAGCAGCTTGCCGATTTGGGCCTGGTTCCCGACGACTGGGAAGGCGACACAATGGTGGTGCCGGTCTCGGCGAAAGAGCAGACCGGCCTCGACGACCTGCTCGAAGCCATCCTGCTCGTCGCCGACTCGGCCGAGATCATGGCCAATCCTGCCGGGCAGACTTTCGGCACCGTCATCGAGGCGGAAGTGGATCGCTCGCGCGGCGTAATGGCGACTCTGCTCGTGCAGAACGGAACACTGCGCGTTGGCGATGCCGTGCTCGCTGGTACGTCGGCCGGCAAGGTCCGGGCGATGTTCGATTTTCAGGGCAACACGGTCGAGCAGGCGCTGCCTTCGACTCCGGTTTCGGTCCTCGGACTGCCAGAAGTCCCCGCCGCAGGCGACCTCTTCGAGGTGGTTGACTCGGATCGGGAGGCCCGGGCACTGGCCGGCGAGCGCAGGGCGGCGGAAGGTGAAGTATCCGAAGTACAGCCGCGCCGCTCGCTTGAGCAGATTTTCGCCGCCTTTCAGGCGGGCGAAACCCAGGAACTGCGGCTGATCTTCAAGGCCGATGTCCAGGGTTCGCTTGAGCCGATCGTCTCCTCCCTGAAGGGACTGGAGATGAGCGAAATTAGGATCAACGTGCTCCAGGCCGAGACGGGCAACATCAGCGAGAACGACATCATGCTGGCCGTCGCCTCCGATGCAATCGTGATCGGGTTCAATGTGACGATGGACCAGGCAGCCCAGCGAGCGGCGGAGAATGAAGGGGTTGACGTTCGCCTGTACGAAATTATTTACCGCCTGACGGAAGACATTGAGAAGGCGCTCAAAGGGATGCTCGAGCCTGAAATCCGGCGGGTTGCCCTGGGCCGCGCCGAGGTGCGCGTTGTCTTCCGGATCTCGAAAGTCGGCAACGTGGCCGGCTGCCGTGTGCTGGAAGGCGAGATCCGCCGCAATGCTAGAATCGCCGTCGTCCGCGATCGCGAAATCGTCCACGAAGGCTCGATCGCCTCCTTGAAGCATGAGAAAGACGACGTACGCGAGATCCGCGAGGGATTTGAATGCGGGATCGGACTGAAAGGCTTCGATGATTTCGAGGTCGGAGACATCCTCGAGTGCTTCACGGAGGAGAAGGTCGCGGTCGGCTAGCGACGACGTCATCGCCCGATGGTGAGTCAGGCACGCGCCCGGAAGATCGGCAATCGGATTCAGGAGATCCTGGCCGAAATCCTGCGACGTGAAGTCGCGGATCCTCGGCTCGAAGGGGTGACCGTGACCGGGGTGGATGTCGACCGGGAATTGGCATTCGCTACGGTCTGGGTCACCGGGCTCGGAGAGTCGCTGAATGAAGATGAGGTCCTGCGGGCGCTGATCGGTGCGCGCGGCTTCCTCCGCTCCGAACTCGCAAGCCGGATTCCTCTTCGCTCCTTTCCCCGGCTGCGTTTCCGTTGGGATGCTTCGTCTGATCGAGGCGCCCGAATCGAGGAACTCCTGCGCCAGCTTGAGCGAGGTGAGCCCGAAGATCGCGAGGAGGATCATTGAGCTCACCGCTCGTGGCGGCCCGTCACATGGTCGAGGAAGCAAAGCATGTGGCCGTGGTTTCCCACATCCGCCCGGATGGGGATGCGGTCGGGTCTCTGCTCGGCTTGACGGCCAGTTTGCAGCGTGGCGCTAAGCTCGCGACTCCGATCCTGGTTGACGGAGTCCCCCGTCGTTTTCGGTTTTTGCCTGGCGCAGAGCACGTCGTGCGATCGCTGCCTGCGACCTACGATCTGCTCATCGCCGTCGACTGCTCCGACCGTGAACGACTCGGCGTCCAATCCGCAGCGCCGATTACGCCTCACCTAAATATCGATCATCACCCAACCAACACCAACTTCGCAGAACTGAACCTGGTGGACCCTGCGGCCGCCTCCACCGCAGAGATGCTCTTCCAGCTCCTGCCGGAACTCGGGCTGCCCCTGGATGAGCGCGCGGCCACCAATCTGCTGGCCGGCATCGTCGCCGATACCCTCGGTTTCCGAACCCCGAACGTCTCGCCGTCGACACTGCGTGACGCTGCTGCGCTCATGGAACTCGGCGCGCCACTGGCCGCCGTCTATCAGCGTGCCCTGCTCGATCGCTCACTCGTCGACCTGCGCTACTGGGGCGCAGGATTGTTGCGCCTTCAGCAGGAGGATGGTCTCGTCTGGACCCGGCTCACCGCGGCAGATCGAACCAGCGTCGGATATCAGGGGCGCGATGATGCCGACCTGATCCAGCTCTTGACGACGCTGGAGGAAGCCCTTGTCATTGTGCTGCTGGTTGAACAGCCAGATGGAACAATCAAGGTCAGCTGGCGCGCGCGGCCCGGCTATAATGTCGCTGCGGTTGCTCAAGCCTTCGGCGGAGGGGGCCATGAGCCAGCCGCAGGCGCGATGGTGGATGGCTTGCTCGACGACGTCGAGGCAAATGTCCTGGCCGCCACCCGACCCCTCCTCGCTGCGAACCACGAACCGAGCCTGCCCCGGTGAAGGACTTCGGCCTCATCATCGTCGATAAGCCGGTCGGTCCGACCTCGCACCAAGTGGTGAGCCTGGTGCGGAAGGAAACCGGCATACGCAAGGTGGGTCATGCTGGCACGCTCGATCCGCGTGCCTCCGGAGTGCTGGTTCTATGCCTGGGGGCTGCGACCCGTTTAAGTGAATACCTTTCCACCAGTTCGAAGGCCTACGAAGCCGTCATCCGCTTTGGTGCCTCGACCGATACCTACGATGCGGATGGTCAGTTTGTTCAGCAGTCCGGCTCGGCGCCGGAACTGACCGAGATTGAAGCCGTTTTGCCCCGCTTCCGTGGGGAGATCGAGCAGATCCCGCCTCCTTACAGCGCCATCAAGGTCAAAGGAAAGAAGGCCTACGAATTGGCCCGCGCCGGGGAGGAAGTGGATCTCCAGGCAAGGAATGTGACCATTCACCAGCTGCGAGTGGTAGGCTATGAACCGCCCGATCTGCGTCTGACCGTCGAGTGCTCGGCGGGGACCTATATCCGTTCGCTGGCGCATGATCTGGGCGAAGCGCTTGCCACCGGAGCTCACCTGGTCGAGCTCCGGCGGACAAAGGCAGGGCCCTTTGCACTGGCAGACGCCGTTCCGTTGGCTAAGCTTGAAGTTGGCTTCATCGCCGGCAAGTGGGAACGATATGTCCGCCCGGCGGTTGATGCGCTGCCCGAGCTGCCGATTACCGTCATCCCAGAAGACCTCATCGAGGATGTGCGCAATGGCCGCCGAATCCCAGCAGAGCCGGGAGCGCAAGGCCTCAGCCGTGGGGTTGCCGCGGATGGTGAACTGGTCGCAATCCTCGAAGCTGTCGCAGGGGAAGCCCTCTGGCATCCGCGCAAGGTCTTTTTGAGCTGAATTCGCCATGCAGCATGTGCGTCGGCTGGATGATCTCAATCTGGAGGGCTGCCAGCTCACCATTGGCGTATTCGATGGCGTGCATCTCGGCCATCAGCAACTCCTGGGTTCGCTGGTGCGCTACGCGCGACAGCAGCGGATGCCCGCAGCCGTCTTTACCTTTGATCCACACCCCATCGAGGTGTTGCGCGATCCGGCGCTGATCCGCTATCTGACCTCCCCCGACGAACGCGCCGCTCTGCTGGGCCAACTCGGCGTGGACTACGTCATCACGCAGCAATTCGACCGGCCATTTTCGCACCTGACCCCAGCTGAGTTCCTTGATAGGCTGCAGCACAGTGTAAATTTCCGCGGACTCTGGGTGGGTCCGGATTTCAACTTCGGCCATCAGCGCCAAGGGAACGTCGCCTATTTGGAGCAGGATGCACCTCGACGCGGATTTGAGCTCCACGTCGTGAAGCCGGTCGAGGCTCAGGGCGAGGTGATCAGTTCGACGCGCATCCGACAGGCCCTGAAGCTGGGTGACTTGCCGGCTGCGGAGCGCCTCCTGGGTCGGCCGTACAGCATGACCGTTCGACTGCTCCCACGACCCGAAGGCGGCGGTGGGCTTCTTCTCCCGGCTGAAGCCTGGGAAAAGCGAGTCTATCCCGCATTCGGGGTGTATGCGGCCAGATTTCGCTCGGATGCGGACCAATGGGGAGCACTCGTCTATCTGGCGCCGCCGAACGCACGAGCTCCCGAATTGCACCATCCCCCCTCCGTCTGGGTCCACCTGCTCGAGGGGCATCGAGCCCTGGAGGACGACGAGCTTGGTCCCGGCGAGCTGGCCTTTCGCGAGCGAATAGGGGACCTGGACACCGTCCCGGGCGAGGATCTGGAATCCACTCAGCTGGCGGACCACGCGGCGATCGCCGGCCGAATCCTGGGCGTTCGTCCCCGCTGATACGCTTTCCTCAAGGTAAGCATTCCGGTTGCGGCGATGCAGTCTGGGATCATCCGCCTCTCACAGGTCTCCCATCCGCCCAGATCTTAAGCCCTGCAGCTCAATGGATTTCGCTTGCGATGAAGGGATGAGATGGACATCTCACAGATGTGTTCGGCGCGCGGTAGGCTGGGATTCCCGGCGGGGATGCACTGCCGTACATCGCATGGGAATCGAAAAGCCCCCTGCAAACAGAACTCAGCAAGGGGCTTCTGAGGGTCTTAAATTCGGCTAAACGACAGTCACATCAGCGGCCTGGAGACCCTTAGGGCCCTCTTCGACTGAGAACTCGACCTGTTGGCCCTCTTCGAGGTTTCGAAAGCCCTCCCCGCGAATGGCTGTGTAGTGGACAAACACGTCGGGGCCGTCTTCGCGCTCGATGAATCCGTATCCCTTTCCCGTGTTGAACCACTTGACCGTACCGAGAATGCGTTCCGACATGGCTGTGGTGCCTCCTTGCAGCAAAAGCGATCTTCAGGTTCGCCGCAAATTCGCTCTGGGTGGGCAGACCGAACCAATTCGACCTGGGCGATGGGCGCCCAGGCCGGGGTCTTTCGACTCCCTGAGAAGAACCTGCGAACGACTCCTTGTGCGGGATGATAGCACCCCTTCGATTCGCTGTCTAGTGGGCAATGAGACAGGTGAACCCTGCCCTGGGAGGCTTTCGACCGACTTTCCGATGGAATGGAAATTCTGGCTTGAACCGGGGATGCCCGCCGGAAATTCCCCGCGACCCGTCAGTCCATCCGCTTGGCGCTCACTCGATCGTAGGCGTCGAGGGCTTGCCTTCCGCAACGGAAGTCGCTTGTTGCGCAGCGGGAAGGGAAGCTCCGGCTTCAGCTCGATCGATCCCGGGTTGGGTCCTTGGACCGAAAAGGATCCAGAGCAGCCAGCCGAGACCGGGGAGGAGGATCAGGCCCGAGCTCAGCCAAAGGCCTCCTGTGACGCCAAGCGAGGTGGCATCCAAAAGCCAGCCGCCGGCTGCGGAACCGAAGGCGTTGGCCAGCGTGAACATGGCGAATTCAGTCGAAAAGACACGCCCCCGAACCCGATCGGGCGCGAGCTGAAGCAAGAGCTGGGTTGAAAACACCCAATTAAGGCCGTTGCCCACCGCTCGCAGGAGTGCGCCGAAGAGCACCCAACCGAAGCTCCAGAGCGGCGCCATGATGGCCAGCCCAAGGGCAATGAACCCGTAGGCGGCAAACAGCGTGATGCGCAAGGCGCGGTCGCGATCGCCTGTGATCCAACGGGCCAGGATTGGCCCGACGCCGGTGCCCACACCAAACACCGAATACATGATTCCCAGGCTGATCCCGCCTCCTTCTCCGATCACATAGATATCTTCCGCGATCGTCACCTGAAGCACCATGAACGCGCCGGAGGCGAGTATGCCGTGCGCGGCCTTGTGGAGCGCGATCACGAAGACATCGGGGCTACGGCGCAGGTAGCGCAGCCCATCGACATATTCTCGGACGGCAGCGCCCACGCTGCGGTCTGTGGACTGGATCGCCGGCGCCATGCTGTAGGCGAGGCGGGCCAGAATGATGCCGGACAGGAAGAACGTGGCTGAGTCGATGACGAAGGCTGGATAGATTCCCCACGCGCCGGAAACGATCCCTCCCAATGCCGCCCCGACAGCCAGCATCACGGACCAGGTGGTGCTTCCGATCGCGTTGGCGGCGCCAAGCTCATCGGAACGTACCAGGTCCGGCAGGATGGCGTTACGGGTAGGGTAGAACAGCCCACTCATCGCCATCTGGATGGCGGTGAGCACGAACAGGAGCCAAACATCGTCGGGATCGCGGACGAACAAGAATCCAAGCACCGCCACGCCGCGCAGGATGTCGGTGAGGATCAGCAAGGTCTTCCGATTGTAGCGGTCCGCGGCAACGCCTGCGAACGGGCTCATCACGAAGGGGGCAAGCATGCGGATGACAAAAAGCGCGCCGACTGCCAGGCCGGACCCTGTCAGGCTGGCAACCAGGGAGGCGGACGCGATCAGGTTGAACCAATCCCCGAACAGGCTGGCTACCTGGCCCGACCAGAGCAGGCGAAAATTCCGGTTGCTGCGCAGCAGCTCGATGTACCCGATTGAGTCAGGCGCGGTGCTTTGCATGCTGTTCAGCTCTCCTATCCCCAGGGCGGATCTGCTCCCGCCCTGAAGACATCATACATGGTGCCCGCCCACCCCGCAGATCAAGTCCTTAGGGTTGTGGCTTGACCTTGCTCAGGCGCCGTTCTGTCTGGATCGGGTGAGCCAATAAACCCCGCCGCCAAGCGCGATGGCAGCAAGTGCGAACCACTGCAGCGCGTAGCCCAGGTGGGGTCCATCGGAGAGATCGATCTCCTGGTCGGGTGTCGGCTGATCCGCCGATGCTTCGGGCCGCTCGGTGACACCCAGGTAAAAGGGGAGCAGCGGGTAGGGAATCTGCGGCGCGATCAGCGACAGATCGAGCAGGCGCCACTTCTGCCGCGCAGGTTCGTTGGGAGCGGGCGTTGGATCTGCGAGCAGCCGCCAGCTCGGCTGTTCCTGACTTGGCAGGCCGATTCCGATCAGAGTGACCTCTTCGTCGGTCCGGTAGCGGTCGATTGCTTCCGCCTCAGCGTCGGCCATCGAGATCCAACCTCGGTCGACCAATATGGCCTGGTTTGATCCTTCGAGCCGCAGCGGCGTGACCAGATGGAAGCCGGGCCGGCCTTCAAGGGCGCGGTTCCGCAACAGGACTTGGTGCTCCGGGTCAAACACGCCGCGCGCGATGATCCGTCGGTAGACAAGGTCGGCGTCGAGGCCCACCGTATCAAGTTGGAGGGGCGGTTGATCGAGATGGAACGCAATGTCGGAATTGCGGTCCCGGCGTTCACCCAGCCTCGATAGCTGCCAGAAGGCCAACCGAAGGCAAAGTCCGGCTACCAGCAGTGTCAGGATGAAGAAGCTGTATCGCCGTGTCGAGGTCATGCCTCGGGGTGCGCGCCAACCTGAAGGCGCTCGCGGATCTGTGCTGCCATGGCTTGCGCACGGCGGGGCGCAAGGCCGACGGCGGCTTCGGCTTCCAGCAGCGCCCGGATCCTGGCGGGCTGGAGGAAGGCAAGCAATGCGGTGTCGCCCGTCAGCCGCTCAACGAGCGGGTTGGGCCGCTCCTGCGCGAGGGCCTCCCAAGAAGCCAGGCTGTGCTGGCGCAGGCGTTCGTGCATCTCCTGGCGGTCGGCGCCGGCGCGCACCAGCTCGGTAAGCAAGAGGCCCTGGGCCGTGAACGCTCCAAATCGCTTGAGCTGCATTTCAATCCCGGCTTCATCGACTTCCAGGTTCTCCACCAGCGATGCTGCGGTGCGGATCATCTCGTCGCAGGCGAGGAAGGCTTCTGGGATCAAGGCCCGCCGGTTGGCCGAGTCGTCCAAGGTCCGCTCCAGCAGGTTGCTGGCAGCATTTTCCCAGGCGACCCCGGCCGCCATCTGGACCGTTCGCGACAGGGAGCAGATCCGTTCAGCGGCGACAGGATTTCGCTTGAAGGGCATCGCGCTCGAGCCGACTTGCTCCTCGCCAAACGGCTCCGAAGCTGTGGAGAATCCGGGGGACTGCATCAGGCGCAGGTCGAACGCGAATCGGTGCAGGCTGGCCGCGAGGCCGGCCAGTGCGGAAAGCAGCATGTGATCCTGCACCCGAGGGTAGATCTGGGTAGTGACGGCGAAGGGCTCCAGATCCAGAGCTTTCATGACCTGGCCTTCGAACGCCTCGAAGCGATCGCTATCCCCTTCCAGGAGTTGGAGCAGCGAGGCTGCGGTGCCGACCGCCCCGCGGATGCCTTTGCCCCTAAGCTGAATGCGAGCCCGCGCAAGCCTCTCAAAATACATCGAAAGATCCTGGGCGTACCCGCTTAGTCGGAAGCCGAGGGTAGTGGGCTCTGCCGGCTGAAGATGCGTGTAGCCAAGGATCGTCCGGCCTGCATGGGCTTCTATCTGTCGGCTGAAATTGAGTAGTAGCGTACGCAGTTCACGCAGGATAAGCGCAAGCGCCGTCCGTTGGCGGATCACATCGGCGTTGTCCTTGATATCCGCTGAAGTGAGCCCCCAATGCAGGATACTGCCGGCCTCACCACACTGCTCGGCGAACACTTTCAGCTCTGCGACAAGATCGTGACCAATCTCGGCTTCGAGCTTTGCGGCTCTGGCGATATCGATGGCATCCTGGTGCTCTACAAGAGCGCTCACCTGTTCGTCCGCGACCAGGCCCGCATCCGCCTGTGCCCGCGCAACGGCGACCCATATCCGACGCCAAATCCGCCGTTGGGCGGCCTCTGACCAGAGGTCTCGCATGTCCGGGGATCCATAACGAACTGAAAAGGGGGACTGATACGACATGGTCTGAAATCCTGAAGCCTGTTCGAGGTAAGGGGGTAACGCCGAGCAGGATACCATGAAAACCTTTGCTGCCCGTGGTCGATCTGCGTGCATCATGTGATCATCGATCCGGGGGGGCAAGGCTCGATTCTTCGGAACCCTTGTTTCAGGTGGGGTCACCCTCTGTGCGCTAGCTGCTCGGGGGGGCGCCCTCAGAAGCCTTGTGGGACAGATCATCCGTGGCTTCTGAACCGCACAGGGGAATGGAACTTCCGTACGGAAGCCTAGCCTTCCGCGAGCGCCTCGCTTAGCCGCTCCTCTGCCAGCTTCACGTACGCTTCTTCAATGTCATAGCCCATGTAGCGACGCCCGGCGCGCGCAGCGGCGAGGCAGGTTGTGCCAGAGCCACAGAACGGATCGAGCACGACGTCGCCGGCGAAGGTGTAGAGCTCAATCAGACGGAGTGGAAGTTCTTCGGGGAACGGCGCAGGATGACCCACTTGCCGGGCTGATGCAGGGGAGAAAGTCCAGATGCTTTTCGTCCATTCGAGGAAATCATCGCGCTCGATCGTGCTTTGGCGGCCCTGCGCAGGGCGGGAAAACGAGTCCTTGCTGAAGACCATGATGTACTCGTGGACATCCCGCAGCACCGGGTTTGAGGCGCTGAGCCACGATCCCCAGGCGGTGGAGGGGCTGGCGCTTCCGGCTTTGTTCCAGATGATCTCGCCGCGCATCAAGAAGCCGAGCTCAAGCAGATCCTGGATGAGGAAGACATGCATGGGGAGATACGGCTTGCGGCCGAGGTTGGCGATGTTGATGCAGGCACGGCCTCCTGTGGTGAGCACCCGATAGGTCTCAGCGAACACGCGGCGGAGAAGCTGCCTGTGTTCCTCCAGCGAAAGGTCCTGATCGTATTCCTTCTGCACGTTGTACGGAGGTGAGGTGACCATCAAGTGCACCGAATCGTCTGGAAGCTCCACCATCTGCTCGGAGGACTTGTGGTAGATGCGATCGAGTTTCTCCTCAGGGATCAAGACTTCACGGTGCTCCACATGTTTCGGTCGGCGGCCCTGATAGAGGCGGCCGGCGTAGAACGGATCTGAATTGTGATTCACACGTCCGGGCGATCCAAATCGGCTGGTTGCGGTCGCTCGCCGGGAGGCGGAGCGCTTGTCGCTGCCATCCCCTGATTGGCTGTGTCGGTCGTCTTTGCGCTCGGTCATCTTCGGGTTACTCCGAGACGCTGCAGCGCCTGCTCATCGTTGGTCCAGCCGGGAAGCGTCTTCACCCGTAGGTTGAGGTAAGACTTGCGTCCGGACATGGCTTCGATTTCCTTCCGGGCGAGAGTCCCAATCTCGCGAATCATGGCTCCCCCCTTGCCGATCACGATGCCCTTTTGAGATTCGCGCTCGACAAAGATCGTCGCCGCAATATAGGCGCCTTCGTCGCCCCGCTCCTTGAATTCGTCGATCCGCACGGCAAGGCCGTAGGGTACCTCATCGCGCAGGAGCTGCATCGCCGCCGCTCGAATCTGATCGGCAGCGATATCGCGTTCGTAAAGGTCCGTGATTTGGTCTATCGGGAAGTAGCGCGGCCCCTCGGGTAGCTGGCCGATGAGGTTCTCGAGAAGCAGATCCCGATTGTCCCCACGAGTGGCGGAGAGCGTGGTCATGAAGGCGGCCGAGGGCAGAAGCGCCTCAAAGAACTCCCATCGCTCCTGCAGGTGCTCCGGCCGAACGCGGTCGACTTTGTTGAGGGCGACCAAATAGGGTGTGTCAGACCCGGCTTCGAGGACGTTCTCCGCGACCTGGGCATCTTCGTCCGTTGGCGGCCGGCTCAAATCGAAGAGCACCAGCAGGAGATCGGCATCCCGCAGAGCCTCCAGTGCCGTCTCGATCATCTGTTTGCCCAATCGGTGTTGGGCTTGGTGGATCCCGGGCGTGTCGACGAAGATGATCTGGGCGTTCGAAAGCGTGAGGACGGCCAGCTGGCGGGCACGGGTGGTTTGTGGTTTGGGCGAAACGGCAGCAACGCTCTGCCCAAGATAGGCGTTGAGCAGCGTGGACTTGCCGACGTTCGGTCGGCCGATCAGGGCCACATAGCCCGAGCGGTGCCCCGAGGGCAGGGAGGTTTCGGACATCCGGCGGCCATTATCGGTCTGCACGCGCGCGTCTGTCAAGTCGGGGTGGAGCGACGGCCTGAAACGGATGAAGGCGCTATAATGCTCATTCCTGGTCGTAACACTGCCGGGACCGGATCGAGGCTCAGCCTGCAGGAAAGCAGAACATGCGCTGGTTCCGCCGTGAGAGAAAGCTGAATCGCTTCATTGAGCTGCTGATCAAGCAGGCAGAATACGCCTCGGAGGGTTGGCGCGTCCTGTTGAAGTACATCAAAGAGCCCGATGTCCAGCTTGCCGAGCGCGTATCCGAGCTGGAAAAGCATGCGGACGAAGTCCGCCGCATCTTGATCGACGAGCTCAACCAGACCTTCGTCACGCCGATCGACCGCGAGGATATCTTCGCCCTTTCGCGGGGGATCGACGACGTCCTGGACTATGCCGACTCAACGATCGAGGAAATGGCGTTGCTGGATATACAACCCAACGCCTTTATCACCCGCATGGTCTCCCTGCTCTCGGACGCAGCCAACGAGATCCACAACGGCGTCCTGCGGCTGGAAGACCACCCAAACGTAGCGGTAGACCATGCGGTGCGCGCCAAAGCTTTGGAGAATCGGGTGGAAACGGTGTATCGGGAAGCCCTGGCCGATCTATTCAGCCATGCCGACGATATCGAGGACCTGGTGAAGATGTTGAAACTGCGGGAGGTCTATCGCCACCTCTCTAACGCAGCCGACCGCGGCGATGAGGCCGCCAATGTCATCGGGGATATCGTGGTGAAGAAGCTCTAACATTCAGCTGGTAACAAAGGCGGGGCGCCCTCTGGGCGCCCCGTTGGTGTTAATCCATCTGCTCGGCGAGCCGGGCCAGTTTGCGGCCCACCTCCCGCCACTGAATCTTGGAGATGCCCAGCCGCTGACGAATCTTATTCTTGTCAAGACCGGCACGGTAGTCGGTGAGCGCCGAGGTCCAGCGGCACATGTCAAATGAGAGGTGCTTCTCCAGCCCGGCGGCCTCGCCGACGTCTTCCAAGAGATACTCGAGCCGGCGGGGCGACCAGGGAAAGAGTCGATCGCTCGGTTCGTACTGGCGAACATACTGGCGGTAGGCCTCCACCCAGTCTTGATCCAGGGGAAGACGGCGCTCTTTGTAACGCTTGGACACCTCGCCGTAGCGCACAAACAGCACCGCGCCGTTCCCGGATTCCAGATCCAGATGGTTGAGGTGAATCGCTAGGCATTCGCCCTTCTTGATCCCGGTCTGCAACAGCAGCGCGACCAGCGCGTACGGGCGCGCGTCCGGTTGCTCACCAGCGCGGAATGAATCTGCAGCCTCGAGCACCCGCTGGACTTCGTCGGGTGTGAGCACAGTCGGCAACGGGCTGAGAACGGTCTGCTGGGGGATGGGATCGGCCACATTTTCGCTCAGTACACCGGTTGCGGTGAGCCAGCGGAAGAAGGCTTTGATGGAGGTCACCCGACGAGCGTAGGTCTTCGGGCTGCAGGGCGCCTTGCGCCGGTTCTGCATCCATTCGAGAAAATTCTTCAGGTCGTGGGTGCCGATCGCGTTGAGCGCGATTCCTCCGCCAAGGAAACGTGCCACCAGGCGCAGGTCACCCGTGAAGGCCTTGACGGTGTGGATGGATTTCCCTTCATCCGCTAGCGCTTGTCCCCAGAGTTGGATGGCGGCGCTCAGGGACGATTCGCCCAGCAGCACCTGTCGTCTGGGCCCTGTCTCGGCCGCCTGACTCTCTACGCTTGAGAAAAGGGGGAGGTCTTGCTTGGGCTCCGCCATAGACTCCTCCGTTCCCTGCCTTTGCGCATAGTCAAAGTGGAGCGAAGCATAGCCTGAGTTCTCGCGCTTGTCAAACGCGGCTCCCGCTCCGTCGGCCTGACCTCGCTAATTATTCGATTGTCAGTTTCGCGTCGGATCGAAGCAGGGATTGTAGTCGTCCCCAACTACGAGCCGGAAGGGGAAGATTGACGGCGCCTCGGGCTGCGCCACGACCGCGGCAGGGTTGAGCCCGAGGTCCTGGACGAGTTGATCCCGGGCTGACCCATCGATCTGGCCGAAGTCGATCAAGTGCGTGGGTGTGCCGGGCGCCTCAGCCTCGGTGGCCACATGCGTTTCAAAGCCCGCGTGTTCCAGGCGGGCAGCGGCCAATGTGCCGTAGTCCTGACGCGCTGAGACGTTGATCACTTCGACAGTGACGATTTGCTCTGGCTGGAGCGGGTCGGCGATCTGATCGAAGTCAAAGGCGTTCTCAAGGACAACCTCGACGGCTTCCGGTTTGGGCAGCACAACGGCGCCTCCGGTCGGGGTCGTCCAGCTCGTCACCGCATCGCGGCCGATGAAGCTGGAGCGAATTCGTGAGGGCGTGATCCTGCCAGCCAGCGGCGCCAGGCGCAGCATATCGCTGAGACTCATATCGGTGCTCACGGTCTGGCTCAGCTCACCATAGAGCTCCGGCAGCCTCGGGATGAGCCCCAGGCTGAGGATCCGGCGGTAGGCTGCCCGCAAGACTTCCTGCTGCCGTCGCGAGCGGTCGAAATCCGAGGAGCGCTTCCGGGAACGGGCGTACCAGAGCGCAAACTCGCCATCCATATGAACGACACCGCTTGGCACGGTATACAACGCCCAGTTGTCTTCATCTTCCGGGTTGAGGTCCGGGCGCTTCAGCCGCCAGTCGGTGTAGGAGCAGGCGACATGCACATCCACGCCTCCGAGCGTGTCAATCACCTCGCTGAAGCCATCCATCTCCACCCGTGCATGGTAGTGAATCGGAATGCCGAAGTTGTAGCCGATCGTGTCGGATAGCAGGGCGGCGCCTCCGCCGGGATAGTTGGCGGAATTCCCCAACGTGAACGCCGTGTTGATTCGATTCATGGTGAAGCCGGGGATGTAGACATACAGGTCGCGGGGGATCGAGATCATCGCCGCCGCGCGGGCGCTGGGATGGATCGAGACGATGATGAGCACGTCGGTCCGGAAGGAGGTGCTGGTGGGGCGGCGATCCGAGCCGATGAGCAGGATGTTGACCACATCTGCCGGAAAGCGCTGCGGGCGCGCCGGGAGCGGGATCGCTGTCGGCAGCGCCGCCCTGGGAATGTAGGTGAAAGGCGCCGCCCAATTTGCCGGATCCGGCAGCAATTCAGCAGGGGGCGTGGGCGTCAAAGTCCCGGGAACCAGGGTCAGCTGGACATCTGGGGTGCCGAGCCCCGGCGGGAGCTCGCCTTTCGGGACCCGCGGCGCGTTGACCTGCGCTCGCGGCATCGGCCCACAGGCCGTAAGAAGGATGAGAACGATAAATTGAGCGCGTTGGCGAAGCGTCATGGACCAAAGGCCGTCCGCAGCATGGCATAGATCGCTTCCCAGTTCGGCAACAAGACCGAGGCGCCGCTGTATGGCACTCGATATCCGGTGGCCATCGAGGGGTCGATGGTGAATCGGCGTATGCGGGATGTATCCTGCGAAAGCTGGGCGGCCAGGGGGATGAGCGGCAGCGCATCGTTGACCGTAAGATCCGTCTGGAGCATTCGATTGAACTGTGTATACAGATCGGGGACCCGCGACAATCCGTCCAGGCTGATCACCTTGCGGAAGATGGCCTCGATCACTTCCTGTTGGCGCCGTAATCGATCAAAGTCACTGCTGGCCTTCCTCATCCGAACGTAGCAATGTGCGGTCCAGCCGTCCATATGGCGGACGCCCGGGGAGAAAGTGTACCAGTTGTCCCCACACTTATCGTTGAGGTATTGGCCGACCTGCACATCGACCCCACCCATAGAGTCCACCAGGGAGATGAAACCGCCGAAGTTGATTCGCCCCCAGTGGTGCACGGGGATTCCGAAATTGTAGAGCACGGTGAGGTAGAAGAGGTCAAAGCCCCCGCGCGGCTCGGCCGTGTTGATCCGGTCGACCCGGAAGCCGGGTTGGTAAAGATATAGGTCACGCGGAATCGAGAGGAGCGTTGCGGTCCCTTTGCTGGGATCGAGCGAGACGATCATGACCACGTCCGTCCGGTAGCCGCCGGTGTAGGGACGGGCATCGGAGCCCAGCAAGGCAATGTTCAATACATTCTCGGCGAACTCAATCCGCGGCGCCGGCGGTGGGATATCAATCGCCGAAGGTTCGCTTGGCGCCGGGAAGTCTCCCCACGGCCGCGCCGGATCGAACGTCGGCAGCGGGGTAGGGCTGGGCAGCGGCGGCGGCGTTGCGGTCGGATCCAGCGGAGAGAACGCAGTTGCCGTAGCCGTGGCCAGAGGATCCGAGGTGGCCGCAGGGATGGGCCCAGCCGCCGGGTTCAGAATCCCACCGGCAAAGGGCAGATTGCAGGCCAGCAGGATCAATACGCTTGACGCCAGAGCCCAGATGGCGCGCTGGGCAGGACGAGTCTCTTTCATCTCACCTCTACCTGAATTAACGCATCAAGCTCAATGATGGTTCCCGGATCGGGATTCTGCAAGTTCTGTTCCATCGCTGTTTAGGGAGCGGGAAGGCGCTCTCAGGGGGTGGCTGTGGCGCCCGCCTCGGCCGTCTCGGGCGTAAAGGTGGGGATCGCCGTCGGCGATGGCTGCGGGGTGGCTGTCACCGGCGCGAAGATGCGGGTTCCTGGCCGCAGCTGTGTCCCGGGCTCAAGGCAGTTGGCCTGTAGCAGGTTTTCATAGGTGACCCCCAACCGGAGGGCAAGCTCTTCCAGCGAAGCTGCACCTTCCGCCGCATACAACTGCCAGCCTTCTGGGGGTCCGCAATCGGGCGCATCTGCACTGCTGTAGGCGCTCGGGGGAAGGTAAAAGGCTGCGCCTGCAGGTGGGAGGCTTTCGAGGCAGTTGGCGGTCAGGATGGCCTCCGGCGATAGGCCGGCGGCTGCGGCCAGCCCCGCAAGCTGGTCCCCTTCACGAACGATATAGACGATCCAGCCTTCCGGCGCGCATGGTTGAGGAAGACCTCCAGCACCTGCCGGGCTCATTTCGGCTTCAACCGAAGCGGTAAGCAGGCTGCCCAGGAGAATTACGACAGCGGCCAACGCAAGCGCCGGCCCGAGGATCAGATCACGGGTGGGGATCATGAGGGTTGCGGTTCGGATTCCTGCGGGGGGCTCTCGGCGGCGGCTGCTGCCGGAAGCAGGACGGTGAAGGTGCTCCCTACGCCAACCTGGCTGTTCACCCAGACACGGCCGCCGAGCGCCTCGCTCAGCGATTTGACCAGCGACAGGCCGACGCCGTGATCGCCCACTCCCTGGATCAGGCTGTTGTCCGCCCGGTAGACGCGCTGGAAGACTCGGCCCAGATCCTCGGCTGGGATGCCCTCTCCATGGTCGGTCATCGTGAGCAGCAGGAACCCTTCGCCATTGTCCTCGTGAAGCCTTGCTGCGGCGACGACCTCTTCGTCGTCGACCGAGGCGCCAATGGCGTTCTCAATCAGATGAATCAGGATTTGAACCACGGCGTCTTCGTCGCCGATGACGGGCGGCAGATCATCCGGAAAATCCATCCGGAGTGCGAGGCGTTTATCCCGCAGCAGCGGGCTCACCTGCATCACCGCCTCCTCCACGCAGGTGAGCAGATCGACGGGCTCGGGTGTGAGGCTGAGGGCGCCCGTTTCGATGGCCGTCAGCTGAATGAGGTCATTCAGCAGGTAACCCATGCGCTCGATACCGTTTCGTACCCGTTCCAGGAATTTGCGCTGCATGGCTCCCAGCAAGCCGACGGATTCGCCCAACATCAAGTCGGTGTATCCCAAGATGGACGACATCGGCTGGCGGAGCTCTTGCGCGGTCGAGGCGATCGCCTCCATGTCGGGTTGGTGCCCGGCCGGAGCCGCGGGGCCTTCTGCTGCTTGCCCTTGGCTTGCCTCCAGGTCCTGCAGTCGGCTGCGGGTGTTCGAGAGTTCCTGAAGCGCTTCCTGCAGCTCCGCAGCCAGGGGTGCCAAGTCGTCCTCTTCAGCCGATGCCTGAAGCGCTTCCAGATCGGTCTGCAAACGCTCGACCTCGCGCTCAAGATTCTCAATGGTGTGCAATGCGCCCTCGTGCATCGCAAGTACTTCTGCGAGCGCGTCGGCTTCATCGCGCGCCTGAAGGCTCTCCACGTCCTGTCGCAGCCGCTCGTTTTCGGCGTGTAGCTGCTCTAATTGAGACTGGAGCTTTTCCGTTGGGGCCTCAGCGCCATCCGAGGCGGATTGCTGGATGCCGGCGCGCCGCAGCTCGCGGAAACGCTGGCCAAGCCGAACAGCGATCGACTCAAGGAGCCGCTGATCCTCGACCGGCCAAACCCGCTGGGCGAAGGGGGACAGCAGGAGCAGACCGCCGAATGACTCCATTCCGGCGACCACCGGGGCCAGCAGGGCGGAGGTGCCGTCGTCGATATTGAGGGTCTGGCGCAGGGATTGAAGGTCCTTCGAGTCACTCTGGCTGGGCAAGGTGAGAGCGCGCTTGCGCAGCAATGCTTCGCGAATAACGGGGAACCCTTCGCCGTTCAGCGCAGCGCCGGGAAGGTGGCGCTCACGAATAAGATCATAGGCTGTGGCGATCGTGAAATCCCCGCTGGCATCCGGCGAGGTCAGCAGAAGGCAGTATTCAGCGCGCAAGGAACGGGCGACCGCCTGAACCGAGTGCCGGGCCAGGTCTTCAATCTGATCCGCCGCCAGCAAATCGATCAGCGTGAGAATCAAGTCGGGTTCGCCCGTGCGCCGCCGGCGGGGCTCGGGCTGGACCGCCGGCGCAGCGGGCGGGGCGGCTGCCGCCGGCGCAGCGATCGGACGGGTTGCCAGCGCCAGGCTGCGAAAGCCCAACAAGGCGAACAATGGATAGGCGCCCAGTTCGCCGAGGCGCACCAGGCCGGCGAGCGAGCCAGCATCTCCCCCAAAGCTGATATGGAGCATGTAGCCCGCCGTGAGCAGCCCGAAGGCCCCAACCGCCAGCGGCCAATCGTCCGGCCTGCGCCGAAGCAGAAACACAATGATTCCCAGGCAAATCACCAGCCCGCTGATTCCCCAAACAAGATCCCAATTCGATTGATTGAACGAGCCGCTAACGGTTCCGCTCGCGAGTGAGACCGAACTCAAAGCAGCGAGAATCAAAGCCAGCAATATGGCGATGATCAGCAGGGTGTCCGCACGGCGAGAGGCATGAGGGGCCAGCAGGACCCAGCCAAAGATGGCGACGCCAGCGAAGCTTGCAAAGCGATCGAGTGGGGGGAGCAGAATCAGAGGATTGAGGACGATCACCAGCGTCAGGCTTGAGGCAGCCATGACAAGCAGACGGGCTGCCAGCAGACCGCCGCCAGCGATCCACCAGCGAGCAGCCAACGGATCGGCAGCCGGTTCCTTGCGCAAGGCAAGCGCCGCGCCAGCGGTTAACGCCAGCGAGAACGCCAGGACCAGATGGTAGACGAGGTTCCCGGGATGGGCAGAAAGTAGAGCTGCGGCCTGCGAGAGAATCATGACTCGATCCGCGATTCGTGGTGCGGATTATAGCATGTGCGGTCCGTGGCGCCGACCGCCGGTGTGCAAAGAGCGTGCCAAGGGTTGGTCGTCAGCAGGCTCAGGATGGGTGCAACCCCGCTGGCTGCTTGGCGCCCCGGCTGACCCAGCGGAAAGCAAACATGCCGTAGACCAGCGGCAGCCAGAAGGTGATCCCACGGTAGGCGAGCGCGATCACCGTTGCCGCCCCCAGCGGCACGCGCAGCGAATTGAGTCCGATGGCCAGCGCGCCTTCGACAACGCCAATCCCGGCCGGAGTCGGGGAGACGATCATGAAGAGGTAGCCGATGCTGAAGCCGGCGATGAGCGTGCCTACGGAGAACGGCTGACGGAAGGCAAGGAACACCAGGAACAGCACGCTGATGAGCAGGGCCTTGCTGCTCATCGCCAGGCCAAAGGGAAGGATAAGCCCTTCCGGGGAGCGGCGCGCCACCTGCAGGCCCTCTGTGATTTCCGCGGCGAAGGTGTGGGCGCGGTCCAGATCGAAGTAGTCCCGTCGGAGCAAGGGACGCAGGGCGGCATTTACCCCTCCGCCCAGCCAGGAGAGCGCCCGTTCGAATTGCCCCGGCGAGCGCATGCCGAGCAGGATTAAGGTGCCCATCACGACTGCTGTGGCGATGAAAATTCCGGAAGCGATCACCTCACCCGGCCCGAGCTGATTCCGCCGGACGAGGACGGCGAGCCCGAGCCCAAGCACGACCAGGAACGCCAAGTAGTCGTACAGGACAAAGAGCGCTACCGCGGTGGCCACGCGTCCGCCTGGAAGTTTCCTGCGCCGTCCGTCGATAACAAACACGGCGAGGCCGCCCATCCCCATGCTCGGCGCCACTACATTCACGAAGTTGGCAGCTGCGGCGACCGGGATGAGACGCTCGATCTTCTCCCCCACACCCAACAGCCTGTACAGCGCATGGAACGCGGCCGCAACGTTCACCACCCAGGCCACCTGCACCGCAATCGCCAGCCCCAACCAGCGCCAGTCGCCACGCTGGAGCGTCTGGACCACGTTCTCAAGCTCGCCGCGGTTGGCGAAGAGAAAGATGATCGTGGCCAGGAGGAGAGTGGCGAGAATGATCTTGCGCATCGTTTGCTGGAGCGAGGGGCCTCTCCTCGCTAGATGGAAAGCGCCTCGAAGCTTGCCGGGGAGTCGAGCGGGATTGACGCTGCGGCGCGGTCAATACGCCGCACCAGGCCGCAGAGTACAGACCCAGATCCAAGCTCGACGAAGGTTGTGACCCCGGCGTTCAGCATGGTGGAGATCGTCTCCGTCCAGCGGACGTTCGCTGTCAGTTGTGCCTTCAGGTCGGCGCGAACCTCGGCTGCGTTCCGCAGTTGGGAAACTTCAACGTTGCCAATGATGGGGATCTGCGGATCCGAGAAAGGTGTCTGATCAAGCGCACGTTGGAAGTGCGTCTCCGCCGCTGCCATGAGCGGGGAATGCGCAGCGATGCTTACGGCCAGCCGGACCACCTTGCGGGCTCCCGCCGCCTGCAGCTGCTCGGTCGCCGCCTCCAGCCCGGCGACGTCGCCCGAAATCACGATCTGGCCCGGGCAGTTATCATTGGCGACCCATACCCCGCCCGAACCCTGTGCGGACACCTCGGCGCAAATGCGGGCAACGTCGGGGGCGTCCATCCCCAGGACGGCGGCCATGCCGCCAGGACTGCGTTCACCGGCTGCCTGCATCGCCGCGCCCCGCTCCCGCACCAGGCGAACGGCATCTGGGAATGGGATCGAGCCGGCGGCTACGAGTGCGCTGATTTCACCGAGCGAATGCCCGGCACAGTAGGCCGGCCGAAACTCCGGCAGCCTCTGCTGAAAGACCCGCAGAACGGCGATGGAATGGACAAGCAGCGCGGGCTGCGTGTTCAGGGTGTCGTTGAGGTCGCGCTCCGGACCCTCCCAGGCAATTCGCGAGAGAGGTATTCCAAGGACATCGTCGGCTTCGGCGAACACCCTGGCCGCGGCAGATTCGGCCTCGGCAAGCTCCTTGCCCATCCCCACGGCCTGTGAACCCTGACCTGGGAAGAGGAACGCCGTTGACTTTGGGTTGAGTTGCATGGACAAGAAAAGGGCCGTGCGCTGGCACGGCCCGAGCGGCCTGCTTACTCCCGCTCGACTTCGACAACCTCGCGGCCGTCGTAATGGCCGCAGTTGGGGCACACTCGATGCGGGATATGCTTCTCGCCGCAATTGGTGCAGTTGATCAGATGCCGCGGCTTCAATCCATGATGGGCGCGGCGGCGATCACGGCGACCTTTCGAGATTTTTCGCTTGGGAAGCGGGCCCATGTTCGCCTCCTCGGAGACCCTGGGAACCGGCGGCTGCTTCGTCCCGACAAGATTATGCCTGCCCGAAGGCAGGCGAAGTCATTATAGCAGGGCCTCCCCGACTGTCA